>JBLNCQ010000148.1:0-23584 GCA_050260815.1 Bacillota bacterium
TTGGCCATGACCCCTCTCACGTGGATGGAGCAGCGGCCGTGGTGGTCACCACGGATGTGCCGCCCGACAATCCCGAGCTCGTGGCCGCCCGGTCACGCGGCCTCCCCGTGCTGCACCGCTCGGAAGTGCTGGCCAGCTTCCTGAACGCCGGCGGCGGCATCGCCGTCACCGGGACCCACGGCAAGACCACCACCACCTCCATGATTGGAACCATCCTGGAGAAGGCGGGGCTCGACCCCACCATCTTTGTCGGGGGCGAACTGCCGGGCATCGGCGGAACCGGCAAGCTGGGGCGCGGCCGCTACGTGGTGGCCGAGGCCTGCGAGTCGGACGGCACCTTCCTTCGTTACCACCCGTGGCTGGCCGTGGTGACGAACTGTGAGCGGGAACATCTGGAGCACTACGGCGGCGAGTTCGCCAACCTCATCACGGCCTTTGAAGCCTTTCTCGGCCAGATTCAGCCGGAAGGCCGCCTGGTCTTGTGCGGCGACGATCCCATCCTGGCCAGGGTTGCCGCGCGTCTGCGGCAGCGGCCCATCCTCTACGGCTTTGGGGTCAGGAACGAGTGGGTCGCCTCGGCGCTGCAGGTGGAACAGGCGCGCGGGGGAGGCACCTCCTTCGACGTCAGCCGCAGCGGCTGCTTCCTGGGCCGGGTGTACGCGGCCGTGCCGGGACGCCACATGGTGCTCAACGCGCTGGCTGCCATCGCCGCCTGCACCGAGGCCGGGGTGACGTTTCGCAAGTCGGCCGAGGTTCTGGCCGGGTTCGGCAATGCCAGGCGCCGCTTTCAGGTCATCAGCATCAGTGGCGGGATTCGCGTGGTGGACGACTACGCCCACCATCCCACGGAGATCCAGGCCACGCTGCAGGCAGCGCGAGCCCTGACCCAGGGCCGTCTGATTGCGGTGTTTCAGCCCCAGCGCTATGTGCGTACGCACAATCTGATGAACGAGTTCAGCCAGGCGTTCGGCGCCGCCGACCGGCTGCTGCTGGCGGAGATCTATTCGCCGCCGGGCGAGGCGCCCATCCCCGGTGTCAGCTCAGCCGTGCTGGCGGACCTCATCCGCAGGCGAGGCGCCGTGGACGTGGAGCTGATAGCGGACAAGGAAGACATCGTCTCACGCTGCCTGGAACTGGCGGCTCCGGGCGACACGGTGCTGGTGATGGGAGCCGGCGACATATGGACTGTGGCCGCCGAGCTGGGCCGGCGCCTGAGCGAGCGGCAGGCCTCGTAGGCGTAACGTCGGGGTGCGTCGGCGGCGCCGTTCCTGAACATCCCGTTTGAGGCCTTTCTGCAGGACCCCATGGACGCGGCAGCCCGAGTCCCGAAGGACCGGCCGGTGGCCGTGGTGTGCGGGCGCGGCCGGACGTCGGCCTACGTCACGGAAGTGCTGCGTGGGGTGGGGCTCCGGGCCTTCAGTCTGGCGGGCGGCATGCTGGCCTGGCGCGGCGATGTGACTTTGGAGCCGTAGCGGCTCGCCTGCTTGTCGAGCCGTGTCTTGTCCCTCGTCAGGTGGAGTGATATACTAACAAAAACCTGCGGAGGGGAGAAGCGCTTTTCCATGGAGGATCGCTTTGCACGCGAGGGCCTGACCTTCGACGACGTGCTGCTGGTGCCGGCGCGTTCGGAGGTTCTGCCCCGCGAGGTGGACGTGTCCACCCAACTGACCAGGGCCATCAGGCTCAACATTCCGCTGCTGTCCGCCGGCATGGACACGGTCACCGAAGCCCGCATGGCCATCGCCATGGCCCGCGAGGGCGGCGTTGGCATCATCCACAAGAACATGACCATCCAGCAGCAGGCGGACGAGGTAGATAAGGTCAAGCGTTCCGAGCACGGCATTATCACCGACCCCATCTTCCTGTCGCCCAAAGACACCATCCATGACGCGCAGGAACTGATGGGCCGCTACCACATCTCCGGCGTCCCCATCGTCGAGAGGGGCCGCCTGGTGGGGATCCTCACCAACCGCGACCTGCGCTTCGAGGAGGACTACAGCCGCCCCATCGCTGAGGTCATGACCCGCGAGGGGCTGGTGACGGCTCCGGTCGGTACCACCCTGGAAGAGGCCAAGGCGCTGCTGCAGAAGCACAAGATCGAGAAGCTGCCCCTGGTCAACGACCGGTTTGAGCTCAAGGGGCTTATCACCATCAAGGACATCGAGAAGGCCAGAAAGTACCCCAACTCCGCCAAAGATGCACGCGGCCGGCTGCTGGCCGGAGCGGCGGTAGGGGTCGGCGGCGACACCCCGGATCGGGTGGCCGCACTGATCGAGGCCGGCGTCGATGTCCTTGTCGTTGACAGCGCCCACGGTCACAGCCGCAACGTGCTGGAAACCGTGCGCGGCATCAAGCGGGAGCACCCCGACGCGCAGGTCATCGCCGGCAACGTGGCCACGGCGGAAGGCACGCGCGACCTCATTGAGGCCGGCGCGGACGCGGTGAAGGTGGGCATCGGCCCCGGCTCCATCTGCACCACCCGCGTGGTGGCCGGCATCGGCGTGCCGCAGATCACGGCCGTGGTGGACTGCGCCGTCGAGGCCAGGAAACACGGCGTGCCGATCATCGCCGACGGCGGCATCAAGTACTCGGGCGATATCGTCAAGGCCCTGGCCGCCGGCGCCAACACGGTCATGATCGGCAGCCTGTTCGCCGGTACGGAGGAGTCGCCGGGCGAGCTGGAAATCTATCAGGGCCGCAGCTTCAAGACCTATCGCGGCATGGGGTCCATTGGCGCCATGCGGCAGGGAAGCTCCGACCGCTACTTCCAGGACAGGGAGAGCAAGCTGGTGCCGGAGGGCATCGAGGGGCGCGTGCCCTACCGCGGCGCGTTGTCGGAGCAGGTGTTCCAGCTTCTGGGCGGGCTGCGATCGGGCATGGGCTACTGCGGCGTGCGCACCATCCAGGCCCTGCAGACGGCGACGCGCTTCATCCGCATCACCAGCGCCGGCCTGCGCGAGAGCCACCCCCACGACATCTTCATCACCAAGGAAGCGCCCAACTACAGTCAATAAGGTGAGGCCGGACGACCTCATCCGGTAGCAAAGGAGTTCCCCCGGCGATCAGTCGCCCCGGGGGAACTCCTTGTCAGTTCTCGGCCCCCTTTGGGCGGTGCCCTGGGAAAGTACCCGGCCAAGGCAGGTGAATTGTCACTTTACCCAGTAGTAGGGAGGTAGGACATAGCGTCCAGCCAATACGAGGTGGTTCACGTGGCTCCGCTTTCGGCTCACCGCCCGCGCCTCATCGCTTCGGCCCTGACGGCAGGGCTCATCGTCATATCCTTGATACCGATTGGTCCCGGCCTGGCCCTGGGCCAGCCGGACGCATCCACCCCCGCTGTGCCGCCGCCGGCCGAAACAGCTTCAGCCCCCATGGCGGAGAGCGAAACGGCACCGGCAGGCGAGAGGTCCCTGAGCCACCGGCTGGTCGCCTACGACATTGACGTGCGCTGGGACCCGGCACAGCGCCAGGTCCTTGGCAAGGAGCGAGTGCGTTGGGAGAACCCCGGTCAGCAGCCCGTAAGTGAGCTGTACTGGCACCTCTACTGGAACGCCTTTCGGGACGGCAACTCCACGTTTATGAAGGAGTCCGGCGGCCGACTCCGTGGCGACCGGATGCCGGAGGGCGGATGGGGGTCCATGGACCTGACCGCCGCTCGGCTGGCAGGCGGCTTTGCCGGCGATGGGCCGGGCGCCGACCTCCTGCCCGGGCTGCGCTTCGTGGCGCCGGATGACGGCAACCCGGACGACCGCACCGTGGCGGTGCTTGCCCTGCCCCAGCCGGTCGCCCCCGGCGGCAGCGTGGAACTGGACCTGGAGTGGAAGGCCGTGCCGCCCGGCATCTTCGCCCGGGCCGGCGTGGCCGGGAACTTCCTCATGGCCGGCCAGTGGTTCCCCAAACTGGCGGTCTACGAGCCGGCGGGTGTTCGCGGCCGCGTTGAGGAGGGCTGGAACGCCCACCAGTATCACGCCAACAGCGAATTCTACGCGGACTATGGCAGCTTTCGCGTGAACATCACCGTGCCCCAGGGCACGCAGGTGGCAGCCACCGGTGCACTGGCGGGTTCGCCGGTTGCCAACGCCGATGGCACGATCAGCTATCTCTATCAGCAGGATGACGTCCACGACTTCGCCTGGGCGGCATCGCCCGGGTTTATCGACCGCGTGTCAACCATCAACCAGGCGGACGGCAGCCCGGTGGAAGTGCGCTTCTTTCTGCCGGCCCAGGCGGGCTTCAGCCTTGACCGGCAGGAGCGCTTCATTGCGGCCAGCCTGAAGTGGGCCAGCGACCACTACGGTCCCTATCCCTATCGAACGCTGACCGTGGTGACGCCGCCCATGAACGCCGGCGGCGCCGGCGGCATGGAGTACCCCACCCTCATTACCGCCAGCTATCCGGCGGGCCAGGGCGGCACGGCGGACGCGTCTCTGGCCATGGTGCTGGTGCACGAGTTCATGCACCAGTACTTCTACGGCATGGTGGGCAGCAACGAGTTTGAGGAGGCCTGGCTGGACGAGGGCTTCACCACCTACGCCACGGGCCTCATTCTGGAGGACATGGTAAAGCAGGGCGTGCTGGCCGATCCCATCGCCCTCGACATCGACCGCCTGCAGACGCGCCAGGGCCTCTCCTACGCCAGAGAGGGCGGCGTGGACCAGGTTAGCTGGGGCTACCCCTCGTCCGCCTCCTACGCCGGCAACGTGTACGGTCGCGAAGGAACCGTGCTGCGGGGACTGCAGTACGTGCTGGGCACCAACGTGATGGACCAGGCGATGCGGGAGTACGTGCACCGCTGGTCCTTCCGCCACCCTTCCCAGCGGGACTTTGAGGCGCTGGCCGCCGAGGTGGCCGGCCAGCCGCTGGACTGGTTCTTCGATCGCTTCTTCCGCGGCAACGGTTGGGTGGACTACAGCGTCGTTTCGGCCCGCAAGGCTGCGGATGGCCTACACGTGCGCCTCCGCCGCCGGAGCGATGCCGTTCTGCCCGTACGGTTTCAGGTCACGCTCCAGGATAGCCGCGTGCTGAGCGAGTCCTGGGACGGGCAGGACCGGGAGAAGGAATTCGTCCTGCAAGCCACCGCGGATGCGATGCGGGTGCAGATCGACCCGGAGCAGGTGAACTGGCTGGACACCAACTTGACGAACAACAACTGGGTGGCGGGGCCGGCCTGGACCGGACATCTCTACTGGTCCGGCATCGGCACGCAGCTCTACCAGATGCTCCTGGTCCGCCTGGGCCAGTGGTTGTAGGAGGTCGCCATGGTCTTTCAAACCCTTGTTTCTACCCTGCGGCGTCCACGTGCCCTGTTGCTGTCCTATCTGTTCAACCTGGCGGCCGCGCTGCTGCCGGGCGCCGCCGCCTACGCGTTGGTCGCCGCCATGGTGGGCCACTCCGAGACCGCCCTCAGGCCCACACGCAACCTGCTGATGACGCTCCTCTCCGACCTGACCCTGGTGGGAATCAGCACCCGGCCCCTCCTGACCACCCTGGCGCTCACAGGCCTTGTTCTGTCGGTGCTGTACCTGCTGGTGCGCCCCCTGGTCCAGGCGGCGGTCGCCGCCGCCCTGGCGGACGGGGCGGAGGGTGAGGCCCGGCGCATGCGGTCGGCCCCGGGCCGGCACTGGCGGTCCTACTATGGTCTGGCGGCCATCGGCCTGGTCCTCAATCTGCTGCTGTTCCTGGTCCCCGCGGCCTTGAGCGGCGGACAGCCGCAGCGGGCGCTCCCGCTGCTGTTCCTCATATCGCCGTTCGTCCTGGTGCTCCGCCTCCAGTCCGACTACGCCCGCGCCGCCGCCCTGGAGACTCGCAGCGGCTGGCAGGCCTGGCTGGCCGGCTGGTCCTACCTGAAGGGCCGCTTCTGGCTCTCCGTGGGGCGGTTCTTCGGCGTCACGCTCATGGGACTGCTGGTAACCGCGCCGCTGATGGTCGTGGAAGCGGTCCTTCCCCGAGGCGGCTGGCCCGCCGTGCTGGCGGTGGTCATCGGCCAGTTTGCCGTGCTGACCCAGGTCTGGGCTGAGGTATCCTTGCAGGGCGTGGCCCTGCGGGCCTGGGGCTCAGATCCTTCGTAAAAGGGATTTGATATTTGCTACAGCGTCATATAGAATAGTGGTTGTCCAGGCCCCCTAAGGCCATACAGAGCCTCGCTCCGGCGCCGCATGGACGGCGCCTTTTTGTTGCCCTTGCGGCGTCGGGCGGGGGCGCCGGACATCGGCTCAGCCGCATAACGGCAAGTGTTGCGGCAGACCCTAGTGAACGCACTTTCAATGGAGGAGGATTCGTATGACTGTAGCTCTCGAACCCATTGTCGCCAAAGTGGGCCAGAAGGCGCCTGATTTCACCATGGACAGCACCAGGGACCTGGAGAAGCTGGACAAGAAGGTCTCCCTGTCCGACTACAAGGGTAAGTGGCTCGTCTTCTTCTTCTATCCGCTGGACTTCACATTTGTCTGCCCCACGGAGATTACGGCTCTGTCCGACCGCGCCGACGAGTTCGACGCCCTGGGGGCCGAGATTCTGGGCTGCAGCACAGACAGCGTGCACAGCCACAAGGCTTGGATCAATACCCCCCGCAGCCAGAACGGGCTGGGCCCCATCAAGTACCCACTGGCCTCCGACATCACCAAGGAGGTGGCCCGCCGGTACGGTGTGCTGATTGAGGACCAGGGTGTTGCCCTGCGCGGACTGTTCATCATTGACCCGGAAGGCGTTCTGCGCTACGCCGTCATCCACGACCTGAACATCGGCCGCAGCGTGGACGAAACCCTGCGCGTCCTGGAAGCCCTACAGACGGGCGGCTTGTGCCCGGCCAACTGGAAGAAGGGCCAGAAGACCCTCTAGGATCCGGACCTGGTCCGTGAGGTGGCGGAGCGATTCCACATGACCCAGCCGGTGGCCCTGGACCATGACCTGGCCATCTCCGAGGCCTTCCAGAACGAGTACGTTCCTGCCTTCTACGTCTTCGACCGGGATGGGAAGCTCCGCTTCCGGGCCGGCGGCGACAAGGGCCTCGGTATGGTGGAAGGACGCATACGCAGGGTGTGCGGCCTGGAGTGATCATCAGGGCCCGGGAGTTGCTCCCGGGCCCATCTGCATGCCGGCATGGATAAGTCCGTCGCGGGACGACTACACTCTGGCTTCAAGCTCGGGGGCGAGGCTGTCAGGCTCGTCCGACAGGCGCGCAATCTCTGCACCCATAGCGGCCAGTTTCTCCTCCAGGCGCTCGTAACCGCGGTCGATCAACTCCGCCCGGGCCACCTCCGTCTCGCCCTGGGCGGCCAGTCCGGCCAGGACCAGGGCGACCCCGCCGCGTATGTCCCCCGCCTCCACCGGGGCGCCTGTCAGTCCCTGAACGCCGCGGACAATGGCCCGGTCGCCGTCCACCTTGATCGCGGCGCCCAACCGCGTCAGCTCGGCAGAGCAGCCAAAGCGGTTCTCAAAGATGGTTTCGTGCATGACGGAAACGCCATCGGCCACCGTCATGCAGGCCAGGAAGGGCGACTGAAGGTCGGTGGGGAACCCCGGGTACACCTGGGTTTCCACGGTGAGCGCCTGCAGGCGCCTGGGGGCGAATACCGCCACGGCGTCATTGTCGTCCTCCATCTGGGCTCCCGCCTCGCGCAGCTTGGTCATCACCGCGTGCAGGTGCTCGGAGATGACGCCCGTGACCTCGACCGTGCCGCCGGAGATGGCGCCGGCCAGCAGGAAGGTGCCGGCCTCCAGCCGGTCGGGGATGACCTCATGGGGGGCTCCCGTCAGCGACTGCACACCATCGATGCGGATCACGCTGGTCCCGGCGCCGCGCACGCGGGCCCCCATGCGGTTGAGGAAGTTGGCCACATCCACCACCTCAGGCTCGTGTGCCGCGTTCTCCAGGATGGTCGTGCTCTGGGCCAGGCTGGCCGCCAGCATCATGTTCAGCGTGGTGCCGAAGCTGGCGCGGTCGATGTACAGGCGGGCCCCGGTCAGCCGCGGTGGCCCGCTCCGCTCTGCCGGTGCCACCTCGCCTACCAGGCAGCCCCGCTCCACCCCCACCTGGGCGCCCAGGGCAGTCAGACCCTTGATGTGAAAATCCACGGGGCGCGACCCAATCAGGCACCCGCCGGGCAGGGCCACCTCCGCCCGCCCCAACCGCGTCAGCAGGGCCCCCACCAGATAGGTGGAGCCCCGCAGCTTGCGGGCGAGGCGGTAGGGTGCCACATGGCCGGACAGGTGGCCGGCCCGGATGCGGAGCGTATGCGGGTCAAGGAAGTCGGCCTCGGCTCCCAGGTCCCGGGCAATCTGGCAAAGGTCCAGAACGTCGGCGTGGTGGGGGACGTTCTCCAGAACCGTTTCGCCCTGACGGGCCAGGAGGGCAGCCGTGATCAGGGGCAGTGCGCTGTTCTTGGCCCCGCCGATGGCGACGCGGCCTTCCAGAGGGCGCCCGCCGCGAATGACCAGGCGTGCGATGGTCCTGCCTCCTCTCTGAACCGGCTGACGATAGTGTTTCCGCGGGAGCATGGGAAAACCCACCGCAAGGATTTCCGCCGTGGCTTGTCCAAGATTGTCCGGCGGGAGGCTGTGCCATGAGCGAGGAGAAACCGTTTGACTTCGGGCTGCGACTGCGGCCCGCCCACCCCGGAGACCTGGAGCAGGTGACGGCGCTTTGTCAGGCCCTTGACCCCCACGACTGGCTGCCCGAGGTCTTCCCCGAATGGGCGGCGCGGCAGGACGGCACCCTGGCCGTCGCCACGGCGGAGGAGCAGGTCGTGGGCATCTTGGGCTACGCGCTGATCACGCCGCACGAGGCGTACCTGATGGGCATGCGCGTGCATCCCAACTTTCACCGCCTGGGCATCGGCAAGGCCCTGACCCGCTGCGTGACGGACCAGGCCGGCCGGGCGGGGGCGCGGGTGGCCCGGCTGACCACACGGCGCGACAATCGGGCTGCGCAGGCCCTGTTGGACGCTACAGGTTACAGCCGGCTCGGGTCCTGGGACATCCTCCCCGACTGGGACTGGATGACCGCCATGCCCCCGCTTTCCGCGTCCGCGGCTCCGTCCCTGGAGGTGCGCCAGGCCCGGCTTGCTGACCTGGAATGGCTGAAGCCCTGGGTGCTGGAGGCCAGCCGGGCGTCGGACGCTCCCGGCCTCATCGCCCAGCCCGGGGAGACCTTTGAGGTCATGACCCTGACGGGCGAGGGCCTGGCGTCGTATGTCGAGGCCGGCGAGGGATGGCTGGCGGGCCCCCCGGGCTTTCCGCCCAACCGTTCCGCTGTCGCCCTGCTGGACCGGCGGAGCCCGGATTGGATCCTGCGGCAGTTTACCGGCAGCCTGCCCGCGGCTACTCGGCTGCTGGCGGAACTGGACGGGCTCATCCGGAAGGCGGGTCAGCGCCTGGTCAACGTCACCCTGCCGGGAAGCCAGTTTGCGCGGCTGGTGGAGGCGGGGCTGATGGGCTACGAGCCCGCGTGGTGGCCGGCCTACGTGTACCAGTGGACAAAGCAGGATTCCCGGGACGAGACCGGAATTCCCTAACCAGGACTGCGAGCCGTATGGCCCTGTGCCGGCGCCTGCTGCATGCGGGCCTGAGGGCGCTCGCGGATAGGAGGAGGCAGCCGTGAGAGAGACCGTCATTGTCAGCGCCGCCCGCACGCCCTTTGGGGTGCTCGGCGGTTCCTTCAAGGACCTCCAGGCTACGGATCTGGGCGGCATTGCCATCAAGGCGGCCGTGAGCCGGGCCGGCATCCGTCCGGAGCAGGTCGAAAACGTCTTCTTCGGCCAGGTGGTTCAGGCCGGCGCGGGCCAGATCCCCTCGCGCCAGGCGGCCTACAAGGGCGGGCTGCCATTTGAGGTGCCCTCCGAGACCATCAACAAGGTCTGCGCCTCGTCCCTGCGGGCGGTGAACCTGGCCGACATGATGATCCGGGCCGGGGACGCCGACATTGTGGTGGCCGGCGGCATGGAGTCCATGTCCAACGCGCCGTACCTGCTGCCGGGCGCCCGCTGGGGCTACCGGCTGAACGACGGTCGCCTGGTCGACTCCGTTGTCCACGACGGACTCTGGTGCGCCTGGGGCGACTGTCACATGGGCGTCTATGGCAGCCAGGTGGCCGCCGAGTTCGGCATCACCCGCCAGCAGCAGGACGAGTGGGCCTTCCGCAGCCACCAGCGGGCCGCCGCCGCCACGGACCAGGGCCTCTTCGCCGAGGAGATCGTGCCGGTGGAGGTACCGCAGAAGAAGGGCGACCCCGTGGTGGTCAGCCAGGACGAGGCCATCCGGCGTGATACTTCTCTGGAACGGCTGGCCAAGCTGAAGCCCGTGTTCCTGGAGGACGGCACTGTCACCGCCGGTAACGCTCCCGGCCTGAACGACGGCGCCTCGGCCCTGGTGCTCATGTCCCGGGAGAAGGCGGAGCAGCTTGGGGCGCCCATCCTGGGCAGCATTGTCAGCCAGGGGCAGGTCTCGGAGGAGCCGCGCTACCTGCACACTGTGCCGGCCCGGTCGGGGCTGAAGGCTCTGGCCAAGGCGGGCCTCTCCGTTGCCGACCTGGATCTGGTGGAGATCAACGAGGCCTTTGCCGCCGTCACCCTGACCAGCATCAAGGTGGCGGACATCGACTCGGAGAAGGTCAACGTCAACGGCGGCGCCGTGGCCCTGGGCCACCCCGTGGGCGCGTCCGGCGGCCGCATCCTGATGACCCTGCTCTTTGAACTGCGCCGCCGCGGCGGTAAGTACGGGCTGGCCGCCATCTGCTCCGGCGGCGGGCAGGGCGAGGCCACGCTCATCCGGGCCGAGTAGGAGGTCCCATGTCCAAGCTCATCGCCACGGTTCTGCAGGTCCTTCTGATCATCGCCGGCCTGGTGCTGCTGTTCTTAAGCCCCAGCCGCAGTGTCGCGCTGGCAGACGCCTGGCTGCGGGGGCATGGTGGCTCGGCGGACACCTCCGTGTACCTGTCCGTGATGGCCAGCTACATGCAGGCCCTGCGCCTGGCGGGGGGCGTGCTGCTGGGAAGTGGGCTGCTCTGGCTCATCGTGGACGCGGTGGGCCTGGGACCGTGGGCGGCCGGCGACGCAGACAAGCAGGCGCACCATTAGTGCAGCCGAAGAACAGGGAGCCCCAGGGGAGACACCCCTGGGGCTCTCTGACACGTTTGGGCACCTGCGGGCAGGTCAGACCTCCCCACCGTCTCCCGCCCTGGCGGATTTGGCCGCAAGCGGTCGGGTCGGGGCGGCAATGGGCGTCGCGCCGGGATTGGCCACCGGCCGCTCCGCCCGCCGGTATACCCAGCCAACGATGGACGCGGTCAGCCCCGGCCACCAGGCGGGGGCGCGGCTCAGGAACCAGTCGGTCAGGGAGAGGTAGGCCTCGCGCTCGCCGCGCAGGCTGGCGCGGAGAATGCGCGTCGCCACCTGCTCCGGCGTGGCGCGGCGCGGCCGCGGCTTGGGGACCGTCTCCCGCCCCAGCGCGTGCTGGCGGAATGGCGTCTGGGTCGAGCCGGGGAAGACCTGGATGACCTGGATGCCGTGGACGTGGTTCTCGATGCGCAGGGTGTCGCCCAGGGCCGCCAGGGCGAACTTGCTGGCGGAGTAGCCGCCCGAGTAGGGCACGGGCAGCCGACCCGCCACCGAGGCCACGTTGATGATCTGGCCCTCGCCCTGTTTCCGCATGACGGGCAGGGCGGCGCGCATGGCATTCAGTGCGCCAATGACGTTGACCTCCAGGCACTGCCGCAGCCAGTCCGGCTCCATGTCTTCCACCGGCGTGTCGAGGCCCACGCCGGCGTTGTTGACCAGGATGTCCAGGCGACCGGTGGCGGAGAGGGCCAGGTCTACCGCCGCCGCCAGCGATTCGGGGCGGGTCACGTCGCCCGGGCAGGGCAGGATACGGCCGGGGTGGGCCGCCGCCAGTTCGTCAAGGGCAGAGGCACTGCGCGCCAGGGCCACCACCGTGGCGCCGGCCTGCGCCAGGGCCAGGGCCGTGGCCCGGCCAATGCCGCTGGAGGCGCCCGTCACCAGGGCGGTGCGGCCCTGAAAGCCGTGGCGGCCACGTGCTGCGCGGGGCGGTACCTGCACCAGCAGGGCGCCGGCCAGGGCCAGCAGGGCGCCCGTCGCCTGACGCAGCCCCAGAGCCTCGCCCAGGAAAGCCCAGGCACTGATCACGGTCACCACCGGCTCCAGAGCGCTGACGATGGAGGCGCGGGTGGGCCCCAGCCGCTGCAGTCCCGCCAGGAAGGTCAGGATGGCCAGCAAGGTGCCCAGCAGCACCAGCCCCAGTACACCGGCCCAGCCAGACGGCGTAAGGCTGAAGTGAAGCATCCCACGCGACAGGCCAACGGCCAGGAAGCTGGCGGCCGCGCCGGTCATGATAACGGCGCTGGCGTGCAGGGGCGAGGTCCCATCCATGGCCCGGTCTCCCGCCATGATGTAGAGCGAATAGACCAGGGCGGCGCCGGCGCCCATCGCCACGCCCAGGGGATCGTACGCCAGGCGTGTGCCCGGCTGCCACAGCATGAGGCCCAGGCCGCCCAGAGTGAGCACCAGGGAGACGGCCTGCCAGCGCGTCAGCGGCTGATGTAGAAAGACAGCGCTGAGCAGGGCCACCAGCAGGGGGTAGAGGTAGAGCAGCATGGCCGTCAGCGACGCCGGTATGCGCGTCAGGGCGCTGAAGTAAAGCGTCGACTGCCCGGCGTAGCCCAGCAGGCCCATCAGGGCCAGCAGGACCAGGGTGCGCGGCCGCAGGCGCGGCAGGTCTCGCCGCGCTGCCAGCAACGCCCAGAGGGCGGCTGCGCCCAGCGCGAACCGGAGGAACAGGAGCGTGGGCACGTTGGCCCCGCCAGCGTAGGCCAGGCGGGCCGTCACGGCCATCAGACCGAAACCGGTGGCCGAAACGACCACCAGGATGAAGCCTTGCCATTCTCTGCGGCTCATAGGGCCTCCCCAGGGACGCGGATTTCCGATGATTCGACCCCTCATCGGCCAAACCCTTCCGGGCAGGCCGGCCGCCCCGTTAGTGTTCAGGGCATCGCCCCACAGCCGTCGGGGATCGCCTGCTGCTTGCCGCAGCAGGAAGGGCGGCGCCTGGAGGTGAACCTACCCCGTGGAGGGAGGGAGTCCCTTGAGCATTGAGAAGGTCATGGTGGTGGGCGCCGGCCAGATGGGATCCGGCATCGCGCAGGTGGCGGCCCAGGCCGGCCTCCAGGTCATCCTTCGGGACGTGGAGGACCGCTTTGTGCAGAGGGGCCTCGGCACAATCGACAAGAACCTTAGCCGCGACGTGGAGAAGGGCCGCAAGACCCCTTCGGACAAGGCGACGGTGCTGGGCCGCATCCAGGGGGCCACCGGCCTTGACGGCGCGGCCGGGGTGGACCTGGTCATTGAGGCCATCACGGAGAACCTGGCGGCAAAGCAGGCGCTCTTCCGCGACCTGGACGGCATCTGCGGGCCGGAGACCATCTTCGCCAGCAACACCTCGTCGCTGCCCATTACGCAGCTGGCGGCGTCGACCTCCAGGCCGGACCGCTTCATCGGCATGCACTTCATGAACCCGGTGCCGGTCATGAAGCTGGTGGAGATCATCCGCGGCCTGGCCACCGCGGATGCGGTCTATGAAACCGTGCGCGAGCTGGCGGAGCGCATGGGCAAGACCTCGGTGGTGGTGGCCGACTACCCCGGCTTCGTCAGCAACCGTGTTCTGATGCCGCTCATCAATGAGGCCATCTTCTGCGTCTACGAAGGTATAGCCTCGGTGGAGGACGTCGACACGGTGATGAAGCTGGGCATGAACCACCCCATGGGCCCGCTTGCCCTGGCCGACTTCATTGGGCTGGACACCTGCCTCTACATCATGGAGGTTCTGTACGAGGGGTACAATGACCCCAAGTACAGGCCGTGCCCCCTGCTGCGTAAGATGGTGATGGCCGGGTACCTGGGCAAGAAGACCGGGCGCGGCTTCCATACGTACCAGTAGATAGCAGTCACGGCAGGGATCAGCGGGCGGCGGGCGGCGGCCGGCTCACGCTCCGGCCGGGGAAGGAGTGGGTCAGCACGGAGGACGACATCCCTTGGGTGGCCCTGCGGGAGCACCTGGACCCGGTGGAGGCGGAGATCATCACCGGGCTCCTTCGGTCCAGCGGCATTCCTGTCATGGAGAAGCGAGAGGCGGTGGGCGTTGTCTACCAGTTCCGCGTCGGCCCGGTAGGGGAGGTTCGGCTCTACGTCCCCCTGCACCGCGCCGCCGAGGCGGAAATCCTCCTCAAGGCCCTGGCCCTGGAGCGGCACGACGAACCGTTGGACACCGGCGGCGAGCCCGGCGAGCCGGGAAACGCTGACGACGCCGGTGAGCCGGGCGACCCCGCCCGAGAACATTGATCCTCCTCCTCGAGTACCGGCCCGCTACCATGGCGGATTGGTTGGACGTTCGCGGCTGGGCAGCATATGTACGAGCCGCTGCTGTTCCTGGACCGGAAAGGTGTGCAGATCTCACCGGTGCCGCTCAACGAAGGCGAATGGCATTTCGTGCGGGATCTGCAGAGGTTCCACGCCGAGTCGCCGACTTACTTTGCCGGGAAGAAGTTGTACCTGCTGCGCAACCAGAGCAAGGGCCGCGGTCTTGGGTTTTTTGAGGCTGGCAACTTCCACCCGGACTTCATCCTGTGGCTGGTGGGCGCCGGGCAGCAGCAGATCCTCTTCGTCGACCCAAAGGGGATTCGCAACCTGGGCGAAAACGACCCGAAGATTCGATTCCGCGAGACGATCAAGGAGATCGAGCGGCGCTTGGGCGATCCCAGCGTGCGGCTGGAATCGTTCATTGTATCGGACACTCCATGGGCCAAGGTGGAGCTTACCTGGGCAACGTCGAAGGACGAGCTACAGAAGGAGCATGTGTTGTTCCAGGAAGAGACGGATTATGTGAGGGCAATGCTCCAAATGGTTGTCGAGCAAAGGTAAGTAGCCAGGGGAAGGGACGCGCTTGCGCTAACGAAGCGGGTCCCTCTTCTTTGTGCGTACGTCTCTCAGCATTCCGCACGCCGTGGAGCTACCGCCTTACACCCGCCGCCGCAGCAAGCTGAGCCCCAGCGACACCATGAAGACGAGGCTGGCGTAGCCGTAGACTGGATACAGCAGCGAGACCAGCCGCGAGAAGCCCGCCTGGCTTCCCCAGGCGGCCAGGGCCGCCGTGCCCAGGACCATCAGGGGATAGTCCCAGCGGTGGAGCAGGGAGAGCCGGGAGGCGAAGCCGTACAGCGAGCCGATGGCCGTTGTATAGATCTCCGCCCACAGTACCAGCGCGTAGATGACTTGAAAGGACGGCGCGTAGGACTGGGCGATGAACAACAGCGGCACCTCCGAGTTGCCGATGTCCGGCAGGTGGCTGCCCAGGGCCAGTTTGATCAGCAGGGCCAGCAGCCCCAGTCCCATCCCTCCCAGCACGCCGCCCCACAGGAGAACGGACCGATCGCCCACCGTGGCCCCCAGCGGCGCCAGGACCGCCACAGCCAGGATGAGGTTGTATGCCACGTACAGAAGGGCCGCCAGCAGCCAGTGCGGCGCCGCCGCCAGTTCCGGCCACTGCAGGCCCAGGCGCAGCGGCCCCAGCCCCTGCCGCCACAGGGTGCCCACCGCCACGACCATGACGAACGCGGTGAGCATGGGCACCACAACACCGTTGGCAGCCACCAGGCCGCGCAGCCCAAAGAGTACCGTTACCACCGAGACGATGGCGGTAAAGGTAACGCCCAGCCCGGGGGAGAGGCCGAACTGCTGCGCCATCACGGCGCCGCCGCCGGCCAGCATCACGGACAGGGAGACCAGCAGGAAGCTGGTCACCAACAGGTCCATGAGGCGGCCCAGGGCGGGGCCGCAGGTGTGCATCAGCAGTTCCTGGTGGGAGGTGGCGCCGAGCGTCCGGCCCAGGTCCATGGCCGCGACGCCCAGCACAACGAACAGGGCCGTCGCCACCAGGATCCCCCAGGAGCCGTGGTTGCCGAATACAGCAAAAAACCTCAGCGTCTCCTGACCTGAGGCGAACCCGGCACCCACCACGGTGCCGATGTACGTGGCCGCAACCCGCATGACCCTGACTGCCTGCACTCCTGTTTTCATAGGCCCTCCGCCCTGCCCCATGCATCATGCATATGGGGTGGGCGTCCCGCCTATGCTTCGGCGTCAGTCTCCGGGCTGCAGCCCCGGACGGCTGCGGAGCATGATCAGCCAGGGCCCCTGGCTGTCGCTGGTGCTGCCCGCCACCCGGAACCCCAGGCGGCTGTATACCGCCAGCGCGGGGGCATTGTCCGGGCGCACCTCCAGGCGAACTTGCGCCACGCCGCGGCGGTCCAGATAGTCCAGCGCCCGGCGCATCAGGGCCGTGGCGATGCCCCGCCCCGCACGGCAATGGAGAGGATGTCGATTAGCGGGAACCTCCTTTTGGCGCCGGTCCCCGGGTTTCCCAGGCGGCCTGCGGCAGGGGCGCCAGGGTCCAGGCCAATCGGTCCACGCTCACTACCATGAAGCTCTCTGCTCCCACGAAGATTTCGCGCGGGTTGCCCAGGTTCGCAAGAGGGAGCGATGCCTCCAGGCTTCCGTCGTCCACGGCGAACTGCACGTCGTCTTCCGCCCCCACGCCGCCGGTGAGCACCGGGGCAAAGGTGGGCCGCAGGGTGAGTTCCAGGTCGCCGCGGCGGGCCCGGGCTCCGTCCGCGGCCCGGCCGGGCTGGGCCGGCGCCAGCGTTCTAAGCCGTATGGCGTAGCGCACACGCGGTGAGACGGGGCGTCTGGTCTCCAGTCGCAGGAAAAGCCGATCGCCGTCCGTGGCCAGGCGCAGGGTGGTCAGGTCGGCGCTGCCCTCCAACTGGCGGGTCAGTGTGTCAGCGGTCGGGTCCTGGACCAGCGGCGTGAGGTCCGCCCATCGGGCGGCCGCCCCGCCGACTCGCAGCACACCCGCCTCCACCACGGGTATGATTTTTGCCGGAATGGTCCCCAGGAGGTCGTTCTTTCGGGCGAAGCTCTCCAGATAGCGAGGCATGATGCGCACCTGGGACCGATACCGCAGGATGGCCTGGTATTTGGCCCAACTGCTGTCGTGGTCAAGGGTAAAGGCAAACCAGGACGTATCCGTGTGAACCAGCGGACCCGGCGGCAACAGCGAGGAGGCCAGGTTCAGCCCCTTGGGGGCGGGCCAGTCGCCGCGGTGTACCAGGTAGAGGTACTGTCGCATCTGGTTGGCAAAGGAGTAGCCCTCGTCCCGCAGTTCCTGCAGGGCGTAGTTCGTGAAGGCATTGGTGGCGTAGTGGTCGGGGTGGGCATCCATGGGGTGGGGGTAGACCAGCACCGTGGGCTTCAAGGACAACAGTACCCGCCGCAGGTCCTCCACTGCGGACTGGCCGCAGTACAGGGCGCCGGGGGTAAAGCTGTTGCTGTAGGGCGAGCGACTGGTTTGGGTGAAGCGTGAGAAGTAGGGCTGGTCAGGCGACCAGTGCGTGGTCCACATGGGCGCCAGCCCGCGGTCCGGATAGCCGAGGAAGATGACGTTTTCCGCCGGCACGCCCAACACGGAGAGCGCCTCCAGCGTCTCCCGCTGCCGCTCCTCCGCCAGGCGAATGTAGTCCTGGGGCGAGGGGTGGAGGCGCAGATGCTCCTCCGCAGCCGCCAGGGTGAAGCCATCGCCGTTGGTCATCATCACCACGTGGACCGGAATACCTTCCAGCACGGCACGGTGAATCAGACCCCCCGGGCCCAGGGTTTCGTCATCCGAGTGGGGAGCGATCACCAGGATAGAGTCACCCGGCCCCAGGGGCATCTCCGCCGGAAGGCGGACACGCGCCGGCGAGGGGAAGAAGTAGCGGTAGAGGGACAAGACCAGCGCCAGCAGCAGCAAGGCCCCCAGCGCCGCCGCCCCCACGCGGCGCGGAGTCGCCAGGCTCCGCATGCGAGCCCCTCCTTCCGGCATGGATCATGCCCCCCGCCGGCGCACCCGCCAGATGCCCAGCGCCACGACTGCCGCCAGCAGGCCCAGAAGGACCGTGCTGATCCCAAAGCGGTCCACCATCCGGGTCACGCGGCGGCCGAACTGCAGGGCCGCGAAGGCCCAGGCGAAATTCCAGACGAGACCGGCAGCCGACTGGTCGAGAACGTATTCCTGGATCGGCATGCGCCCCACGCCCGCGCCCACAATGGAAGCGGCTCGAATGGGACCAAAGAAGCGGCTTACAAAGATGGTTTCCCACCGTGGCGGGAAATCCACGCGCGGAATTGGTTGAGGCGGTCATCGCCCAGTTTGACGAAGCGGCCGTAGCGGCTGATCAGGTTCTGTCCGCCCAGCCGGGCCACGGTGTAGCAAGCCATGCTGCCGCCCAGGCCTCCCAACGTGGCGGCCAGAAGCATGCCGCCAAAGGTCAGCGGGGATGAACAGCAGCTCAGACGGCAGTGGCAGGCCGAATCCTTCCACGAACATGGCCAGGAGCAGCGTCAGGTATCCGTGCCTTGTCACGAAGAGGTCCAGAGCGGCAGCCCACGACGGTGCTGTGCCTGCCATAAATACCCCCGACATTTCTGAGTATTAGCAAGGAATGGACGGCCGACAGCCTGACGGGCTATAATGAAGGCAAATTCATATCGATCTCCGAATCCGGCCTCCTGTCGTCCCCCGAGGACAATGGCGCCCGGATCGGTGCCGGCGAACCATTTGCCGGCCGAGGGTGCAAGCGGAAACGCGTGCGCCTCCCAACCTGGAAAGGAGAGCCCCAATGCGGACTAGCGCCGCATTGCTGCGGGTCCCTCCGGTTGGAGGGACCCCTTTCGTTCTACACGGAGGTGAATGGCGTGGACTTCTTCCAGGTGGTGCCGGTTCCTGCGGCCCGGGCCCAGTTCCTTGCGGCCCTGGGCGGCCGGCTGACCGACGTGGAGGAGGTCCCGCTTCTGCAGGCGCTCGGCCGGGTCACCGCCGGTCCGGTCGCGGCGGCGGCCGACCTGCCGGGCTTTGACCGCTCCACGGTGGACGGGTTCGCCGTGCGGGCGCAGGACACCTTTGGGGCGCAGGAGTCCCTGCCCGCCTGTCTGCGTCTGGTGGGGGAGGTCCGCATGGGGCGGGCCCCCGCCTTTCGGCTGAACCCGGCCGAGGCAGCGCCTATCGCCACCGGCGGCATGCTGCCGGCTGGGGCGGACGCAGTCCTGATGCTGGAGCACAGCGAATCCCTGAACGCGCACGAAGTTGGCGCCCTGCGGCCCGTCGCCCCCGGCGAGAATGTGATTCGCAGAGACGAGGACGCCAGGGCCGGCGAGCCTCTCCTCCCCGGCGGCCGCCTGGTTCAACCGCATGACCTGGGCCTGCTGGCCGCCGCCGGCGTAACGCGCCTGGCCGTGCGCCGCCGCCCCCAGGTGGCCGTGCTCTCGTCCGGCGATGAGGTGGTACCGCCGGAGCAGGAGCCGGCCCCGGGCCAGACCCGCGACGCCAACTCCTACTCCCTGGGCGGAGCCGTCCTGGCGTGCGGGGGCGAACCCCTTCTGCTGGGTATCCTGCCCGACCGCTATGAGGATGTGGCGGAGGCATTGCGGTTAGCGGCCTCACGTGCCGACCTGGTGCTGGTGTCAGGCGGCAGTTCCGTGGGAACCCGTGACGTCACGGCCAGGGCCATCGCAGGCCTGGGCGGTCCCGGCATCCTGGCGCACGGGGTGGCCGTCAAGCCAGGCAAGCCAACCATCATTGCCGTAGCCGGAGGGACGCCCGTGGTGGGCCTCCCCGGGCACCCGGTGTCCGCCCTGGTGGTCTTCCAACTGCTGGTCCGCCCGGTGCTTCGCGCCCTGCTAGGCCTCGATCCGGACGCTCCCGACGGCCCCATCCTCTCGGCCGAGCTGGGCCGCAACCTGGCCTCCGCCGCCGGCCGGCTGGACGTGGCGCGGGTGACGCTGCGCCACGAGGGAGGCAGGCTGGTGGCCGACCCGCTGCTGGGCAAGTCCGGGCTGTTGTCCACCATGGTGCGGGCCGACGGCTGGGTGGAGGTACCCGAAGCGCGGGAGGGACTGCGGGCGGGCGAAACGGTGCAGGTGCACCTGTTCCCCCGCTGACGCCGACCTCAGAGTCGCCGGCCGAAGAGCCAGCCGCTTCCCGAGGGAGGGAGAGTTCATGCCGGACGCAGCAGGACACGGGCGCACCCTGTACCTGGAGAACCGTGATCCGCGTGAAGCCCTCTCCCTGTTGGTGGAGAACCTGGCCCGGGCCGGCTGGTTCCCGGGTCCGCCGGAGACCATCCCTACCGACGACGCCCTGGGCCGCATCACGGCGGAACCTGTCTTCGCCGCCATCTCCTCGCCCCACTTCCACGCCGCGGCCATGGATGGCGTGGCGGTGGCAGCCGCCGCGACCTTCGGCGCCTCCGAGACCTCACCCCTGCACCTGCGACTGGACGACCAGGCGATCCTGGTGGACACCGGCGACCCGCTGCCGCCGGGGACCGACGCTGTGATCATGGCCGAGGACTATCAGGAGAGGCCCGACGGCACCCTGGAGATCACCGCCGCCGCCGCGCCCTGGCAACACGTGCGCCCCATCGGCGAGGACCTGGTGGTCACGGAGATGATTGTGCCCGGCGGTCATTGCCTCCGGCCGGTGGACCTGGGCGGCCTTCTGGCCGGCGGCGTGACGCGGGTGGCGGTGCGGCGCCGCCCGCGCGTGGCCATCCTGCCCACGGGCACCGAGCTGGTGCAGCCCTCGCCCGATGCCGGGCCGGGGCAGGTCCTGGAGTTCAACTCGCGGGTCATTGCCGGCCTGGTCAGCGAATGGGGCGGCGCGCCCCATCCCCTGCCGCCGGAGCCGGACGACTATGAGCGCCTGCGGGCCGCCGTGCTGAAGGCGCTGCCTGAACACGACATCATCGTCCTCAACGCGGGCTCCTCCGCCGGCCGCGAGGATTTCACCGCCAGACTGGTGAGCGAACTGGGGCAGGTTCTGGTGCACGGCGTGGCCATCAAGCCGGGCAAGCCCCTGGTGCTGGGTGTGGCGAATGGCAAACCCGTTCTGGGTCTGCCTGGGTTCTCGGTCTCCTGCTGGGTTGCCTGTAGGCTCTTCCTCCAGCCGCTGCTCCTCCGCTTCCTGGGTCTGCCGGACCCGGAAGTGCCCATGCTTCACGCCCGGCTGGCCCGCCAGGTGGCCTCGCCCCTGGGCCTGGAGGAGTTTCTCCGCGTCAAGGTGGGTCGGGTGGGGGACCGCTTCGTTGCCACCCCTATTGCCCGCGGCGCCGGCGTCATCTCGTCACTGGTGCGGGCGGACGGCATCGTTCGCATCCCACCGGAGAGGGAGGGGCTGTCCGAAGGGGCCGACGTGGAAGTGGAGTTGCTCCGGTCCCGCCGAGAGATTGAAGGCACCCTGATGGTCGTCGGGAGCCACGACGTCACCCTGGATCTGCTTTCCGACCGGCTCCGCCGCGCCCGTCCCGGGCTGTCCCTGGCCTCGGCGCACGTGGGGTCCCTGGCCGGCATCCTGGCCATCCGCCGCGGTGAGGCGCATCTGGCGGGCGTCCACCTGATGGACGAGGAGACCGGCGAGTATAACGTCTCCTACGTTCGCCGCTATCTTCCCGATCAGAGCGCGGTGCTCATCCACCTGGCCCGGCGCCGACAGGGCTTCATGGTCCCCAGAGGCAACCCCAAGGGCATTGGCGGCTTTGCCGACCTGGCCCGTCCTGACGTCCGCCTGGTCAACCGTCAGCGCGGCGCCGGCACCCGACTGCTGCTGGACTACCACCTGCGGCGCGCCGGTATCCCGCCACAAGCGGTGGTCGGCTATGACCGCGAGGTGTTCACCCACACGGCTGTGGCCGCCGCCGTGGCTGGCGGCGCGGCCGACGTGGGGCTGGGCATTCTGGCGGCGGCCAGGGCCCTGAACCTGGACTTCGTCCCCATTGCCACCGAGGATTATCAGTTGCTGCTGTTGCCCAAGACCCTCGAGTCAGAGGCCGTGCAGGCGCTCCTTCAGGTCATCCGCGACCCGGCTTTTCAGCAAGAAATGGAGTCTCTGGGCGGTTACGACGCCGCCGGGGCAGGCCATCTGATTGAGGTGACAGCCGCATCATGATTGACGAACACGGCCGGAGAATCAACTACCTGCGGGTCTCGCTGACGGACCGGTGCATGTTGCGCTGCCAGTACTGCATGCCCGCCGAGGGCATGGACTGGCTGCCCATGGAACGCATGATGCGCCGCGACGAACTCCTGCGTCTGCTGCGCCTGGCGGCGGAACTGGGCATTACCCGCTTCCGCCTGACGGGCGGCGAACCCCTGGCGCGGCGCGACGTGGTGGAGATAGCGGAGGGTATCCGGGCGCTCCCCGGCGTGGAGGATATAGCGCTGACCACCAACGGCATTCTCTTCCCCAAGTTCGGCCGTGACTTGAAGCGGGCCGGTGTCGACCGGGTCAACATCAGCCTGGACACCATGAGGCCGGAGCGCTTCCGTGAGATTGCCCGCAGAGACGGGCTGGGCAAGGTTCTGGAGGCCGTGGACCTGGCCCTGGAGCTGGGGTATGAGCCGGTCAAGCTGAACACCGTGGCCATTCGCGGCGTAAACGATGACGAGTTCATCGACTTCGCCCGCCTGACGCTGGACCGACCGCTGCACGTCCGGTTCATTGAGCTGATGCCCCTGGGATCCGAGCATCCCTGGGCCGTGGGCCACTTCATCAGCGCCGTCGATATTCGGGACCGAATTGCCGAGGCCTTTGACCTGGAGTCGGTGGACGGCCACCTCACGTCCGCCGCGATGGCACAGCGGGCTGGTGCCCAGGATGGGCCGCGGGGGGCCGGCCCCGCCCGGTACATGCGCATTCCCGGAGCCAGGGGCAGCATTGGCTTTATCACCGCCCTCTCCGGCTGCTTCTGCGACAGCTGCAACAGGCTGCGCCTCTCCGCCGACGGCAAGCTCAACCCCTGTCTGGGATCGCTTCACGAGCGCGACCTGCTGGGGCCCCTGCGCGCCGGCGCCAGCGACCGCGAACTGCTGGACATCTTCGCCGACACCATCTACCACAAGCCGGCCGAACACCACATGCTGGAACTGACGGACGATACCCTGGGACGGCAGATGTCGGCCATTGGCGGCTAGGAGACGACTGCATGGGCGATCACCTGACGCATCTGGACGAGCGGGGGCAGGCCCGCATGGTCGACGTCGGGGCCAAGCCGGAGACGGCCCGCGAGGCCGTAGCGCGGGGCCGCGTTCGCATGAATCCGTCAACCCTGCGGCTCATTGCCCAGGGGGAGGCCCCCAAGGGAGACGTGCTGGCGGCGGCCCGCATTGCCGGGATCATGGCAGCCAAGCGCACCGGTGACCTGATTCCCCTCTGCCACCCCAGCGGCCTGGACTCGGTGACCGTGGACCTGCGTCCCGACCTCGGCGCCTCGACCGTGGAGATCGAGGCGGTGGCGCGCACCACCGGCCGCACCGGGGTGGAGATGGAGGCGCTTACAGCCGTCTCCGTGGCGGCCCTTACCCTCTACGACATGGTCAAGGCCGTCGATCGCGGTATGGTCATCGACGCGGTGCGGCTGGTCCGCAAGTCCGGCGGCAAGAGCGGGCTGTGGGAGCGGCCGGGCGAGGAGTAGGTACAGTCGCGGATGAGG
>JBLNCQ010000149.1:0-5146 GCA_050260815.1 Bacillota bacterium
GGCCTGGACGTCCACCCTGTCGTCCTGGGTGGCGGCAAGCGGATGTTCCCTTCGCCGGACCACCCCATCCACCTTCGGCTGGTTGAGGCGAAAACGTTCCGTTCCGGTGTCGTGCTTCTCCGCTACCAGCGCGCGGCGGATGGCGCCTAGCCGTGTCAGCCATTGCCCCTGGCGGTGCCAGCCATGGCTCCTGGCGGCGTCAGCGGAAACTTCCGGGCGGGCAGGAGGAGTTTTCGGGTGGGGCATCGAAACCCATCTTGTAAACGCTTACAGAGGTGGGGACATGCAGCCTACCATCGCCGACGTCGCCCGTCTGGCCGGCGTTTCCACGGCCACCGTCTCCCGGGTCATCAACAGCCAGAGCATCGTGGCGCCGGCCACCCGCGAGCGGGTTCTGACCGCCGTGCGCGAGCTGGGCTACCAGCCCAACGCCCTGGCGGCCAGCCTGGTTCGGCAGCGCAGCCACACCCTGGGCGTGGTGCTGCCGGACATCAGCAACCCGTTCTTTCCCCAGGTGGTGCGCGGTCTGGAGGACGCCGCCCACGCCTCCGGCTATAACGTCATCCTCTGCAACTCAGACCTGGATACCGTCAAGGAAATCGAATACTTTGAGGTCCTGCGCCAGAAGCGTGTGGATGGCCTGATCTACCACAGCGGCACGATTACGCAGGCCCACCTGGAGGCCTTTCGCCGGCTCAAGCTGCCGGTGGTCCTGGCGGCGACCCACGACCCCGAGGGTGCCTTGCCCTGCGTGCTGGTCGACAACCGTCGGGCCGCCCGCGAGGCAATGGAGCACCTCATTAGCCTCGGCCACCGGCGCGTTGCCGTGGTGGCCGGCAGCGACCCCGTCTCCGGCGAGTCCCGGCTGGACGGCTACCGCGACGCCCTCCGGCGGCACGGGCTGCGGCTGGAGGAGGGCCTGACCCTGCACGCCGAGTGGAATGCCGACGAGGCCTACGAGGCCACGCGCGCCCTGCTGCGGCGGCAGGACCTGCCGACGGCCATCGCCGCCGCCAGTGACCTGATGGCCCTGGGCGTGATGGGCGCCCTGCAGGATGCCGGGCTGCGCGTGCCGCAGGACGTCTCCGTCATCGGCTTTGACAATATCCGCCTGGCGGCAACGATCCGGCCGGCTCTCACCACCATGGCCCAGCCGATGTACGAGATCGGCAAGGAGGCAGCGCTGATGCTCATTCGCTGCCTGAAGGAGGAGGGGGGAGCGGAGGCCATCCGCGGCCGAAGGCTGGTGCTGCCCCACCGCCTGGAAGTTCGACAGAGCACCGCCAGGCCCGGGAAGCCGGCGACGCCTGAGGCGCCCGCCGTCACGGGGGCGTAGCGACCGCTTCTCCTTGCTGCCCCGGGCGAGCCTTCGGCCCGCCCGGGGCGGGCGGTATCACCTGTCCGGTGCCGCGCCGAATAAAATGTAAGGCTTTACAGAAACGGACCACACCCGAACCGGCGGAGGGGGAAGTGCAGGCGTGGCGGCCGTCAGGTTCCTGAAGCGGCACCTGTTCGAGGTGCTGGCTGTCCTTCCGCTAAGCCTCTACATCTTTGGCTTTACGCTGCTGCCCGTGTTCCGAACCATTCGCCTGGGCTTGACGGACGCGGTTACCGGCGCGTTTACCCTGGCTCACTACCGCGAGCTTTTCAGCCATGGGCAGTTTGGGCAGGCGCTGACCAACACAGTGGTGATCACGCTCCTGGGCCTGACCTTCGAACTGCTGGTGGGACTGGTGCTGGCCCTGATTCTGTCCAGGCCCTTCCGCGGCCGCGGCTTCTTTCGGTCCATCCTGCTGGTGCCCATGGGCGTGCCCACGCTGGTGGCCGGCGTCGCCCTTCTCTACATCTTCGACACCAGCGGCTACCTGAATGAACTGCTCTACCGCCTGCACCTCATCACGACACCCGTCGACTGGGCCGCGGGCGGCACCCGAACCCTGCTGATGGTCGTGTTCGGCGACATGTGGAAGGTGACGCCGCTGGTGGTGCTCATCCTGCTGGCCGGGCTGGAGGCCATTCCCGAGGGCGTCTACGAGGCGGCCTCTGTGGATGGGGCCACCGCCTGGCAGACCCTCACCCGCATCACGCTGCCCCTGCTGCGGCCGTCCATCACCATGGCGCTCATCATCCGCGCCGTGGACGCCTTCCGCATCTTTGAGCTGCCCCTGGTCCTGGCCGGGCGGTTTACGCCCGTCCTCTCCACGTACGCCTACACCGAGTACAACTACGGCAACTTCAACACCTCGGGGGCGGCGTCCACCATTCTGCTGGTGATCATCCTGGTTTTCGTGGCCGGCTACTTCTTCCTGGTCGAGCGCGGAAGGGGTGACGTGATGTGACCACTGCCGTGACGCCGCGCACCCGCCGCGGCGGCGATCCCGTCGCCACGCTGGGGCGGGCCCTGTCCCTACCGGCGCTGATCATCGCCGCCGTGCTGCTGCTGTTTCCGGTCTACCTGATGGTCAAGGTGTCCATCAGCCCGCCCGGCGAGGTCCTCACCCAGCACCCGAGCTTTCTGATCCGCCAGGTGACGCTGGAACACTGGCAGAACGTGCTGGGTTCGGGCAATCTCTGGGCGCCTCTGCGCAAGAGCATGATGGTGGCGACCCTGACGACCCTGGGGACGCTGCTCATGGCATCGCCGGCGAGCTATGTGATCTCGCGCCTGCCCCAGCCCTACCGCTACGGCAGCGTGCTGGCCCTGTTCTTCACCCGCATGTTCCCGGAGGTAGGCATAGCCCTGCCCATTGCCGTCACCTTCATCAAGTGGAACCTGACCGACACCGTGGCGGGCCTGGTGCTGGCCCACATGATCCGGGAGCTGCCCTTCATCGCCTGGATCCTGGTGGGCACCTTCGAGACCATTCCCACCGACCTGGAGAAGGCGGCCCTGGTGGACGGCGCCAGCCGCGCCGGAGCCCTGACCCGCGTGGTCTTGCCCCTGGCCCTGCCGGGGCTGGCAGTGGCCAGCATCTTTGCCTGGCTGGACTCGTGGAATGAGTTTACGATGGCCCTCTACCTGACCCTGAGCGACCGCACGCTGCCGCTGCTGACCTACTCCTACATCAACCGCGGCAATTGGTTCTCCGCGGCCGCCTACTCGGCCATCCTCACCCTGCCGGTGATGGTGGTGACCTTCTTCCTTCAGCGGTACCTGCGCACGGGGTATCTCTCGGGCGCAGTGAAAGGCTAGGAGTCTATCGAGGAGGGACCCGAATGCGTAGGTTCAAGTTCATGGCGGTTTTCCTGGCTCTGGCCCTGCTGGCCGGCGTGCTGGCGGGCTGCTCCAAGACCGCGGCGCCCCAGGGCGCCAGCAGCGAGCCGGCAGCCAAGGCCCCGACCACGCTGAATGTGGTGATGGGCCTGGGCGAGGATGAGTGGAAGGTGATGCGCAGCGACGTCTTCCCGGCCTTCGAGCAGGCGAACAACGTCAAGATCAACGCGGTACAAATGGAAGCCGCCGACGTTCCCAAGAAGCTGGCCGCCATGAAGCAGGCCGGCAAGATGGAAGTCGACCTCATCACCCAGGACAACATGGCCCTGGCGCCCCTGGTGGCCCAGGGACTGGTGGAGGACCTCAGCTCGTTCCGCAGCAGCATTCCCGCCGAGGTCATACCGGCGCTCATCCCGGTGGGCGAGTTTGACGGCAAGCTGTACTTCCTGCCCTACCGGCCCAACGTGGAGATCGCTTACTACAACGAGGACGTCTTCAACAAGTACGGACTCAAGCCCCCGGCCACCTGGGAGGACCTGCTCAACGTCGCCAAGACGCTGAAGCAGAAGGAAGGTACCGGTAAGGTAGGCATGAAGCTGGTCCTGGACGGCAACACCACCGTGCAGCTCTTCGAGTTCATCCGGGCGGCCGGCGGCGACCCCATGGTTCTCAACGACGCCGGCTCCGTCAAGGCCTTCGACTTCCTCAAGCAGCTCTACCCGTACCTCTCGCCCGACAGCAAGAAGGCGGACTGGAACACCACCAACAAGTACCTGGCCCAGGGCTCCTTTGACCTGGCCTCCAACTGGCCTTTCGGCGTGAACGTCATCGTCAAGGACGGCGGCAAAAAGGAGATCAAGGCGTACAAGGGCGTGGCCGGCCCGGTCAAGGCCAGCCGTGTACTGGGCGGCGAGGTCATCGGCATCCCGGCGGGCGCTCCCAACAAGGACATGGCCCTCAAGTTCGCCCAGTACCTGATGAGCAAGGAGGTACAGGAGACGCTTGTCAGCAAGCTGGCCTGGCCGGCCTCTCGGTCCGACGCCTACGGTACGGTGGAAGAGTGGCAGAAGCCGTACTTTGAGGCCATCAACGGGGCCCTTGAGGACACGGAGCCGCGGCCCAACGTCACCTACTGGTCGACCGTGGACAAGGCTCTGAATGACGCCTTCCGCGAGGCGGTCATGGAGGGCAGGGACACCAGGGCCACGCTGGACAAGTACGCGAAGGTCATCGCTGACGCCAAGGCGGCGGCGGGCGGCAAGTAGGCATTCTGAAGCACTCCCTGGGTCCCTGGGATGGGGGCCGGCCGCGCCGGCTCCCATCCCGCTACCCAACGCTACACCCACCAAACCGTGAAGGACGTTGAACATGTCGCCTGGCCGCAAACCTTACTTCGGTGCCGTTGCCAACGGCTCCACCGGCGCCCTGATCCGGCCTGACCTCAGCCTCGCCTGGCTCTGCGTCCCACGCTTCGACGGGCCGCCCGTGTTTGCTTCCGCCCTTGACCCCCAGCGGGGCGGATCCCTCACCCTGGGTCTGCGGGACGGTGAGGGGCAGGCCCTTCCCCTTGAGCCGGCCGGCCAGTCCTACCGGGAAGACTCAGGGGTGCTGGTGACCCACGCGGCGTGCGGCGCCCTGGAGGTGTCCTGCCACGACGTGATGCCCTGGGGCGGCGACGCCCTGGTTCGGGAGATTACGGTGGCCAACCGCGGCTCCGGTAAGTGGGAGGGCGTGCTGTCCGTCGACGCCGACCCGGTGCGGAGCGGGCGGCTGCCGGTTCGTTCCGAGGTCGATGCCGACGGCTTTGGCATCGAAGTCTCCCTGACGGGCGGGACGCCGCCCGCGGCGGGCGCCGTGTGGGTATCGTCCTGGCCTGCGGCCGGCTCCGTACGGGACCGGGGCCTCGCTTTGGAGGTGGGGCCGCTGCCGCCC
>JBLNCQ010000150.1:0-37578 GCA_050260815.1 Bacillota bacterium
CCCAGGAGCCCCTCGGGAGCGTACATGACAATGGCGACGTAGACGATGCCGAGGATCGTCGGCCAGCGTTCGGTCAGGCTGCTGAAGGTGTTGCTGAGGAAGATCAGGATGGCCGCGCCCAGCAGGGGACCGAAGAGGGTTCCCGCCCCGCCCAGGATGACCATGATCAGCATCTGGGTGGAGAGGGGCAGGGCCAGGTCCGCCGGGCTGGCGAATGCATTGTAGTAGGCGAATAACCCGCCGGCCAGCCCCGCGAACAATGCTGCCAGCAGGAAGGCGGCGTACTGGTAGCTCCAGATGTTGTAGCCCAGGGCCCGCATGCGCCGCGGGCGTTCACGTATGCCAAGGAGGACCAGGCCGAAGGGCGAGTGGGAGATGATCCACATCACCGCTACGCTGACGAGCATGGCGGCCAGGGCGTAGAGGTAGTAGTTGACGTTGCTGGCCGTGAACGGGCCGATGGGCGGGCGGAAGAAGCCCGTGATGCCGTTCTCGCCGCCGGTGACCGCCACCCACTGGTAGGCCAGGCCCCAGACGATCTGGTTCAAGGCGAGGGTGATGATCAGAAAGCCCACGCCCTCGGCGCGTAGAGCCACCAGCCCGAATAGGGCGGCTACGGCGGTGGCCATGGCCGCGGCTGCCAGCAGGGTGATGACGTAGCTGCTGACGTTGTAGCGCGTGCAGAGAATGGCCACGGTGTAGGCCCCGACGCCGAAGAAGGAGGCGTGGGCGAAGGAGACCACGCCGGTTTGCCCTACAAGCAGGTCCAGGGCCGCCGCAGCGATGCCCAGGATGAAGACCTGCGTGAACAGGGAGACGTAGTAGGGCGGCAGTCCGAGTGCGGGAAGCGCGGCCAGAATCGCGACACCGGCTAACACAAGGGAGAGGCGTGACCCGTACCGTCCCATCGGCCTACCTCCGCCCGAAGAGTCCCTGCGGCCGCAGGGCCATGATTACGGCTACCGGGGCAAAGATGGTGAAGTATGAAAGCTGGGGCAGCAGAGCCTTGCCGAAGGTGTTGACGAGGCCGACCACCAGGCTGCCGACGAAGGCGCCCGTCAGGCTGCCCATGCCGCCGACGATGACCACGGCGAAGGCCAGGGGCAGTAGCTCGCCGTCCAGGCCGGGGTACGCCCCCGTGATCGGCCCGCCCAGGAGCCCGCCCACTCCTGCCAGCAAGGCGCCCAGCAAGAAGACGAAGTAAAACGAGCGGTCCACGTTGACGCCGAGGCCGCGCAGCATTTCACCGTCGTCCACGCCGGCCCGGATGATGGCGCCCAGCATCGTGTAGCGCTGGAAGAGCCAGAGTCCGGCGGCCGTCAGGAAGCTGATCACGATCAGGGCCAGCCAGTACGAGGGGAACACCACGGCGCCCAGGGTGACCGAGTGCGCCAGCATCGCCGGCGGCGGGACGGAACGCGGGTTGCCGCCCCAGGTGGCCAGGGCGAGGTCCTGAACCACCAGGGAGACGCCGATGGTGAGCAGCACCGTGGTCAGTTCCTGCTTGTGGTAGCGGTGCAGGAAGAGCCGGTAGACTGCGAAGCCCAGGACCGCCACGGCGATGCCGGCGACCGCCGCCGAGAGCCAGAAGTTCGTGCCTCGCGCGATGAGGGTCAGGCCGACATAGGCCCCGACCAGATAGAACGAGGTCTGGGCAATGTTGACCACGCGCATGAGGCCGAAGATGAGGGTGAGCCCGGAGGCGATCATGAACAGGAGACCGCCGTAGGCCAACCCGCCCAGCGTGTTCTGCAAGTAAAAGGTCATGCTGCCTTCCCCCTTGGTGGTTGGGTCTCAGGGCTCAAGACGGAGGGCTCGGCACTTCAGGGTTCCGGCGCAGTCCACCAGATCGGACGCGCGTCACCGTCGCGCACCGTTCCATCGGCCCGCACGTAGAGCTGCCGGCTGCCGCCGCCGGGAATCGGCCTCCCCTGCAGGCGCGCCATCACCCAGTCGGCGGCGCTGCCGTAAAACTCACCGGAGACGCCGCCCATTGGATGGAACTGGTCCTCATAGACCCACAACTCCTTGGGGCTGCTCACCCGGTCGAAAACGTCGAAGGTCTCCCGCAGGTCGTTCAACTCGTCGTACTCCGCCTGCGCCATGAGGAGCGGCATGCGGATCCGGGGGACCACGTCGTCCAGGACCATGGCGTCGGCCAAGCGGTCGAACTCGCCGTCGTCCTCGATGCCGGACATGTACATGAAGTTGGCGCGGAAGTTGGGCTGGGCCTGGCGGAAGATGATGTGCTTCCTGCCGTAGCAGGCCAGGCCTGTGGCGGCGCAGGCCAGCCGCGGCTCGGCGGCGGCGATGCGGCACCCCCAGTAGGAGCCCATGGAGACGCCCAGCAGTGCGATACGGTTGGGATCGATCTCCGGCTGGGCGGCCAGGAACTCATAGGCGGCGCGGCCAGCATCGTCGTAGTTGGTCAGGGTCACCTTGAGGCCGTGCAGGAGGCTCTCCCCCTGCCCCGGCCCGTCGATGGCCAACGTGGCGAACCCACGCGGCAGGAAGAGGGAGAGGCTCGGGCGGGTCCACTCTTCCTTGATCATGTCCATACCGGGGATGAGGATCAGGGCCGGCAGGGGGCGGGGGGCGGGGTCGTCCGGCAGGTGCAGCACGGCGTACACGTCGCCGATGCGAAGCCGCCGGACGCGCTCCCGCGTCAGGCCGGCCGCTCTCTCGAAGCACCGGACCAGGCGGGCGTGGTAGGCGCTCTTCGTGGGGTCATCGCGATAGAAGCTGTACTGGGCCCGACCGTAGAGCAACGCCGCCCGCAGGTAGAGGTCCCGGGCCGTGAGGTTGTAGCCCTCCGCCTCGGCGTGGCGCGCCAGACGCTCCACCTCAAGGCCGCGCGCCGCCCAGGCCTTGGTCAGCATGGCGCCGCCGCGGATGCGGCCGAAGACGCTCTCGATGTCGGCGTGGGAGTATCCCAGTGTCTCCCAGTACGGCTTGGACTCCGGGTGCAGAACGTCCCAGCCGCCGGACTTGAGCAGCGCGTCCAGAACCCATCTCTCGGACTCGCGTTGCACGGGGGCTGTCCCTCCTGTTTTTTGGTCTGTATCACGGCGGTTCCGGCGGGACCTGTGGGACATGAGGGACCTGTGGGACCTGGGAGACTTGCGAGACCTGGGGGGCCTAGGCCAGCCGGGCAAAGGCGGTGGCCCGGGTACCACCCATGGCCTCCGTGCCGGGCACCAGGTCCTTGTGCCGGGCCGCGGCCAGCACCAGGCTGGCCCCCACGCCCTGTACGGTCCCCGGGAAGGTGCGGGCCGGTATGCCGCCATCCGGCGTGACGATGAGCGACTCGGCGTCGGGCACAGCGGGGTTCGCCAGGGCCACGTAGACCCGGTTCTCCGCAGCGCGGGTGCGGGCAAACAGCTCCGGCAGGGGACCCGCCTGCCGCGCCGGCCAGAGGATCAGGTCAGCGCCCGCCAGGCCAAGGCTGCGGGCCACTTCAGGCAGGAAGCCCTCGCCGCCCTGCATCACTCCGACCAGACCCCAGGGGCCCTGCCACAGGTCCGGCTCGGCCGGCCCCGGCTGGTAGCCCTGCTCGTCCGGCCCCAGGTGCCCCTTGGCCCAGGCGTGCACCACGTCGCCCTCGTGCAGAAGCCAGGCCATGCGGCGCGGCCGGCCGCCCCCGTCGCCGTCGCCGGTGGCGAGCAGGTAGCAGCGGAGCCGGCGCGAGCGCTCCCGCCAGTGCTCCAGGTCAGCCTCTCCGGGCGGGCTCTCCGGCAGCACGATGAGGGCCGCTCCGGCCGTCTCCAGGTTGGCCAGGAGACGGTCAAGGGCCGGTTCATCCGCAGCGGGGGTCTGCGCCACGGCGACGTAGGGGTCGGACTCGGCCGGCATGGCCCGGGCCATCGCCAGGCGGCTGTACTCGCCGCTCCGTCGGGCGCGCACCGGGTCCAGAGCCTCGCCCAGAAGTTCCGTGCCGTGCGCTCCGGCCAGCCCGTTCGGACCCAGGGGGAGGTCGGCGACGATGATCTCGGGGTCCGCGCTGCCGGCCTGCGCCAGCACCGAGCCATCGGGCCCGATGACCTGACTCTTGCCGCAGTAGACCACCGTGTCCGCTTCCCGGCCCACCTTGTTGGCGGCGGCCAGGTAGACCCGATTCTCCATGGCCCTGACGCGCATCATGTAATCCGCCTGAGCGTTGGGCAACTGGGCCGTCGTGCGGCCCGTGGTCACCCAGTTGGTGGCGTCCAGCAGCAGGTCCGCGCCCTGCAGGGCCAGCAGGCGCGGAATCTCCGGCAGCCGGCCGTCGGCGCAGATGAACAGGCCGGCCCTGACGCCGGCGACTTCGGCCACGGCCACATCCCGGCCGGGGCTGAACCAGCAGCTGTCAAAGTGCCAGAGGAACAGCTTGGCCGTGCGCGCAACCTCCTGCCCGGACTGATCCCAGAGGACCAGGGCGTTCTCCAGGCCGCCCGGCCCCGGCAGGGCAAGCCCTGCGGCGATGGATACCCCATGGCGCCGGGCTGCCTCGGCCAGGGAGGCGCGGAACTGGGCGGTGTCGGGAGCGCCCTGCGACGCCAGGTGCCGGTCCAGGTCCCCGCCTTGCAAGGGCGCCAGGAAGTACGCGGGGTACGCGCACTCCGGCAGCAGAATCAAGTCCGGCCTGGGCTCCAGTGCGGCGGCGCGGTCGACCTGGTTCAGCAGGTAGGCCGCGGCCTCACGGCCCTCGTCCAGCAAAAAGGCCGGGGTCTGGAGACACGCGATGCGGAAGTGTCCGGCCATAGCTTTCCTCCTCATGGGCAGTGTGACGGCGGGGCGCGGCTAGGAGTAGCGCTGGGAACCGCCGTACCAGTCGAAGGGCTCGTCGCCCAGATTCACCACGACGCTCTGCGCCTGGGTATAGGCGTGGTAGGCCTGCAGCCCCACCTCACGGCCGATGCCGCTGTCCTTGAAGCCGCCCCAGGGCATGGCCGGGTCGATGCGGTGGTGGTCGTTAATCCAGACGATGCCGGCCTCGAGCTGCCGGGCGACGCGATGAGCCCGGGCCACATCGCGGGTCCAGACCGAGGCGCCAAGCCCGAAGCGGCTGGCGTTGGCCAGCGAGACGGCTTCCTCTTCGGTGCGGAACCGCATCAGAACCGTAACCGGTCCAAAGATTTCCTCGGCGGCGATGCGCATCTCCGGCCGGACCTCGCCGAAGAGCGTCGGTGCGATGAAGTAGCCGCGGTCCAGCGGCGGTGTGGTGACGGGTTCGCCGCCCGCCAGGACCACCGCCCCTTCCTGCGCGCCGGCCTGGATGTAGCCCATAACCCGGTCGAACTGCCGGCAAGACGAGACCGGCCCCATCTGCGTCGACTCCTCCAGCGGGTCGCCGAGGCGGAGCTGGCGGGCCCGGCGCGACAGGGCCTCGGCCATGCGGTCATAGATGTCCTCGTGCAGAATGAGACGGGCGCCCTGGACGCAGGTCTGCCCCGCCGCAATGAAGGAAGCGAAGGCCGCCCCCGCTTCCGCCTGGGTGAGGTCGGCGTCCGGGAAGATGATGACCGGCGCCTTGCCGCCCAATTCCATGGCCACGGATGCCAGGTGGCCTGACGCCAGGGCGGCCGTGGCCTTGCCGGTCTCCGTTCCGCCGGTGAGGTCCACCTTTTTGACGTCGGGGTGACCGGCCAGGCGTTTGCCCGCCGTCGGGCCGAAGCCGGGCACCACGTTGACGACACCGTCCGGGATGCCTGCTTCCTGGCAGAGCCGCGCCAGGTCCAGCGTCGTGGTGGGTGTTAACTCCGAGGGCTTGATGACCACCGCGTTGCCGGCCGCCAAGGCCGGAGCCAGCTTCTTGGTCAGAATGAGGAGGGGGTGGTTCCAGGGCGTGATCAGCCCGACCACGCCCAGGGGCACGTGGCGCACGTAGTTGAGATAAGGCCCGATGAAGGGGGGGACGGAGCCCTCCGCCACCCGGGCCACCGCGGCGAAGTACTCGTAGAAGTCTGGCAGCCGCTTCATCTGGGCCCGCATCTCGCGGATGGGCCGGCCGGTTGCCAGCGTCTCCCAGCGGGCCAGTTCGTCCAGGTTCTCGCGAATCCGCTCTGCCAGGCGCGTCAGGGCGTGAAACCGGTCTTCCGCCGAGGAGCGTCCCCAGACAGCCGCGCCCTGTCGTGCCGCCTCGACGGCCCGGTCGACATCTTCCTCCAGACCCTCGGCAACGACCGCTATCGTCTCCCTCGTTGCCGGGTTCTCCACCTCAAACGTGCGGCCGGCCAGGGCCGGCACGTCGTGTCCTCCGATCCACAGGCGATAGCGGCGGCGTTCTCTCACGGGCATTTCCTCCGTTCAGGGGTCCTTTGGGCCGCGGCTGGCTACGCCAGGCGGCCGGCAAGATCATCGATGAACTGGCGGGCAGCCCGGCCTGACCGCGGGTTATTCCGAACGACCCAGCGCAGGGCGGCCTCGCGCAGCTTCTGGCTGTCCACCCTGAGCCGCCGGCGGGCCGCCAGTCCCTCCACGATGGCCAGGTACTCCTCCTGGTCCGGCGTCGTGAAGAGCACCGTCAGCCCGAAGCGGTCCGCCAGAGAGAATCCCTCATCCAGGGACTCGCGGGACTCCGGCGACGTCAGGCGGACTTCCGGCGTCTGAGACACCAGGCTCCGCCGGTTGGAGGTGGCATAGAGCAGGGTGTTGGCCGGCCGCTGTTCCAGCGTTCCCTCGACCACGGACTTGAACGCCCGGTACGTGGGATCGACGGGGTCAAAGGAGAGGTCGTCAAGGAAGATGATGAACTTCTGGGGCGACCTGCGCAGCAGGTGGAAGAGCTGGGGAATTCGCGCCATGGCGTCGTGGTCGACCTCCACCAGGCGCAACCCCTGGCGGCCGTAGCGGCTCGCCAGGCTGCGGACAAGGGAGGACTTTCCGGTGCCACGACTGCCGTAGAGCAGGAGGTTGTTGGCCGGCGCGCCCTTGACGAGCTGCTCCGTATTCCGCAGGACGGTCGCCTTGGCCGACGCCAGGCCGATCAGATCGTCCAGGTCGCAGTCGTCGGGCTCGGCGATTCCCCGCAGGTCCTGCCCGTCCCAGCGCAGGAACCAGAACCGGCCCATGATGCCGATGCCCGCCGCCCGGCAGTGTGCCACGAGGCGCGGCGCCATCTCGCCCCAATCCCGGGCGCGGGCCAGTGCCTCGGCCACCTCCAGCACCGGGACCATCGCGGGGTTGCGCGCCGGCGCCGGAGTCCAGCCGGGCCAGGTGGGAAGCCCGGGCAGACCGGTCAGGGTGCGGCACACGGGGCCTGTCAGATCAAAGAGAGGCCTCAGGCGCCGGAGGTCAAAGGAGGCGGCCTCCGCCATGGCATCGGGAAGACCGTCCATGGACGCCCCCGGAGCCAGGGCCCGGTCGTCCGTGACAACCCGGTGCAGCAGGTAGTCCTGCCAGGCGTCACCGGTGGGTCCGGCTGAAGGGCCCTGGTCATAGAGGGCACGAACCAGGTCCAGGTACCGGCTCACCTTGTCCGTTCCAGTCTGAAGCGAATCCAGGAACCGTGCCATGGCCTGCGCCGGCCCGTCCTCAAGGACGCGAGAGAAGAGGACCAATCCGGCAAAGGCTTCCCTGGCGCCGTCTACATTGAACATGTTCATCCTCCGAGCCGGCTGGGTTTCGGCTGTGTCAGGCCGTGATGGGGAGGATTTGTTCCCGACGCCCCCTCCGGGGCCGCCGTCTGTTTCGTCTTAATTTTGCTTCTTTACTGTGGTCAGACCATCATGCTATCATGTCATCAGGGCTCACCTAGACCATACCTCATTTGTCAGACTTCTGCAACTAGAGGGTACAAACTACTTTTTTCACAAATCTTGTTCTGGTTCGTTTTGCGGCGTCAGGGAGGGAACTGCGGGATGCGAGCGATGGTGCTCGAGGGGTTCGGAAGGCGGTTGACCGAGGCGCAGGTTCCGAAGCCGGATCCCGGCCCTGGGGAGGTCCTGCTGCGGGTAAGGGCTTGCGGCGTCTGCCAGACGGACCTGAAGATCCAGAAAGGCGGCCATGCCAGTTCGCCCCGGGTGGTCTTCCCTCACATCCCGGGTCACGAAGTGTCCGGCGTGGTGGAGGAGCTGGGGCCGGGGACAACTGGTCTCAGCCCTGGCGATCCCGTCGTCGTCAACATCTACGACATCTGCGGCGAGTGCGAATACTGCCGTTCGGGCCGCGAGAGCCTCTGTGTCCACCTCGGCGCCTGGATCGGCTTCGACTCCCCGGGTGGGATGGCCGAATACGTGCGGGTACCTGCACGCAACGTGGTCCTGCTCCCGCGCCACGTGGCGCCGGAGCGGGCGGCCATTCTGGGTGACGCCATCGCCACCAGCGTTCGGGCGGTCAAGACAAGGGGCGAGGTCCGGCCCGGCCAGACGGTCCTCATCACAGGCGCCGGCGGCGTCGGGCTCCATGCCGTGCAGGTGGCTCGCGGGCTCGGCGCCCGGGTGATCGCCGCCGATATCAGCGCCAGCCGGCTGCAGTTGGCCCGGCATTACGGGGCGGAGACGGTGGAACCGGGTACGCTCGTGCCTGATGCCGTGCGGGCACTCACCGGCGGCGCCGGCGCTGATGTTGCGCTGGACTTCACCGGCCTGGCGGCGCCGCTGGCAGCCGCGGCCGCCTCGCTAAGGCCTGGCGGACGCCTCGTCATGGTCGGCTATCAGTTGGATACTTCCCTCACCGTCCCGACCCAGACGCTGGTTATCAGCGAACTGGAGGTGCGGGGGTCGCGCTATTGCAACCGCCGTGAGTTTGAAGAGGCGGTGGACCTGGTTGGCAGGGGCGCCATCGAGCCCGTGGTGGCCGCGGTCATGCCCCTGGAGCAGGCCAACGAAGCCCTCGACCTCCTGCGCAGCGGGCAGGCCGACGGCCGCGTGGTTCTGAAGGTCTCCGACTAGGGCCTGTCCGGGCCGGCGCTGGGGCACCTCGCACAGCGCGGCCGGGTGGGAGGGGGGGTCAGGATGTTCCCGCTGGCGAACCTGGCACAGCTCATCATCATCTTTGACTGGATGCTGTACGCCCAGGTGGTGCCCGCCGTGATGCGGGACCTCCACCTTTCCTACTGGCAGGCGGGCCTGCCTGTCACCGTCCTCCTGCTCGTCATGGCCGTGATGCAGTTCGCCGGCGGAATGCTCGCCGACCGTCTACCCGAACCGCTCCTCTCCTTTGCGGCGCTGGCCTTTGCGCTGGCGGCAGGGGCCACCGCCGCCGTGGCCCATTCTCTTGCCCCTCTGGTCTGGTCGCGGGCTTTCAACGGTGTCGCTTCCGGACTCAGCTTTATCGCCGGGATGCGTCTGGCGTCCCGCCTCTATAGAGGCAGGCCATTGTCCCTGGCTATGGGCGTCTTCGGCTCCATGGTCAACGTCGGCATCCTGCTGAGCGCCGTCACCGCGCCCTGGCTGGAGCGCGCCCTGGGCTGGCGTGGCGCCTTCTGGTTGGGGGCGGCCGTCACCGGGGCCGTCATGGTCCTGTACCTGGTCAGGGGCCCGCGGGCCCTGCGCCCCTCATGGGATAAGCGTAGCCGGGGTGACGGGAATGGGTCCCGTTCGTTCCTGTCTGACGCGCGCCGCCTGGTCGAACCCGCTGTCTGGGTGGCGGGGCTCTGCCACACGGCGTCCTTTGGCATTTTGCTGGCGCTGTCATCGTGGTTTCCTGCGCTCCTGACGGGCGGCGCGGACCTGGGTGCAACGGCGGCGGGCCGCGTCATGGGCCTGTTCGCACTCGTCGGAGTGGTGGGCCGCCTCAGCGGACCGGCAGCGGCGGCCAGGCTGGGACCGCGCGGTCATACGGCGCTCTCTCTGACCGGGTTGGCCCTCGCACTGCTGGCCGTCGCCGCGGCGGCAGGCCGCTCGTCCAGCTGGCTCCTGGTGGGGCTGGTTCTCCTGACGGGCTGGATGGCCAACTACCCCTTCAGCACCCTGCAGGCAGGGGCCGCAGCGCGCGATCCGGAGCACGCCGGCGCCATCCTGGGAGCCCTGAACTTCATTGCGCTGGGGGTGGCGATGACCCTGCCGATCGGCTTCGGCTGGCTCAAGGACCTGACCCAGTCGTTCCAGGCCAGCGTCCTGTTCTTTGCCGCGGTGGCCGCCACAGGTATTGGACTGAGCCGGTTCCTGCCGGCTGCGGCCGGGCCGCCCCAGGGTGTTGCCCCGCTGACCCTTCCCCCCGGCGGATGACCCCCGCCCTTGACCTGATATCCCAACCACAGCCATTGGAGGTATCCAACATGAAGCTTCAGCCCATCTCTCTCAGTACAATCCCGGACGCCATCATCCAGCAGATCAAGAGTTTGATCGCTACCGGCCGGCTCAAGCCGGGCGACCGCCTGCCGAACGAGCGGGACCTGGTGGACCAGTTCGGGGTCGGGCGTTCATCCGTCCGTGAGGCGATGATGGCCCTGGCTGCCATGGGCCTGGTGGTGCGGACACGGGAGGGCACCCACGTCAACCCCGACCCCGCCAGGCTGGTATGGTCGAGCCTGGACCAGGGAGGGGTCCTTACCCGCAGCACCATCCATGACGTGTTCGAGACGCGCCGCCTCTTTGAGGTCGGCATTGCGGCTCTGGCCGCGGAGCGGGCGACGCCGGAGGCCATCGCCGCCATCCGGCAGTGGGTGCCCGATCGGGTGGGCGATGTAGAGGCCTTCAAACAGGCGGACGTCCAGTTCCACACAGCCATCGCCCGCGCCGCCGCCAACCCCCTGGTCTTCGAACTCTACAGCAAGGTGCAGGAACTGCTGTTCCAGACGCACCAGTACTACGCCGCGCTGGAGCGGCTCGACCCCAACTCGTCGGCCGCGATGTACGAGGCCATCCTTCAGCAGCACCGGGCCATTCTGGAAGCCATCGAGCGCCAGGACCCGGCGGCGGCCCAGCAAGCGGTGCTGGTCCACTTCGTCGCCCTGGAGGAGAGCATGCTGCGGAACGCCGAGGGCGCGGAAGCGGCCGACGCCGGCGCCGACGACGAGGAGGACCTGGGGGCGGACGACGAGGGAGACGAGAGCCTGGGCTCGGCTTCGCCGGGCTGATCGAAGGCTCCGTTAACAGGGCAGGCCGGCCCCGGCCCGGCGAAAGGAATGAGGCGAAGGAGGGAGCAGCGTGCGCATAGACATGCACGCCCATCTGATCCCAGAGCCCCTGCTCAGGGAGATTCAAGGGGCCCCTGAGCGGTGCCCCGTTCGCGTGGAAGAGAAGGACGGCGTTCTCTGGTTCCGGCATGAGCAGGGCTACCAGTACCCGGTGCCGGCGGAGTTTTACGACGCCGGGGCGATCATCGCCGCCCTCGATCGGGTGGGACTGGACCAGCGGGTCTTCTCCCTGTCGCCCACGCTGTTCTTCTATGAAAGGCCCCAGGAGACCAGGAATCGGGTCTGCCGCCTGTACAACGACGCGGCCGCCGACCTGGTCCAGAGGAACGGCGGCCGCATCCAGGCCATGGCAGCGGTCCCGCTGCCCGACGTCGCGGCGGCGGTGAAGGAGCTGGAGCGCGCGCTGGATCTGGGCCTGACCGGTGTGGAGATCGGCACCAACATCGAGCGGCACACCCTGGACGAGCCGGAGTTCTTCCCCTTCTTCCAGCGCTGCGCGGAACTCGACGTGCCGGTTTTTCTTCATCCCTACTACGTCGGACCGAAGCCGATGATGGAGCGGTACTACCTGACCAACTCCATCGGCAACCCCCTGGATACCGCCATCGCCATCGCCAGCCTGATTCACGGCGGGGTCCTGGAGCGGCTGCCGCGGCTGAAGGTCGTGCTGGCCCACGCGGGCGGGTTCTTCCCCTACCAGCGGGGACGCCTGGACCACGCCTTCCGCGTGCGGCGCGAGCCCCGGGTCAGCACGTCCCGGACGCCGTCCGACCACATGGCCGGGGTGTACTACGACTCCATATCCCACAGCGGGGCGGCCCTGCGCTTCCTGGTGGAGAGCCTAGGGGCCGGCAAGGTGATGCTCGGCAGCGACGCTCCCTTTGACATGGGCCCCGACGACCCGTCCCAGGTGGTGCTGGAGGCGGGCCTTGATCCGGCCGCTATGGAGGCCATCCTGGGCGGGAATGCCCTCCGCCTCTACCGCACGGGTGACGCGCGGCAGAGCCGGGCCGCGAGCGGCAGGGGGTGAGGGGGTGGACCTGGGTCTTCAGGACAAGCTGGTCATCGTCACCGGGGCGGCCCAGGGCATCGGTGTGGCCCTGGCCCGCGGCTTCGCCGCGGAGGGCTGCAGGCTTGCCCTCGTGGACTACGAGCAGGCCGCGCTGGGGCGCGTTGCCGCATCCATCCGCGACGGCGGTTGTGAGGTGCGAGAGTACGTCTGCGACCTGAGGGAGGTGAGTCAGGTCCGGGCCACGGCTGATCGCATCGTCACGGACCTGGGCACGCCGGACGTCCTGGTGAACAACGCCGCCTGGACCGCCACGGTCCCCTTCCTGGACGTGACGGAGGAGGAGTTCGACCGCACGCTGGACACCGGCCTCAAGGGGCTCTTCTTCCTGTCCCAGAGCGTGGCCCGCCGGATGGCGGGGCGCGGGCAGGGGGTCATCCTCCACCTGGGCTCACAGCTCGGCGTGGCGGCCTTCGCCGGCAGGTCCGCCTACGGCGCGATGAAGGGAGGCGTTCACCACCTGACCCGCGTCATGGCCCTGGAGCTCGGGCCCCACGGCATCCGCGTCAACGCCGTTGCTCCTTGCATCACGGAGACGGCCACGCGCCGGAACCTGCTGGATGACCCGAACTACGTGGCCTGGGTCAAGACCATGCTGCCCATCGGCCGCTGGGCCCAGCCCGGCGACGTGGTGGGACCGGCGCTGTTCCTGGCCAGCGACCACGCTGCCATGATCACCGGCCACATCCTGCTGGTGGACGGCGGCTGGACCATTCACTAGAGGTTGGACGATTCACGAGAGGGGGAGTGCAGAGACCATGGAGACCCAGCACCTGTACCCCAAATTCTCACCGGCCGAATACGAGCGGCGCTACCGGGCCGTCCGGGAGCAAATGGACTGGCGCGGCCTGGACTGTCTGCTGGTGTACGGCCAGGTGGGCATCAGCGGCTCCTGGCAAGCCAACGTCCACTACCTGTCCAACTATGCCGATACTCATTACCACAGCTACCTGATCTTCCCCAAGGCGGCGCCGCCCATCCTGCTCATCGCCATCTACCCCCACGTGCTGCAGGCCAGGCTGATGGCTTCCGTGGAGGACGTCCGCTGGATGGGATGGGACCAGCCCGCCACCGTCGCCCGGTACCTCAAGGAAGCGGGTGCGGAAAAGGGGCGCATCGGACTGGTCGGCGCGGCCAGCTGGTGGGACATCTCCCTGCCGGCCCTGCACCTCGAGGGCATCAGGAAGGCCCTGCCGGCGGCGGAGTTCATCCACGCCACGGACATCCTGGAGCAGGTCCGCATGGTCAAGAGCGACGAGGAGATTGCCGCCCTGGAGAAGGGAGCCACCTTCACCGACATCGCCCTGGAGGGGCTGGTCAAGGCCGTCAAGGTGGGCAAGGGGGAGCGCGACCTGGTGGCGGCTCTGCGCATCGCCTACCTGGAGGCCGGCGGCGACTTCTCCTTCGAGCTTCTGGGGTCGACGCCGATGTCGGCGCCGGGGATGCCCTACCCCTGGAAGTACCCTAGCGGCAGGCGCATTGAGGCCGGGGACATCGTGGTCTCCGAGATCAGCGCCCAGTACAACACCTACGCCGGCCAGCTCATCCGGCCCATCGCCGTGGGCAAGCCGTCGAGGGAGTACGAACGGCTCTTCGAGGTGGCCTACCAGACCTACAAGAACCTGCAGAAGGCCTTGCGGCCGGGCGCCACGCAGGACGACATCCTGGCGGCCACCGCGCCTATCACCGATTCCGGTATGAAGATCCACGCGCCGGTCATCCACGGCTGGGGCCAGGGCATCCACAAGCCCTTTGCGGGCACCCCCGGGTTCCCGGGCTGGCCGGCCAGCACCATGACCCTGAAGAAGGGCATGTCCATCCAGATCGAGCCGAACCCCATGACGGCCGACGAGAAACACGGCATCTTCTTCGGCGGGCTGCACATCGTCGAGGACGGCGGGGCGCGCTCGCTGCAGAAGTACCCGGAGGAGTTCATCGTGGTGCCGGGCTAGGAGGGACTAGGGCATGAAGACCGTGGAGTTGCTGGACCGCTCGGAGTTCAAGGCGCAGATCAAGGAATGGCTCAGGCTGGACCTGGCCAGCACCGCCGTCATCACCATCGACATGCACCGGGGCCACCTGGATCCCGCGGTGGCGACCATGCCGGCCGACCCGGAGGACTCGCGCCGCGTGGTGGCTGTGGCCGCCAGGACCCTTGAGGCGGCGCGCTCCTATGGGCTGCCGGTCATCCACGTGGTGATGACCAACCGGCGGCTGCCCGGTGGCCGGTCTGAGGCCTACGGCGTGGCCTTCTGGGAGGCCGTGGAGCAGGTAAGGCAGACGGTGACGCCGGGGCGTCCCAGCAGCGCCTACAACCACAACCTGGAGGGCTCGGTGCAGACGGAGATCATTCCCGACCTGTACCGGGACGGCGATCACGTGGTGACCAGCAAGAAGCGACTGAGCGCCTTCTACGGCACGGACCTGGAGGTGCTGCTGCGCACCCTGGGGATCCGCACCGTGGTCTTGATGGGGATCAACACCAACACCTGCGTCCTCTGCAGTGCGTTCGAGGCGTTCAACCGCGACCTGGCACCGGTGGTGATTTCGGATTGCGTCGCCAGCATGTACGGCCCCGACCTGCACGTCTTCGGCCTGGAGAACGTCAGCCGCTGCCTTGGCTGGGTGCTCTCCTCGGCCGAGTTGGAGGCCAGGCTGCAGGCGGCGAAGGAGGCGGCCCGGGCGTCGCCGGTCTAGCCGGCCGGCGATCGCGAAAAGTGTGGCAAGGGAGGGATTCGATGGCTCGACCGCTGGTGGTGATTACGGACCACATCTTTCCCAGTCAGGACATCGAGAGGGAGGCCGTGACCGCGGCGGGGGCGGACCTGGTGGTAGGCACCTGCCGCACCGAGGCGGAGGTGTTGGCACTGGCCGCTGACGCGGACGCCGTCATGACCACGTACGCTCCGGTTACCGCCAACGTCATCGCGGGGCTCAAGCGTTGCCGGGTGATCGCCCGATACGGCGTCGGCGTGGACAACGTGGCAGTGGATGAGGCGACCCGGCTCGGCATCTACGTCTGCAATGTGCCGGACTACAGCATCGACGAGGTTTCGGAACATGCTCTGGCCCTGCTTCTTGCCCTGGCGCGACGCATCACCGTGCTGAACCAGGACGTCAAGGCCGGCCGCTGGGACTACAAGCCCTTCCGGCCCTATCACCGGATCAACGGCAGGACGCTGGGCCTGGTGGGGCTGGGGCGTATCGCCCGGGCCCTGGGGGCCAAGGCCGCGGCCCTGGGGCTCAAGCTGGTGGCCTTTGATCCCTACCTGACGCCCGAGTCTCCCGGCGCCCAGGGCGTGCGCCTGGTGCCGCTGGATGAGCTGCTGGCCGAGGCGGACTTCATCTCCGTGCACTGTCCCCTGACCCCTGATACGCGCGGCCTCATCGGACGGGATGCGTTCCGGAAGATGAAGCCTGACGCGGTTATCGTCAACACCGCCCGGGGCGGGATCGTTGATGAAGCGGCCCTGGAGGAGGCCATGGAGGCCGGGCTCATAGGCGGCGCCGGTCTGGACGTCCTCAGCCAGGAGCCGATGCGCCCCGACCACCCGCTGCTGCGGTTCCCCAACGTGATCCTGACGCCCCACACCGCCTTCTACTCCGAGGAGTCGACGCTGGAACTGCAGCGCCGGGCGGTGGACGAGGCGGTACGTTCCATCACGGGCCGGCCGCCGCGCTGCCCGGTGAACCGACCGGTGGGGCGCTGAAGCAGCGCCGGACCCCGGGACCCTGGTCCCCGGACTCCGGGGCCCTGATCCTCGGACCCTGAACCCAACGGTATCCCAGATCTGCAAGGGAGAGGAGAGAGGTTATGTACAACAGCTTCATTCAGGGCAAGCACGAGCATGACCCGCGGCGGATCTACAGCACCACCGGCACGGACTGGCAGGAGCGCGTCAACTTTGAGCGGATGCGGAAGGACCGCCTGGCCAAGGTGCGGGAGCAGATGGACGCCCACGACCTGGGCGCCATGGTCCTCTTTGTGGGCGAGAACGTGCGCTACGTGACGGGCGTCTGGCAGGGGAACTGGAAGAACAACATCTTCATCCGCTACTGCGTGCTGCCGCGCAACGGCGAGCCGATCCTCTTTGAGACCGTGGGCTCCGACATGATCTGCGCCGCCATGGACGCCCCCTGGCTGAAGGAGGAGAACGTCCGGCCCGCCATCACCTGGCGTTGGGCGGAGAGCGCCGAGAAGCTCCAGGTGGAGAAGATGGCCAAGTCCGTATACCAGGTGCTGGCCGAGAACCACGTGGAGAAGGAGCAGGTCGGCATCGACGTCATGGATATGCTGGCCTACCAGGCCTTCACGGAGCTGGGCATCAAGCTGGTCAACGCCTGGCCAGCCATGAAGGACGCCCGCGTCATCAAGACGCCGGACGAAATCGAGTCGCTGAAGATCGCCGCCGCCCACGGCGATGCCGCCATGTGGATGGCCATGAACGAGTGGGCGAAGCCCGGCGTCACCGAGCGCGAGGTCTCGGCCAAGGTCAACGAGTACCTCTACCGCAAGGGGTTTGACGTCGTTTACGACATCATTGTCGCCTCCGGCGGCAACACCAGCCCCTACCGCCGCTGGGCCACCGACAAGCTGATGCGCGTGGGCGACCTCGTGATCATCGACATCAACGCCGTGGGGCCGGGCGGCTACTTTATCGACTTTGTCCGCTGCTTCAAGGTGGGCGGCGTCAAGCCTACCCAGCAGGAGAAGGACCTCTACAAGGAGACCTACGACTCCCTCTATCGGGCCATCGACAAGATGAAGCCGGGCAACACCACGGCCGATGTGGCCAGGGAGTTCCCGGTCTACGACGACGACAAGTACGGCACGGTGTCTCTGCAGCAGTTCGCCCACTCCATCGGCCTGACGCTGTACGAGGGCATGTGGATCAGCCGCGCCTACTCGCTGGAGCACCCGGCCGAGATCAAGCCCAACATGTACTTTGCCGTGGAGACCTTTGCCGGGCACCCGGGCCTGCACCAGACGGTGCGCCTGGAGGAGAACGTCGTCATCACGGATACGGGCAACGCCGTCACCACCCTGGCGCCCCACCCGGAGGAGTTCTTCCAGTAGGCGACGCGATCCAAGAAAGGAGAGGGATCATGTCAACGCCGTGGCGGACCGAGAAGTGGTTCACAAGCCCCTGGAACTTCCTGCCGGAGGTTCGCAGCAGCCTCCAGTTCCCCGGCAGGATCAAGATTCACGATGTGACCCTGCGCGACGGAGAGCAGCAGGCCGGGATCATCTTCACCCTGGACGAGAAGATCCGAATCGCCGAGGCCCTGGCTGAGGCTGGGGTCCACCGCATCGAGGCGGGCATGCCTGCCGTGTCCCCCCAGGACGAGGCGGCGATCAAGGCCCTGGTGGGCCGCAACCTCCCGAACACGGAGATCTTTGCCTTCGCCCGCTGCATGAAGGATGACGTGAAGCGGGCGGTGGACTGCGGCGTGAAGGGCGTTGTCATCGAGATTCCCTCCAGTGTCCACATGATTGAAAAGGCCTACGGGTGGAAGCTGGAGCGCGCCGTGGAGCTGTCCATCGAGGCCACGCGCTACGCCCACGACCAGGGGCTGTACGTGGTCTTCTTCCCCATCGACCTGAGCCGGGCGGACTTCGACTGGGGCCTGGCCCTGCTGGAGCGGGTCGCCCGGGAGGGGTGGATGGACGCGCTGGCCGTGGTAGACACCATGGGCGGCCTGGCGCCTCACGCCGTTCCCTGGCTGGTGCGCAAGGTGAAGGAGCGCATCCCGGACAAGCCGCTGGAGTGCCACTTCCACGATGACTTTGGCATGGGCGCGGCCAACACCCTGCTGGCCCTGGCGTCCGGCGCCGAGGTTGCCCACTGCACCGTCTCCGCCCTGGGCGAGCGCGCCGGTAACGCCCCCTACGAGGACCTGACCGTGGCCCTGATGGCGCTCTACGGCGTGGACATCGGCATCAAGACGGAGCGGCTGGTGCCCATCGCCCGCATGGTGGAGAGCATCACCGGCCAGCCCAACCGCTGGAACCGCGGCATCACCGGCAAGCTGCTGCCGCTGGAACCGCGGCATCACCGGCAAGCTGCTGACCCAGATCGAGTCCGGCATCATCAGCGGCTGGTACCGGAACTGCAAGGGTGAGCCCACCATGCTCTTCCCCATTGACCCCTCCCTGGTGGGGGCGGAGCCACTGGGCGTGGTGCTGGGGAAGAACAGCGGCGCGGACTCCATCCATGTGTGGCTGGAGAAGATCGGCGCCACCGCCGGCGAGGAACAGGTGACGGCTCTGGTGGCCGCCGTCAAGCAGCGGGCCTACGAGAAACACGGCCTTCTGGACGAGGCGGACTTCCGGCAACTGGTGGCAGCGGTTCAGACCAGCAGCCTGACGGCATGAGGCGGACGGTATGAGCCTCACGGCAAACAGAAACGGCCCGCAGCTGGCAAGCCGCGGGCCTTCTGTTGTGATGGCGGAGCCCTTCTACAGCAGGTCCGTCCAGGCCCGCTGGAAGGCCGGGTCGGCGCCGCCTGTCCACGCGGGAGTGGCAGGCCTGCCCAGACTTTGGCGGAAGGACTCGATCTCCTCGGCGCTGGGCAGCCCCTCCCGGGCACCCAGCCCACGGCAGTTCAGGGCCCCCGCCATGGAGGCCTTGACGGCCGCCGCCAGCAGGCTCTCCCCCTCCAGCAGGTGAAAGGCGATCAGCGCACCGTGGTAGGCGTCGCCCGCGCCGGTGGTGTCCCGGATGGCCGGGGGCTTGAAGGCCGGAACCCAGGCGGTCCGCTCCCCGTCCAGCACCACCGACCCCCGCGCGCCGAAGGAGACGGCGGCGGACCGGCAGCCCCAGTCACGCAGCCGGCGCAGAGCCGCCGCCAGGTCCGGTGCGCCGGTGAAGGAGCGCAGGCCGTGCCCGTTGCTCATGAACAGCGTGAAGCGGGGCAGGATGCCCAGCAGGAACTCCTGTGCGAAACCACGGCGTTCCAGATCGTCAAAGGTGTCGGGCAGGTCAAAGGCCACAGGAATGCCGTGCTGATTCGCAAAGGTCAGCGCTTCCCGCACGACGGGCATGGGGGTGTAGCCGGAGGTAAAGAGCGCGCCCGCACCGGCGGCAAGGGCCTGCGCACCGGCGGGCCACTGTAGCTGTCGCGTGGCCTGGCCGCCGCAGACGATCATGCGGTCGCCGTTGGGATCGATGTAGATGAGGCAGAAGGGAGTGCCGTCCTCGGTCTGCACCACCTGGACGCCGCGGCAGTCGACGCCGCGTTCCGCCAGGTCGGCAATGGCCAGGCGGCCCTCCTCATCGTCCGCGACCCGGGAGATCACCGAGGCCGCGTGGCCCAGGCGCGCCACCGCGGACGCCACGTTGCCCTCCACACCGCCGCCGGTGACGAAGCGGGATCTGATCCAGGCCCCTCCGTCGCGGGTGGGCAGGTTGGTGACCAGGTAGATGCGGTCCAGATTCACGGTGCCAACGCACAGCACGCCGCCTGCCATGGGCTACTCCTTCAAGGCGTCCCGGGCGTTCTGCGCGAACCGGGCCACCAGGGCCATGTCCTTGCGCTCGGCGCTGCGGCTGGTCTTGGTATACGTGTCGACGCCAGCCGGCCGCACCAGGCGGATGGCCTCGGCCACGTTGTCAGGAGACAGGCCGCCGGCCAGGATGACCGGTTTCCGCACCGACTGGACCAGTTCACGGCTGATGTTCCAGTCGTGGGTCTTGCCGGAAGCTCCCACGCCCGGGATTTCCGCGGTCTTGGTGTCCAGAAGGAGGTAGTCGGAGACGGCCTCGTAGCGGCGGGCCGCGTCGATGGCGGACCGGTCGGCCACTTCGATGGCCTTCATGATGCGGACCTCCGGCCCAATGCCGGCGCGGATCTTCTTCATGGCCGCCACGTCCACGGCATCCGTGTCAGCGGAAATGTGCAGGATATCGGGGCGGACCTGATGGACCATGTCGATGATCCGCTCTGGATCGGTCCAGACGGTCAGGGCCAGCTTCTTGACGCGGGGCGGGATCAGGGCGAAAAGCTCCCGGGCTTGCTGGAACGTCACCTCGGCCGGGACCCCCTGCTTGCCCACGGCGAAGCCAAGGTGGTCCACGCCCAGGTCCACGCAGGCCCGAACGTCGTCTGGGTGGGTGAGGGAATAGATTTGTACGATCACGATTTGGCCTCCTGGGAGATAGCATCTGCGTCTTCCTCCCAGTTAGGCGCGGCCCGCCGCAACTCCTGCCGAAAGCGAACGGGCGCCGGGCCGGAGAGGCTCAACGCCCCTGTGCTTCACACTGCCTCCGCGTCAGGTTCCTCCGCGCGGACGCGGATGACGGCCGGCGTCTCAACGGCAGGTTCGCTGTCCGGGCGGGCCAGCACGAACTCCGGATACGCTAGGGCGCCCATCTCTGGGAGGTCGAGGCCTGCTGCCTCATCCTCCGGCTTCACCCGCAGGCCGAAGAGCCTGTCGTAAGCCCTGTCGAACAGGTAGGAGGCGCCAAAGCCCCCTGCGATGGCCACGGCCATACCGATCACCTGCGCCAGCAACTGTCCGGCATCGCCGTAGAGGAGACCGGTCACACCGCCGTCCACGCCGTTCAGGCCGCCGCCGTAGGTGCCGTCCGCGAACAGACCCAGAGCCAGCAGGCCCCACAGCCCATTCACGCCGTGGACCGCCACGGCGCCCACCGGGTCGTCAATCCTGAGCCTCCGCTCCACGAAGAGCGCCGCCGACACGACGAGGAGACCGCCCACCACCCCAATGAGCGCCGCCGAGGACGGGCTGACGAAGGCCGATGGCGCCGTGATGGCCACCAGGCCCGCCAGTGCGCCGTTGCACATCATGGGAACATCGAAGGTCCCGGACCGCGCCTTGACGTACAGAAGAGCGGTCAGGCCGCCGGCGGCGCCGGCCAGCATGGTGTTAACCGCCACCACCGCCAGGCGCAGGTCGCTGCCTGACAGGGTCGAGCCGGCGTTGAAGCCGAACCAGCCGAAGAACAGGATCATGGTGCCCAGTACCCCCATGGGCAGGTCGTGACCGGGGATGGCCACGGGAGTGCCGTCCTTGCCGTACTTCCCACGCCTTGGCCCCAGCACCAGCGCCCCCGCCAGCGCGGCCATACCGCCGATGGTGTGCACCACACCGGACCCGGCGAAGTCCACCACGCCGTGGCCGAGGCCCAGCGTCGCGCCTAGCTGGGCCAGCCAGCCGCCGCCCCAGACCCAGTCGCCGAACACCGGAAAGAGCAGCATGGAAATGAAGAAGGAACCGACGATGACGGCGCTGAATTTGACACGCTCAGCCATGGCGCCGGTGGGGATGGTCACGGCGGTATCCATGAAGACCACCTGGAAGAAGAAGAGGAGCACCACGGCCACGTCATAGGCGGCGCCGGTCAGCAGCCAGCCGCTGGTGCCCAGCAGGTTCCACCCGCCAAAGCTGATGCCCCGGTTGAGCACGTCCGTCCCCGTGAGGGTGCCCAACGCCCCGACATTTCCGAACATCAGCGGGAAGCCCAGCAGCCAGAAGCCGATGGCGCCCACCAGGAAGACCATCAGGTTCATGCCCATGGTGTGCACGGCGTTCCTGGCCCGCGTGAAGCCGGTCTCCACCAGCGCGAACCCGGCCTGCATGAGGAAGACCAGCGCGCCGGCCAAGACAATCCAGACGAAGCTGAGCCCCACACCCGTCAGCCGCTCCGGCGGCACGCCGGCGCCCGTGGGGTCGCCTGCGGCCATGGCGGGCTGCACCGCCGCCAGGGCCAGGAGAACCGCAAGGACCAGGGTCAGGATCATCGACGAGGCACCCAGCCTCTTTCCCACAAGCAGCCCCCCTACGCCCAACCTCACGTCTGTCAGGTATCCTGACAATCGGCCGGGACCTGTTTCCCGAAGTATACACGGGAGGTCTGGGACGGGGAAGGACTGTGTCAGATTGTCAGGAACCCGGCTGACATGGGGGCTGTGGCACCGCTGCCTCGCCGGACGGGAAGGCGGCAACCGGCCGCCCGCCGAAAGAAGAGGAGAGTGCCCGCACAAGGGGAGGAGTACGGCAGTGAACTGGACACCGGAGAGCGTCCGCGAGGCTGCGGCCTTTGGCGTGGACGTGCGGCGGTGGCTGCACAGACATCCGGAGCTGAGCTTTCAGGAGAAGCAGACGGCGGAGTTCATCGCCCGTCAGCTTCGGGAGATGGGGTACACGCCGGAGACGGGCCTGGGCGGCGTGCACAGCGTGAAGGCGGTGCTGCAGGGCGGGAAGCCCGGCAGGACCGTTGCCCTGCGGGCCGATATCGACGCCCTGCCGATTCAGGAGGATACGGGCCTGCCCTTTGCTTCGGAGGTGCCGGGCGTCATGCACGCCTGCGGCCACGACATGCACACGGCCGCCCTGTTGGCTGCTGCCCGCACCCTGAAGCCGCTGGCGGCGGACCTGGCGGGCACCGTGGTCTTTATCTTCCAGCCGGCCGAGGAGGTGCCCCCCGGCGGGGCGCGCCCGCTGGTGCAGGCGGGCATCCTGGACAACCCTCACGTGGACGCGGTTTTCGGCCTGCACGTGGACCCCTTTCTGCCGGCGGGGTGGATGTCCTTCGCACCCGGCGCCGTCAACGCCTCGCCCGACAGCTTTGATATCGTCATCCGTGGCAAAGGCGGGCACGGTGCGGCCCCGCACCAGAGCATCGACGCCGCAGTGGTGGCCGCCCAGGCGGTGGTCGCCCTGCAGTCCATCGCCAGCCGCATGGTCAACCCCTTCGAACCGCTGGTGATCACCGTGGGCCGGCTGCAGGCGGGCACGGCGCGCAACGTGATCGCCGAGGAAGCCCGCCTGGAGGGCACCGTGCGCACCACAAGTCCCGAACTGCGCCAGCAAATCGAAGGGCTCATCGACCGGGCGGTCGCCGGCGTCTGCTCGACATACGGCGCCACCCACACCATGGAGTACCTCTATGGCTATCCGGTGCTGGTCAACGATGCGGCCATGACCGATCTGGCACGCCAGGCCGCAGCCGCGGCCCTGGGGCCGGACGCCGTCCTGCGGGCCGAGCCGGGCATGTACGGCGAGGACTTCGCCTACTACGCCGAGGCGCGCCCGGCCTGCTTCGGCAACCTGGGCGTGGGCCTGCCCAGGGCGACGCAGCGCTACCCCGCGCACCACCCCAAGCTCTTCGTGGCGGACGAGGAGGCCATGCCGGTGGCCGTGGCCTACTACCTCAACCTGGTGACGCGGTTCTGCGCCGTCCATGCGACCATCGAGAAAACCATCTACATCCGCCGGGCGCCCCAGGAAGCGTAGGATCCCGGGGGGCTTCGGCAGTGTCATGATGTGCATGGTTACCTCAGCAGGTAGCGGTATCGGTCGGGTTCCTCCCGCACCGCCCTGACAAGGTCCTGATACTGCGGGCTCAGCGTGACGGAACGAACTCTCTCCGAGTGCTCATCCCGCGGTGCCAGGAATCCCTGCTGAATCCACTGCTTCACCCGGTCGCGGATCGTCCGGTCGGACAGGCCGAGCAGACTGCGCAGGTCGGTGGTCGTCATCCACTCCCGCCGAAAAGCCAGTTGTGCGAACACCATGCGCTGATGGGGATCAAGATGTCTGAGAGGCTCCGGCTCGATGGCCATGTACTGAAGGCTTTCAGCCTGCACGAGCCCAGCAGCCTCCTGAAAAACCTCAGCCAGTCCGGTAACGAAGAATTCAAGCCAGGGGGTCAGGTCCGGATCGTTGCGACCTTTGTAATAGTTGTGCGACAGCCCCATCTGCAGGTTAGCGTAGTACCCCCTGAGGTTCCGGTCATAGTAGGACTCCAGTGAGAACAGCCCCTTGAGCCCAAGGCCGGCCCGACGAAGAATATACGTGGCCAGCATACGGGCGGTCCGCCCGTTACCGTCCATGTAAGGGTGAATGGTGAGGAACTGGTACATGAAAATCCCGGCCTGCAGCGGGGCCGGTATGGTGAGGGTGGCAGGGGCGTTGATCCAGGCCACCAGGTCTTCGATCAGCTTCGGGACGTCCTTAGCTTCCGGCGGAAGGTAGTATCCAGGCTGATTCCGGTTCCCTACTTGATTCTGTTGCGTGCGGTACTGGCTGAGGTGAGGCCGCCTGCCGTAGGGGATCACTCGGATGACGGCATGCAGTTTCTTGATGAACTCCTCGGTGATGGGCAACTGTCTCTCGGCCCAGTCGTCCAGCAGTTCGGCGGAGCGCATCAGGTTGAAGACCTCTTGGGCCTGGGCACTTGGCTTCTTGGCGTAAAGAGCGGCGCGTTTCGCCCGTTCATCCAGATCATTGCCCTCGAGCTTGGTGGAGAGGATTACCGTCGTCTCCCTTGACTGCCTCTGAAGCTCCTTAAGTGTGGAGGACGGCAGCGGGAGAAACTCCACCGTGGCGGCGGCCTTCTGGATGAGCATGAGGTTCCGCGCCATTTCATCACGGATCGAATACCGCGGCATGTACATGAAACCAGCCCTCTCCTGCGGCCTACTAATACTTTACCATTGCCGCTATTTTGCCGCAAGTACTCTTGACCGCATCCTCGTCCGGATGAGCCGATGCCACAGTTGGGAGGTTATCTCGTGGAAAACTTTGCTCTGGAGTAGCCCCCCTGGCCACGGCGAGAACCAGTACGCCCGGTTCGTGCTGCCACCTGATCAAGCGATAAGCCGCTTGGGCACCTGCCCAAGTGCCAGACGTTATGCCGGCCGGGGCCTGGCCCTGCTCGACTTGATTCAAGAGGGGAACCTTGGCCTGATGAAGGCGGTCGAGAAGTTCGACCACGGAGAGGGTTTAGGTTCTCTACCTACGCCACCTGGTGGATCAAACAGGCCATCACCAGGGCGATCGCGGACCAGGCCAGAACCATCCGCGTCCCCGTTCACATGGTGGAAACCATCAACAAGGTGGGGCGGGTGACCCGCCGACTGGTTCAGGAACTGGGCCGCGAACCGCTGCTGGAGGAGATTGCTGAGGCGTCGGCCGTCTCCCCGGAGCGCGTCCTCGAGATCAGGAAGCTCTCCCAGGAGCCGGTGTCGCTGGAGACACCCATCGGGGATGAGCAGGACTCCCACCTGGGCGACTTTCTTGAGGACAAGCAAGCGCCGGCGCCGGCAGAGGCCGTCGCAGACCGCATGCTGGGGGAACAGCTTGAGGGCGTGCTGCACACGCTGACGCCCCGGGAGGAGAGGGTTCTTCGCCTGCGGTTCGGCCTTGACGATGGGCGGGCCCGGAGGCTGGAAGAGGTCGGACACTCCTTCGGGGTCACGCGTGAGCGGATCCGCCAGATAGAAGCCAAGGCCCTGCGCAAGCTGCGGCACCCGGCCCGAAGCAGGTTGCTCAAGGACTATATGGATTGACGCTCTTCCGCCCGAAGGGCTGACGGCAAACAGCGCCAACATTGGACAGGCCCAACTGGGTGGGGCCTTCTTGAATGTGCCAGGCGCTGGCCCGCGTTATCGCGTCCCATTCTCCGTGCTCAACGTCACCTTGGGAAGCAGGTCCGTTACGTCCGCCAGCCGCACCATCCCCACGCCCTCCGTGAGGACGCTGGCCGTGCCGCAGGCAATGCCCATGCGCAGGGCCGCGGCCAGATCCGCGCCCTGGGAGAGTGCGGACGCCAGCCCGGCCGACATGGAATCGCCCGCACCAACGGTGTTTACCGCCTTCACCGGAGGCGGCGTGGCGATGAACAGCGAACCGTCCGGGTCCGCCGCCGCTGCCCCGTTAGGGCCCAGTGAGACAACCACGCGCACGCCCCAGGCCCGCGCCGCCTCTCGGGCCGCCGCCGGCGCCTCCTCCGGCGCAACGGGGCGCCGCAGCAGGCCGGACAGTTCTTCCTGGTTCGGCTTGATCAGGGATGGCCCCGCCTGCAGAGCTGCCTCCAGAGCCGGTTCCTTGGCGTCCAGCAGCACGGACAGGCCGGCTGCCCGCAAGGCGCCGACGACCGCCGCCAGGTAGGCAGGTGCCACGCCCACCGGCAGGCTGCCCGAGACCACGGAGAAGCTACAGGACGCTGCCAGCTCCGGCAGCTGGGCGAGCAGCCGCTCCTGGTCCGCCGCGGAGATGGAGGGCCCGGGCTCCCGGATCTCGCCCACCCTTCCCACCTGGGGGTCGATCAGGGCCAGGCAGGTGCGCGTCTCCCCGGGCACGGCCAGGAAGCGGCTGTCCACACCTTCTGCTGTCAGGGCGCGGTCCAGCCAGCGGCCCGAATCGCCGGCCAGAAAGCCCGTGGCCCTCACCGGGTGGCCAAGCACCCGCAGCACGCGCGCCACGTTGTTGCCCTTGCCGCCCGCCACGGCCTGGGCCTGATGCACAGTGTTGATGCCCCCGGGGTCAAACCCCGGGAGGACGTACGTCTTGTCGACCGATGGATTCAAGGTGACCGTGAGAATCACAACGCCTACCCCCGTTGCCGGTACCGGCGACCTAGTTTGCCCCTGCCGCCGCCTTTAGCTCAATCCAGGGCGTCAGGTCCGGCGGCTGGTCCGGGTTCAGGCCCTTGTCCACTGCGCGCTCGTAGGCCAGTACCTGTGGCACCATGCCGGCCAGGACCGCCAGGGCGGAGTCGCTGAACGGTGCGCCGAAGTCGATACCCACCGGCGCGTAGGAGCGCGGTTCCGCGCTCACCACCAGCACCTGCGCACGGTGCCGCTGCAGATCGGCAATCAGGTCGGCCTCCCAGGCGCTCCCCTCGCTGGACGCCATCATCACCACCAGCGTCTCGCGGCCGATCATGACCGTGGGCCCATGGCGCACATCCAGGAGCGAGTAGTAGCTGACCGGCGTCTGGGACATCTCCAGCAGAATCAGCCCGCCCTCGCTGGCGGTGCCGTACAACGCACCGTCTCCCAGCAGGACGACGTCCTGCCACCGGCTGGAGATGCGGTCCCGCCAGACCTGGCTGGTAAGGAACGACTCGGCCGCGGGAATGACCCGCTCCAGCTCCGCCTCCTGAGCGCTGTCTCCGGCCCAGTAGGCACCGGCCAGAATGCCGGCGGTGAGCAGGTTGGAGACGGCGCGCGTCTGGCAGACGCCCTTCTCGCGGGCCCAGGGAAGCGACACCGCCAGGTCGGCCAACCGGTTGAGCGGAGAACCCGGAGCGCAGTCGATGGAGAGGAGGGGCGTGCCCAGCCGCTCCCTGGCGTGCTGGACGGCGAAGAGGGTCTCGGAGGTACTGCCGGAGCGCGACAGGGTGATCATCAGGCCGTCGCGCAGCACGGGCTCAAACTGGGCGGGATGGCGCATGATGTCGCCTCCCACCACGGCCTGCACCGGGATGTTCAGCCGGCGCTGCAGGTCTGCCGCCACGGAATGGGAGGTGTAGAAGCTGGAGCCGCAGCCGATGAGGGTGATGGACTTCGGCCTGACCCGGTTGTAGAAGGCGACCAGGTCCTGACGAGCCTGCCGGAGTGCAACCAGGGTCTGGCGCAGGCTTTCCGGCTGACGGAAGATGTCCTCGTACGCTTGGTAAGTCAACGGGGGTCTCCTTTCGGGGCGGTGTTGGCGGTGCCGGGGAGGTTCACCGCGGCGCCGCGTTCGCGCAGGAAGCGCGTAAGTTCTGTGAGGGTTGGGAAACCGGCTGCGCCGCCCAACTGCGTGGCCACCAGCGCACCGCAGGCGTTCCCCAGGGTCAGGCACTGGGAGAGGGGGAGCCCCTGCAGCAGGCCAAATAGGAAGCCGGCGTCGAAGGCGTCGCCGCAGCCTGTGGTGTCGCGGGCCTGTACGGCGAAGCCGTTGGCCTGGGCGAACTCCCCGCCCCGCTGGGCCAAGGCGCCCTGGGCGCCCAGCTTGACCGCCACCGTGGGGATGCGCTGGGCCAGGTCATCCAGTGCCTGGCATATGTCCCCCAGGCCGGTGATGGCGCGCGCCTCCTCCGCGTTGGGCAGGAAGACATCCACGTAGGGCAGGGCCTCTTCAAGATCGGCGCCGAAGGCCCCGGCCTCATCCCAGCCGGTGTCCAGCGAGGTCGTCAGTCCGTACTCCTTGGCCCGACGGAACAGGGCGGGGATGTCCGGGCGCAGGGCGGTCAGGATGAAGTAGGACGCCAGGTGCAGGTGCCGGAAGGTCCGCAGATAGTCCCAGTCCATGTCGGCCAGGCGCAAGGCTGCAATGCTGCCGGGGTAGGTAAGCAGGGCCCGGTCGCCGGTCTCAGAGAGGGAGACGGTCAGGCCCGTCCGCAGCTCCTGGCGCAGCCGGATCCGAGAGACGTCAACGCCCGCCTCCCTGAGGTGACGAACTACCAGCTCGCCGAAGGCGTCCTGTCCCGCCACGCCCACAAAACCCACCCGGGCGCCGAGACGGCCCAGGCCGTGGGCGGCCAGCGCCGTGGAGCTGCCCAGCGTCAGGGCGTAGTCCTCCAGCGGCTTGTCATGGCCGAACTCCGGCGCAATGCGGGGGGCGGTGAGGATCAGGTCGGCGTTCAGTTCGCCAACGGCAACCACGTCCAACGTGGGCATGTCTCCTCCGTCCTTCGCCGGCCTAGAAGGCCTGCGTCCAGGTCTTGACGATGTTCTCAAAGTGGTTCGGGTCCAATCCCTTGGCGCGGGACCAGTGATACAGAACCAGGTGAAGTCCGGCCAGATAGAGGACCGCACCCAGGTACTCGCTGGCCTCGGGAACGAGGTAGTAGTGGTCCGCCAGGTCCCGCAGAGCGGTGTCGGGGGGGTCCGTCACCACGCTGACGGAAGCTCCCGCCCGGCGCGCCAGCCGGCCCAGCTGGACCATGTTGGCGGCCAGGGGCGAGTGGGAGTTGCTGAGCAGCATCAGGAAGGTCCCGGCCCGCAGAATCTCCAGGGGACCGTGGCGGAACTCGGTGACGTCAAAGGCCTGGCAGTGCACCCGCGCAATCTCACGGGCGGTGTTGGTCATCTGCAGGCCCAGGGGGAAGAAAGGGCCCGCCGCCACAACGTAGAGGTTGTCAACGTCCTTCAGGTAATCCACCACGGCCGCAATGGAGGCCGTGTCGGCCTGAAGCCGGGCTGTCAGCTCATGGGCCCCGTCCAGCTCCCTCTGCAGTCGGACAAGTTCGTCCTGGGGGTGGCTGCCCAGTACCGCCGCCAGCTCCAGGGCAAACTGGTATGCGGCCAGCATCTGGGCAAGCACGGTCTTGGTGCCGGACGCCTTCTCCGGCCCGGCCTCGGTCAGGATGCTGGCATCGGCGATTCCGGACAGACGGCTGTCCCGGTTGTTGGTCAGAGCCAGCAGCAGGCCGGCGCGTTCCCGGCACTTCTCCAGGGCCTCAACGGTCTCAAAGCTCTCTCCGGACTGTGAGATGCCGATGACCGCGGCCTTCTTGTCCACGCTGTCCAGCGAGTAGGTGCTGAAGTCAACGGCCGAAGCGGCAATGGTGGGAATGTGGGTGAACTGCTCCAGGGCGTATCGGGCAAGGATTCCGGCGAAGTACGACGAGCCGCAGCCCACCGCGTAGATGCGGCTGCAGCCGCTGGCTGCCAGCGTCTCCGCCACTGCGCGGTACGTCTTGCGCCCCAGGGCGATGCTCTTGCGTACAGCCTCCGGTTCCTCCAGGATTTCGGACAGGATCTGGTCGGTCATGTTCATGCTCCTTGTTGTTGTATAAGGTGTTCGACGCTTGCTACGTCCGGATGTCTGTCTGCGCGGCGGCTGACCACAATGGCTCCCACCGCGTTGGCGAAGCGCAGGGCCCTTGGCCAGGCCCAACCATGAAGAAGGCCGTAGAGCAGGCCGGCGTTGAACGAGTCGCCCGCTCCCGTGGTGTCAAAGACCTCCACGGTGAATCCCTTCGCCCGGTGGACGGCTCCGCCGGTCCAGGCCAGGGAGCCGTTTCCGCCCAGCTTTAGCACTACGGCGGACGGTCCGTGACCAGCCAGGCTTTGCGCCACGGCCACGGGGTCGGTCTCTCCCGTCAGGGCCCGGCCCTCGTCTTCGTTGGGCAAAAAGATATCGACCCAGGGGAGAAGGCTCAGGATCTCCTCGCGTGTGGCTTGCGGCCAGCCCGCCGGGTCCCAGCCGGTATCCAGGCAGACCTTGAGGCCCTTCTCCCGCCAATGGCGGAAGAGGCTGCTGGTTGCCTGGCAGCCCAAGGCCGGCAGCAGGAAGTAGCCGGTGAGAAGAACGTAGCGTGCACCGGTCATGCGGGTGCTGCTGGCCTCGGCCGCCAGGACAGCCTGCTCCGTCAGCAGGTCCAGATGGCCGGTGTAGCTGACAAAGGCTCGCTGCCCATCGGACCTGACCAGGGCCACGTCCACGCTGGTCTGCACCCCTGGCATGGCCAGGAGGCCCTGAACGTTCGCGCCGTGCGCCTGGAGGTCCTCGCGGATCTGGCGGCCGTAGGCGTCGTCGCCCACGTTGCCCAGGCACAGCGGCTGCGCGCCCAGGCGGGCCAGGGTCATGGAGGTGTAACCGGCCGCACCGGCGGTTCGCGGATCCATATGCTGCACAATGCTCTCCGTGCCCCAGGCGGGCATTTCCGGAAGATGGGCCATGACCAGGTCGATGTTGTAGTTGCCCACTACCGCGACCCCCGGTAGGGATGGGGATGTACTCACGCTGTGATTCAACCCTTTACGCCGCCGGACGTCAGGCCGGTGATGATGTAGCGCTGGAAGATGAAGGCCAGCAGCACCGGAGGGATGCTTGCCACCACGCCGCCCGCGGCCATGGCCGCGTAGTCAATGGCGTGCCGCCCGGCGAACTCGGAGATGGCCACCGGAACTGTCTTGGCCGCGTAGGTGCTGGTGAAGATGAGAGGGAAGAAGAACTCATCCCACGCCGCCATGAACACAAAGATACCGGCTGAGACAAGGCCCGGAGCGGACAGGGGCAGGACGATCCGGAACAGCGCGCCCAGGCGGGACGTGCCGTCAATCCGCGCCGCTTCCTCCAACTCTTTGGGGATGGTCTGAAAGAAGTTCATGAGGATCCAGATGGCGAAGGGCAGCGTGAAGCTCAGGTAGAGCGCCACCAGTCCGGCCTTCTTGTCCAGCAGGTTCATGTTCTTCATAACCACATACAGCGAAATCATGGTGGAGATAGCCGGCAGCATGCGGGTGGCAATGATCCCCATCATCAGCTGCGTGCGGCCCGGGAACTTCAGGCGGGCAAACGCGTAGGCCGCCAGGGCGCCCACCACCAGCGTGATGGCCGTGACGGAGACCGAGACAATGGCGCTGTTGAGCATGGCGAACTTGAACATCTGCGCCGTCTCTGATAGGCCGGTGATGTCCGGCGTGACCAGCTGCTTGAACTTGGCCAGCGTGGGCTGGGTGGGGATCCAGTGCGGCGGCACCGAAGTCAGCTCGGACGTGGTGGAGATGCTGGAGATGATCAGCCAGAGGTAGGGACCGATGATGAAGGCAACCAGTACCACGGAGGCCAGCAAGATCAGAGCCGATCGCAGGATGTTGGCAGGTTTGCGCGTCAGGTTGATCCCTCCTAGTACTCTGTCTGGCTGCCCAGCAGCTTGACATAGATGACGGAAAGCGCCAGGATGAAGACCGATACCAGGAACGACTGGGCCGCGCCGTCGCTCAGGTGCAGGTAGCTGAAGGTGTTGACGTAGGTGTAGTAGGTGACCACCTGCGTGGCGTTCGCCGGACCGCCGCCCGTCATGACGTAGATCAGGTCAAAGACGCGGAAGGCCTCCATGGTGCGGACTACCAGCACAATCAGGAACGCCGGCTTCAGCAGCGGCAGCGTGATGCTCCGGAAGGCGTGCAGCGGGCCGGCCCCGTCCACCCTGGCCGCTTCGTACAGGGAGTCGGGAATGGTGGTGAGGGCGGCCAGGAAGATGAAGACCACAAACGGTGTCTGATGCCAGACGTCGGCTGCAACAATCAGGTTCATGGCGGTCAGGGGGCGCGTCAGCCAGGCCTGGTACTGGTCAATGAGGCCAAGCTGCAGCAGCAGCCCGTTCAGGGCGCCGTAGTTGGCGTCAAAGATCCACTTCCACATGATGGCGCTGACCACTGTGGGAACGGCCCAGGGCAGGATGATCAGGGTCTTCAGGAGACCGCGCCCCGGAAACTGCAGGTTGAGAAAGAGCGCGATGGCCAGCCCCAGGACGACCTCCAGACTGACGGACACGACGGTGAAGTAGGCTGCCCTGCCCACCGAGGCCCAGAACTCGTGGTCGTGAAAAAGCTCCCAGTAGTTGCCCAGGCCCAGAAAGGGCCGGAACCAGGGCTTGGTCAGGTCGTATTTGTAGAGGCTGATGACAAAGTTGTCCAGGATCGGGTAGAGGATGATCCCGCAGAGCAGGATCAGGCTGGGGATGATGAGAAGGTAGGCGAACCGGTACTCCTGCCAGCGGCTATTTCTCATAGAACTGCTCTCCAGTGACACCGGGAGGGGCGGGCCCCTCCCGGTGGTTGTTGCATGTACCCGTCCAGGCGCGGCCCTACTGCTTGTACTGCTGTGCCAGCTTGTTCACCTCGGCAACGGCCTCGTCCAGGGCCTGCGCGGGAGTCTTCTGGCCGGAGAAGGCGTATTGCATGGAGAGCTGCATGATCTTGGAGTACTCCATGTAGTAGGGCACGTGCACCTTCACGTGGCCGTAGGGGAACTGGTCCATGAACATCTTGGTGGTCACGGGCTGCGCGTTGATCAGCTCCGGATCAGAGAAGGCGTCCTTCCAAATGGGGAGCTGGTGCTTGGCGTAACGCTTCTGGACCTCGGGGCTGGTGAAGTACTTGAGGAACTCCCAGGCCAGTTCCTTGTTCTTGGAGCCCGCCGAGACCGCCATGCCCATGGAGTCGTTGGACGTGGCGCTGGGGATGCCCTTGGCCAGTACGGCCTCGGAAACCGGCATCATGGCCATCTTCACCTTGCCCGCTACCTTGGACTCCTTGGGGTCATTGGCCAGGTCGTACATGTAGAGCCAGTTGATGGCGAACGCGGCCTTCCCGGACGAGAACGTGTTGCGGACGTCCTCTTCCACCGACACGGTGGAGGCCGGGTTGGAGATGCCCTCCTTCAGCGTATCCACCATGAACTGCAGAGCCTTCTTGCCGCCCTCGTCGTTGAAGGAGGCGACGCCGGGAGCGCTCTCCAGCTGACCGCCGAAGCCATAGAGCAGGGTGACGAAGTCCACGTTGGAGGCTTCCTTCTGAGCCCAGCTCCAGATGATGGGGTATTCAACAATGCCCTTCTGCTTCATGACCCGGCCCATCTCGACCATCTCTTCCCAGGTCTTGGGCGGGGCGCTGTAGCCGGCTTGCTTCAGCATGTCTTCGTTGTAGTAGAAGTACTTCTGGTCCAGCATCCAGGGCATGCCGTAGAGCTTGCCGTTGTACGTGACAATGCGCCAGGTAACCTCCTGGTCCACGGTCGCCTGCTTCATCTCCGGCGTGATCTTGTCGGTCACGTCCATCAGCCAGCCTGCGGCTGCGAACTCGGCCATCCAGGTGTTGTCCACAACCAGGACGTCAAAGGACGAGCCGCCGCCGGCCAGGGCGGTGGCCAGCTTGTCATGAAGGGCGTCATAGGCCACAAAGGTGGTCTCCACCTTGACGCCGGGGTGGCTGTCCTCAAACTCCTTGGCAACCGCCTTCTGCTCATCAACGGTCATACCGGCCTGCTCCATGCCGATAAACCGCAGGGTTACGTTTTCAGGAGTGCCGCTGGTGCCCGGCTGGGTGGTGCCTTTGGAGCAGCCACTGAGCAGAGCCCCCAGCATGACCAGAGCCAGTGCCGCTGCAACGATGGACCTCTTGGTGCGGCTCATGAACGTCCTCCTCCGTGGGAATGGGATGTACCCAGGCACATGTCAGTCCTGCTTCCTTGGGGTCAGGGAGTCCTCTTCAAGGTTGACGCTGAATCGCATGCGGTCGCCAGGCACAATGGTCTTGGTGAACTCCACGGGCGTGTCGGCTTCGTCGAAGGCGGTGCGCTCAACGAGAAAAGCGGGAGTCCCCGGCCTGCTGTCCAAGACCTTGGCCTCATAATCGTCGAGGAGCACAGGTTCCCACACTTCCTGGGCCCGCTTCACGCGCCGCCCATGCCGGGTGGAAAGGATGTCATAAAGTGAACGTCCCTCGAGGTCCTTCATGTCAAGCTGCGGCCACACGCTGGTGGGAAGCCAACTGGTGTCGATGACAATGGGCCCGCCGTTCGCCAGGCGAAGGCGGGTGAGCTTCCACACCGGTGCGCCCGCCTCCACTCGTAGTGAACTGGCCGTGTGGCTTCGGGCGATCGCATGCTTCAATTCCAGCACCTGGGTCTCGGGAGTCAGGCCTTGGGAGAGCAGAAAGCGGTGCAGACTGTAAACGTTGGTCAGGGGCTGCTCCAGCCTGGGCCGGCACACAAAGGTTCCCTTCCCCCGATGGCGCTCAAGCAGGCCGTCATTCACCAGCGTCTGCAGAGCCTGACGGATGGTTGTCCGACTGACACCGAAGCTCTGGCACAGCTCCAGCTCTGTGGGAATCTGCATCCCGTGCTGCCATGTGTTGCTGTCAATCAGATCACGTATCTGCTGCTTGACCTGGTAGTGGAGAGGGATGCCGTCGGACTTCAACTTTTCCACACTGGGAAGCGTGGCTCCAGGAGCGATGGCATGTCACCTCCTTTGGCTTAAAGTCGTAATGTAATTACATTGTAGAATTCGCGGGAACGGCCGGAAATCCTGCCCGCAAGAACTATCTATAGTCAGAAATTTGATAGAGGTCCGCGGGCAGCAGGGGCCGGTAGGTTCGCGCGTCGGGCCTCAGGGGGAGGTAGCTGTGACCTGGGAGGCGAACACTTCCGGGCGGACGAACAGGGGGCGTCGGTTCATGATTGTCTACAACAAGATGGTCCGAGACCGCATTCCAGATATCATCCGGGCCGAAGGCAGGACCCCTGAGGTCAGAGTCCTTAGCCACGCCGACTATGTGCTTCCAGCGGCCCACCGTGGCCGCTCAGGCGGGCCTTCAAGAGGCTGAGCATCCGCGACGTCTCCGCCTCGTCCTCGGCGCTGTTGCTGAACCGGAGCGGTTCGTAGACCGTCAGCGTGTGCCGCCGGCGGTCGCCGTACAGCGGGATAAACGGAATGTGCTGCCCGGTGGCCCGATGGTATAGGACGTCCAGTCGCAGAAACCCCTTGTACAGGTCCGAGACGTCGGAGTCGGCCTCAACATAGTCCTTGTCCGGGAAGATCAACAGGCTTTCCCCACGCTTGAGCGCATCGGTGCTCAGGCGAAAGGTCTGGCGGATTCTGGGGGAGCCGCGGAAAACGGGAATCACCCGACCGGAATGCAGGAGCGCCGCCAGACCATAGGAGGCGAGACGGGCGGCAACGGTGGCGAACCAGCGTGGCCAGCGGTAGCGCCCGATGAAGGTGATCTCCTGCAGGTGCCGGTAGGATGCCTCCACATCGCAGAAGACGGCCAGGGCCCAAATACGGACGCGCACCGGCAGCCAGGGTACGGTCATCAGGATGCCCTGCAGATCGCTGTGGCGGCACAAATAGACAGCGGGCTCCTTGATCCGTTCCGTGTGGAGCACGCGATAGCGCGGCATGAAGGCCCTGACAACGGCCCGGCAAAACAAGAACAGTTTCCCGTAGAACGGCATCGATGGATCACCGCTTTTCGCTTAACGTGCCCTGAATAGCCATCGCGGGTGGATTTGATAGCCCACTAGGGCAAGGACGATGTCTGCCACAATCTTGATCCAGACCGCCGGCCAGTCTAGCGCCACGTGAACGCCCAGAACAATCAGGTAGGAGGCCAGCATCTGAAGGCTCAGCAGGCCATAGTACCGGCCGGTGGCGTAGTGGACGTTCCGCTCCGTTCGCAGGGCCAGGGTCCAGTGGAGCAGCAGCCTGGCCAGGGATGACGCGGCGCTGGCTGCCAGGCTTGCAGCTAGGATGCGCCCGGCCGGCGCCCACGGGGTAAGGACCACCTGGTCCACATAATAGAACGCAATAAGTCCGATCACAGCGGACAGAACGCCGGACAGGGCATAGGCCCCCATGTTGCGCAGCAGCACCAGCAGGATGGGCCAGGAATCCCACAGGGCGCGATAGTGTGTGCCGGCATTCCGGTTGAAGTAGACGGTCTGGATGGGAACCTCGGCCATGGGGATGCCGTGCTTGACCGCCTGCACCAGGCAGTTGGTCTCATACTCAAAGCGGTCACCCGGTATGCCCAGGGCCCACTCCCACAGGCCGGAGGGGACGGCGCGCAGGCCCGTTTGCGTGTCGCGGAGGTACCGTCCGTAGAGCAGGTGGAAGCCGCCGCTGGTCAGGCGGTTGCCGAACCGGCTGCGGGCCGGCACCACCTCCTGGTTGAAGTCTCGAACTCCCAGCACGTAGCTGTCCGGGTGTTGGTGCGACTCGGTTGCCATGCAGCAGACATCGTCCACGGTGTGCTGCCCGTCGGCGTCCACCATGATGGCGGTGTGATAGCGGCCCTGCCCGTTCATCTCCAGGCAGTACCGCAGGGCGGTCTTCAGGGCGGCGCCCTTCCCGCGGTTCACCTCATGGGTCAGGACGGTGCAGCCGTCGGTCTGCTCCAGCGCCTGGAAGATCTCTCTGGACCGCGGGCCGCTGCCGTCATCAACGATGATGATCCGGCGGAACCCCACGGCCAACAGGGACTGCACGTAGGGCAACAGCTCCGGCGGGGGGGCGAGGGCTGGAATGACAACCAGGCTGGTGCCGCCGTGGGAATTGTCCGGTCGGGGATAGGCCAAAGTCCGTTCACTCCGGTGTTTGAAGTATCTCGCAGAGCCCGTAAACCGGTGGGGTGGCTGACTGGACCGCCGATGGCGAAGCGCCGCCCTTTAGAAATTACACCATCGTTGGGAATAACCCTTGTCCGGGAAGCCCTGACGGTGCCAAACCAGCCCTTCCACCGGAAGGACCTGGGGTTTCTGGCGGCGTGACGGGTCTGATCATCACGGAGGGTCGCGAGCAGGGTGGCCTTGGCTGGCTCATGGACCACCCGCTGGAGCCCTGGACTCACGAGGTACTGCTTGGGTCGGGCGACTTCACCGTACAGATTGACTTTGCCGATGGGCTCGTCGCTCGGACGGGCCAGGTGACGGGCAGCGCAGCATGGCAGAAGCTCTCCATTGTGGTGCTTCCGCGCCAAGGTTCGTTCCTCGAACTCCGGCTGCGCTAGGTCGCACCCCCCCTGACGGGGCACTGTACTGGGAACCAGGCACTGGCCAATACTTGGAGTCGAACGTGTTGAAGATTGGCATAAGGTCCTGAATCGTCGGTGGCGGAGCGGAATTTGCGGTGGAACGGATGCAGGAATCGCCTTCCTCCCTGTCGAAAGTAATCGGGAAACCTTGGAATCTGTCGGATTTGGAAGCCAATCTCGTAGGAAGCCGGACTCCACCTCCAACTTCCGGTTGACGAAATGACGGACGAGACAAAGATGCATGAGGGGGGCTTGTGCTCATGACGACAATGGCCTACCGCCCCCGCCTTGACCTTCCAATTAGTGGGGGGGGGGGGGTGGGGGGTTGTTGTATTGTAGGAAGCTCGCAAGCCACTAACCACGGCCTGAAAGATATCTATGTCGG
>JBLNCQ010000151.1:0-2774 GCA_050260815.1 Bacillota bacterium
CAAGGGGAAAAAGCTCACCACGACCAAGGGCACCACAGCTGACGTGCTCCTGTACACCGCCCTCCAGGAAGCCGGAGTCAAGTACTCCGACGTCAACGTGATCAACATGGACATGGCGGCAGCGGTCAGCGCCTTCATCGCCAAGGCCTCTGACGCGGTGGCCACGTGGAGCCCGTTCGACGTGCAGATCGAGAAGGCGAACCCGACCGCTCGCCGTCTCACCGAAGCCAAAGACTACTACCCGAAGTCGGCGATCATGGGCGGCTGGGTGGCTAGCAACAAAATGTACGCAAAGAACCGGCCCATCCTGGTGAGCATGGCCAAGGCCTGGCTCGACGCCAACGAGGCGCTCCTGAAGGATACCGACAACTCGTTGAAGATCGTCCACAAGGCGGCCTACTCCAGTCTCCCGCTGTCGGAAGTGACCGAAGCCTTCGCCAAGGAAAAGATCTTCACCAACGACGAGTGGGCCAAGCAGTACAAGGACGGCCGGGCGGCCAAGTGGATCGGCCAGGTGGAGCAGGTCTTCATCGCTCTAGGGGCGTTTACGGGCTACGTCCCACCTGAGAAGTTCTTTGACCCCTCCATCTACCTGGACGCCTACGAGACCCGTAAGTAGACGGGCTGCCTGCGGCGAGTGACCTAAAGGCGGATATCCTCCGCCTTTAGGTCATCTTTCCCCGGGAATCACGTCAGGGATGGTGACCCACGATGAGCAGCCACAACGGCACTGCCGGCAAGACGGTCAAGCTTTTCGCCTCTTTTTTCAGCATCGGGATCTTCACGTTCGGCGGCGGATGGTCTATGATTCCGCTCATCCGGGCGGAATTGGTGGATCGCCGGAGATGGCTCACCACAGACGGTTTCCTCAATTCCCTGGCGGTCGCCCAGACCGCGCCCGGGTCCATCGCCGTCAATGTCGCTGTGTTTCTGGGATATCGGATTGCCGGGTTGCCGGGGGTGGTCGCGGCGACGCTCGGGGCGGTGCTACCGTCCTTCCTGGTGATCCTGGCCGTCGCCTCGTTCTTCCTAAGGGTGCAGGACCAGCCCTGGCTGACTCACTTTTTCGCCGGTGTTCGTCCCGCCGTTTTGGCGCTCATCGCCCTGGCGGCCTGGGAACTAGGGTCGACAGTTCTCCGGGACTGGCGGTCATGGGCGTTTGCCTTGGCAGCCATGGTTTTGGTCCTTGGCCTGCACGTCCATCCCAGTCTGGTGCTGCTCGGCGGCATCGCCGCCAGCCCGCTCTTTTTCCGCCGCACCGCCCTGGTGCGGCAGCCGGCTGACCGTGAGAGCACCGACGCAGAGGCCGCTGCCGCTGACGCCTCCACCCAGCACGGCCGAGGGCTTGCTTGAGGGGGAAAGGCTATGATCACTCGTCTTTTTGTCAGTTTCGTGAAGCTTGGTGCGGCAGCCTTCGGTGGGGGCTACGCCATCATTCCACTCCTTGAGCAGGAACTCGTTCACCTCCGACACTGGCTCACGCAATCTCAATTCATGGACGTGGTCGCGATTTCGCAGATGACCCCGGGGCCCATCGCCATCAACGCTGCCACATTCGTAGGCTTCACCCGGGGAGGATTCTGGGGTGCACTGGCCGCCACCACGGCGGTGATCCTGCCCTCCATCGTGATTGTCACTGTCCTGGCCTGCCTGGTCCTCCGCCGCGCCGACTCAGCCTGGCTGCAGGTGGTCTTTGCCTGCTTGCGCCCGCTGGTAGTGGCCCTGGTTGTGCTCGCTGCGCTGAGCGTAACCAAGGAGTCCCTGTCGGATTGGCGGAGTGTGGCGGTGGCGCTGGCGACCGTGTTGCTCGTGGGCCGGTTGAAGGTCAACCCTCTGCTGGCTTTGGCTCTATCTGGGCTGGTGGGAGTATTACTCTTCTGATGGCGGCCGCCCGCCACAAGGAAGGTGTCAGGGTTGGATCAAGAGCAGTTGATGAACCTTCTGCAGGAGGTCAGGGACGGGAAAATCGATGTCACGACAGCTTTGACCCGGTTGCGCAGCCTACCCCTGGCTAAACTGGAATCTGCCTGCGTCGACACGCATCGCACCGTGCGGACGGGCCTTCCCGAAGTGGTCTTCTGCCAGGGCGAGCGTCCCGAGCACGTGTGCGCCATAGTGAAGCGGCTGGCCGAGGAGTGTGGTCGGGTGCTGGTCACACGGGCCGGGAAAGACATCTACGAGTATGTTCGGGTCCGGTTGCCTGAGGCGCAGTATAACGAACTGGCACGGATCATCAGAGTGGAGCGGAAGCCGGTTCCGCCTCTGCCTGGCAAAGTCCTGATAGCCAGTGCAGGGACGGCGGATTTGCCGGTGGCGGAGGAGGCGATAGTGACCGCGACGGCGATGGGCTGCAATGTGCAGCGACTGTATGACGTCGGAGTGGCAGGGCTGCACCGGCTTCTCAGCCAGCAGTCCCTGCTGTACGAGGCGACCGTGATCGTGGTCGTGGCCGGGATGGACGGCGCTCTACCCAGCGTGGTCGGCGGACTGGTGGACAAGCCGGTGATCGCGGTTCCGAGCAGTGTGGGTTACGGGGCCAGCTTTTACGGATTGGCGGCGCTCTTGACCATGCTCAACTCCTGTGCCGCCGGAGTGGCGGTAGTAAACATTGACAACGGCTTTGGAGCCGGGTATCTAGCAGCCACCATCTGCCGGTCCGTGCGACGGGACGGGCCTGCCAAGGCTGGCTCACCTGGCGTAGGGGCGGAGGGGCATGCCTATGTCAGCGTCGCCGGGGCGAGATGCGCCGGGTAGCGGCGGCCAACGGTTTTGAG
>JBLNCQ010000152.1:0-14801 GCA_050260815.1 Bacillota bacterium
GAGGCGGTCGGCACCGTGAAGGCGACCACGGAACCGGCGAGGTTGGCCTGGTTGACCTGGATATCCACCTTGGAGGCGGTCACCAGGCTGCCGGCGGCGGTGCCGGTCACCGTCACCTGCTGGCCGTTGGCCAGCTGGCTGGAGGTGACGTTAAGGCCCTGGTAGGTGAAAACCGTCTGGGCATTCCAGCCCACCGTGTAGGCGGTGTTGCCGGACGTTCCGGCCAAAGTCAGGGTGAAGCTCTTGTTGGCAGCGCTGAGGCCGGACACCTGGCCGCTCAGGCTGACCGCCTGGGTGGTGCGGCCGGTGATGGAGATGGCGGAGACCACGCCGTTGGTGAGCGTCAGGGTCACCTGGTCGCCCACCACCAGGTCGGCAAAGGTCAGGCTGAGCCCGTTCCAGGAGACGGCCACGTTGGCGTTCACCTGGTACATGGCCGTGGCGGAGCCGGTGTTCAGCACCAGCACGTCAGGGGTGGTGCCGCTGTTGTTGGTCAGAGCGGCCACGGTGCCCGAGACGCTGCTCTGGGCCACCTGAATCTCGATCTTGGTGGCCAGGAGGGTGCTGGCTACCAGGCTGCCGGTGACCTTGACGGTCTGGCCGTTCTGCAGCGAGGCGGCAGTCGCGGCCTGGCCCTGGTAGGTGAAGGCGGTGAGGTCGTTGTAGCCCACCGTGTAGTTGGTGCCGGAGACGGTGAGGGTAAAGGTCTGGTTCAGGCGGTTCAGGCTGCTGACGTCACCCGTCAGGGAAACGGTCTGGCTCTGGCGCTGGCCGATGACAATGGAGGTGACCACACCGCCGGTGACCGTCAGGGTGACGGAGTCGCCGATGCGCAGGTCGCCCAGGGTGACGGCCTGGCCGTTATAGGTGATGGAGGCGTTGGCGGCGATGGTGTAGGCCTGCGTGCCGGCGGAGGTGGAGACCGTCAGGCTGGACGGCGTGGCCGAGGAGCCGATGGTCAGCCCCACCAGGGAACCGGTGACGGTCTGGACGGAGGTGGACTGCAGCACCTTGACCGAGACGGCCAGGGAGCGCTGCACCTGCAGCTCAACGCTGTCGCCGACCTTGATATCAACGAAGGTCAGGTTGGCGCCCGCAGCCGAGACGATGGTGGCGTTTGCGGCCAGCGCGTAGGTGGTGGCGGCTCCGGCGCTGGTCCGCACCGTCAGGGTGTTCGGCGTGCTGCCTGAGCCGGTGGTCTTGGCCGTTACGGTGCCCTGGACCTTCTGGGTGGAGACGTTGACGGCGATGGTAGTGACCACGCCGTTGGTAACCGTCAGGGTCACGCGGTCGCCCACCTGGACGTCAGCGAAGGTGCCCGGAAGGGCGCCCAGCCGCACCACGGCCGTGGGGGCCACGGCGTAGGCCTGGCCGGCGCCGCTACTGCCCTGCAGGATAATGGTGCCGTTTTGCGTGCCGGAAGGGGCGGTAAAGGCCACCACGGTCCCCGTCAGGACCGGGTTGGTCTGGCCGACGGTGGTGACCATCAGGATCTGGCGGGTATCGGAAAGCTGCACCAGCACCTGGTCGCCCACGTGCAGGTCATTGATGGTGGCCTCCTGGCCGCCCACAAAGAAGACAGCCTGGTCGGCAACCGTGTAGGTGACGCCGTTCGGGAACACCGGGGTGGTCATCGAGATGGTGGGCAGCGCCGTGCCGCTCTGGTTAATGGCGGTGATGGTGCCCTTCACCTGGCGCTGGTCCGCGCTCTGACCGCGGTCCAGACGATCCAGCATGGCCGCCCACTGGGCCCGGGTAACCGGCTTGTTGGGCTGGAAGGTGCCGTCCGGGTTGCCGTTGATGAAGCCCTTCTCCAGGGCCACGGCAACGTAGCCCTTTGCCATATAGGAGATGGCCGGGGCGTCTACAAAGGGCAGTGCCGCTCCGGCGCGGGACTGGGCCTCAGCGTCAAGACCGGCGGCCTTGACCAGCATGATGGCCGCTTCCACGCGCTTCAGCGGGGCCATGGGGTTGAAGCTGCGGCCGTCGAAGACCAGGAAGCCCTTCTCCAGGGCAACGGCTACGGCGTCGCGGCCCCAAAGCGGAATGTCCTCGTCATCCTCAAACTCGAACTTGTACTCGATCTTTCCGTTCTTGGCCTCAAGCTTGAACTTGAGCCCCAACGGGTTGTCGTACCGGTCCTCGTCGTCATCGTCGCTGCGGTCAATGGGTTGATAGTCGATGTCCGTGGGTTGGGTCTGGTCAAGCCCAAGCAGGCGCACCAGCATGATGGCGGCCTCCAGGCGCGTGACCGGACGGTTGGCGTCCACCTGCAGGCCGGTGCCGTTGGTGCCGCCCTTCATGACGCCCTTGATGATCATGCGGGCCAGGGACTCGTTGGCCCAAAAGCCCGACTGCCAATCGTTGAACTGGCTGCTGAACCGGCTGCTGCGGCCGCGGCCGTTGCCGCCCTTGTCGGCCAGGGCCGTGGAGGCCGGTCCGACCAGCATCGCAACCGTGAGCAGAAGGGCCAGTCCGGAGCGTAGGAACCGCTTCATAGGTTACACCCCTCCAGGAAGATACTCATGCCGGGATTCCGGATCCCCGGCGGGCTGGTATAGCAAGTCGAAGGGCCGGTCCCCTTTATGGGGGTCGGCCCTTACTATTTCTGGGAACTGCTCAGTGGTTTTGCGCCTCGGGCACCCAGTCAGAAGAGCCGCCCGGGAAAGACCAGGTCGGTTGCGCCCAGGGCCGCAGCCACCAGCCCAAAGACCAGCAGCAGGGCGGCCATACCGCTCCGCCCCCTCCGGAAGTCGGACAGAGCCAGCACGGCCACAATGGCTCCCATGGCTACAAGGAGCATGCGTCCCCAGGTGATCCAGGAAGAGTCCAGTCCGCCGCTCAACCTCTCCCTCCTCCTATAGTAACCTTCTCCGCAGGAGAGGGATTCGGAGGAACCGGACAGGCTGTTGGGGTGCTGGGGGAAGATTCCAGAGACTAGTCCCCGCCGCCGGCGACCTCCTGGTAGACGAGGCGGGAAATCTGGGCCACGGCCTCCGCCCCGTAGACGTCGTCGGGCAGGTCCTTGCCCAGGATGGTCAGGCAGTACGTCCGATCGCGCAGGTAGAAGATCCCCGCGTCATGGCTGACGCCCTTGACGGAGCCGGTCTTGTGGGCCACCTGGACGGGAGGCCTCTCTCCGGTCAGCCCTTCCTGGTCCCAGGGCAGGTACTTGACCGCACGGCTGTAGTCCTGGTTCTCTTTCAGGATGGCAATCATCTGGTCCGAAGCGTGCTGCGAGACCGCCTCGCCTCTGGCCAGCAGCAGAAAAAGGTGCTGCACGTCCCGGGGCGAAATGGTGTTCACGCCCTCCCGTTCCGTCGGCACCACGGAGAGCTTGTTGTAGAAGCTGGAGTGGCTCATGCCGCACCGCTTCAGGCACTGCCGGATGGCGTCCCGTCCCAGGCGGTCGATCAGCAGGTTGGTGGCGGCGTTATCCGAGATCACGATCATGAGGGTGATGAGGTCGCGGACGGACAGCCGGGTGCCGGGCGTGAGCAGCCTGATGACGCCGTCGCCGCCCACCTGGTCGGCGCGGGTCCAGGTCAGGCGCTCCCGGTCCAGGTCCAGCAGGCCATTGTGGGCCTGGTGAAAGGCCTCCACCATGATGGGCACCTTGATGACGCTGGCCGCGTAAAAGGGTACATCGGCCTGGTGCTCCCAGTGGGCGCCGCCCGTCAGATCGTCCAAGACGACCCCGAAGGTCCCCTGCGCCCGAGATAGGTACTCCTGGACGGACTCGAACAAGCCACCATCTCCTGTTGCATCCGGCCGCGCCTTCGCACACGGGACGCCGCTGCGGGGGGCCGGGCAAACTAGCGGAACAACACGGATCCACTGCGGGAGGAGTCGGCGGAACGTGCCTGACAACGAACGGCCGGTGCTGCTGTTTGACCTGGACGGCATCGGCCCGGGTTCTTTGCCGACCTGGCGCCCATCCCCGGCGCCATCGAAACGCTGGAGCGCCTGTCCCACCGGCTGGAACTGGTGGTGGTCACCGCCAGCCCGGCCAACGCCATGAAGGACAAGGCCAACTGGGTGCGGAAGCACCTGCCCTTCGTGCCCAGGCACAACCTGGTGGTGACCTACCGCAAGGACCTGGTGCGGGGGGACTTCACGTTCGACGACGCGCCCCGCAACCTGGAACGCTGCCGGGCCACACGCATCATCATGGACTACCCCTACAACCGTGACTTTGCGGACTGCTACCGCGTGCTCAACTGGGCCGAGTTCGAGGCCCTGATGGATGAGGTGCTAGCCCCGCCCGGTGCCGAACCGCTCCAGCAGCAGGGCCATGTGTAGGGCGCCCTGCTCAAAGTCGGCCAGGCGGATGTTCTCGTTAGGGGCGTGGGCGCCGGAGCCCCAGTAGCTGCAGCCGGTGCTGATGATGGGCAGCTGCAGGACGTTGCCCACGGGGTACATGGGACCGCTGCCCGCCGCTGTCGGGTAGAGGATGGGCTCCGCGCCGTAGGCTTCCCTGGCCGTGTCCCAGACCAAATCCACAAAGGGGTTCTCCAACGACGTCTGGTAGGGGTGCTCCGGCCCCAGGGACTCCACCTGAATATCCTTGAAGCCCAGGCTGTCCAGGTGTGCGCGGACCTTCCGCAGCACCTCGTCCGGCGACATGCGTCCGACCAGGCGGAAATCCACCTTGGCCGACGCCTCGCGCGGCAGCACCGTCTTGGTGCCGGGGCCCGTGTAGCCGGCGTCCAGCCCGCAGATAGTGCAGGTGGGCTCAAACAGGTAGTCCCGCACCATCTCCGGCACGGACAGCGTCCGGCCGCCGCGCTCCTGCCAGAGCTCGCGGATGCCGTTATAGCGCTTGAACCCGGCCACGTCCCAGGGGATGCGTTCGATGTAGGCCAGATCGCGGTCCGTGGGCTCGCAGGCGTTTTCGTAGAAGCCCGGGATGAGGACCCGGCCGTCCGGCCCCTTCAGCGAGGCCAGGGCCCAGACCAGGCGCCAGGCGGGGTTGTGCACCAGCGGGGCCATGGAGGAATGCAGGTCCGCGTCCATGGTGCGCACATGGAACTGCAGGTAGCAGATGCCCTTCAGGCCGCCGTACAGCAGGGGTCGTTCGGTCTCGTCCTTCATGCCGAACTCCCAGATGCAGGCGTCGGCCCGGAACCTGTCCCTGTAGCGCTCCACGGACCCGGCAAAGGTGGGGCTGCCCACCTCTTCCTCGCCTTCAATGAGAAACTTCACCCGGCAGGGCACCTGCCCGTAGGCCCGCTTAAGGGCCCGAACGGCGGCCAGCCGGCAGATCAGGTCTCCCTTGTTGTCGGACGAGCCCCGGGCGAACAGCTTCCCCTGCCGCACCACCGGCTCGAAGGGCGGCGTGGTCCACTCCTCCAGCGGCTCCGGCGGCTGCACGTCATAGTGGTCGTAGAACAGCAGCGTGCGCCCGGAGGGGCTGTCGAACTCCACATGAAGGATGGGGTTGCCGCCGCCATTGCCCAGGACGTCCACCCGCGCCCCTTCCTCCGCAAAGAGCCGCCGCACCATCTCCACGGTGTCGGCGATGCCCAGATTCTGCGCTGCTACGCTGGGCTGGCGGCAATAGGCTTTCAGGTCCTCGATGGCCCGCGGCATCTCGGCCGCCACGGCCTGGCGCAGGGTCGTCATCCTGATCCCTCCCGTTTCAAGTTTCTCAAGCGCCCGCCGTCTGCTCGGCGCGGCGGACGGAAGCAGGTGACATGAGCCAGGGGAGCAGCAGCAGGGGCGCCGTCGCCAGCGGCAGGACCAGGCGCAGAGCCGGGCCCGTCAGGCTGGAGCCGGTCAGCAGGAAGGCCGCGGCGCTCTCCACGCGCCCGAAATCGAGCCAGACCTCCCGCGAGATGATCAGTTCCACCCGCCGCTCCGCCGCGTGCGGAACGGACTGCATCAGGTCGAAGTACTGGGCCAGGTAGGGCAGGTTGTAGAACACGGGGAAGATGGCGTTTAGGACGTTAAAGGCCAGAATTCCCGGCATTCCGGACACCACCGCAACAACCAGGGTGGCGGCCAAGGAGCCCCCGGGAGCCCAGCGCAAGGAACGCCGGGCGGTTGTGAGGGCGAACCAGGCGTACGGCCAGGAAGTAGGCGCCCGTGGTCAACAGCGCAAACAGTGAGTTGAAGCGCCCGAAGTCCAGGGTGTTGGCCCCCAGGGCGTAGATGAGAATGGGGCCAACAGTCATCATGACACCATCGCGGATGCCCACCGCAAAGTGGGAGGCAAGGGCCCGCTCCCACCCGGGAACCGCGTGCAGGGAGAAGGCCGTGCGCAGGCTCAGGCTATCGCCGCCGGCGGAGCGAAGCCGCAGGCTGAGCGCCGTTTCCACCAGAAAGACTGCCACGGCAACCCCGAAAACAACCCTGTATCCCCCGGGGCTGCCCAGGCGATAGATGATGAAGCCTGCCACCAGCGGCCCAACCAGAGTGGACACCGTGTTGAACAGCCCATTCAGGCCAAAGAACCGGTCCCGCTGCTCACGCGGCACCAGGTCATAGGCGAGGATGTGCTGGTTGATCCAGGAGAATCCCGTGGCCGCGCCGGCCAAGGTGCCCAGGAGGCCGAGATGGTTTCTCGCCTCTGTGGCCCAGACCAACAACAGGCTGTAGAAGAGCGTATGGAGCAGGGCCCCCAGAGTGAACCCCCAGGACCTGCGATAGGCCTTGGCCAGGATGCCTCCGACAATAAAGAATACGGGGATGGCCGTAAAGAAGAAGAGGTTGTAGATGGTCACCGCCCGCAGGGTCCGGGTCTGCCAGAGGAAGATGTTGACGAAGATCCCCGCCAGGGCGCCGGCCAGTATGTAGAGAGCCTGCACCGTGAGGAGGCGCTTGGCGGGACCGGACAGCTGGGACGTGGACAAAGTGTATCGAACCCCCTGGCGCAAGAAGTTCGGTGCCATCCTGCAGGACCCTGCCGTAAAGCATGCTGGCACCCAAGGTCTGAGGTCTGCTTCCTGGAGCAACAGACGCGCCGACTCCAGGACGGCGGATTACCAGTCCAGAACTGCCGCACCACCACGAAAGGGCCGGAGGCTTGGCCTCCGGCCTGTCCGCTAGCCGTCCACTAGCCGTCCGCATCATTTCATGACAATCTGCTGTTCTAGGGCCTGCATGAAGGCGTCGCCCATCAGGCCCAGGCGCCACACGGCCACGCCGGCCAGACTGTAGCGCTTGGCCAGGCCCACCTTGGGCAGCAGCGACTCGGTGGTCTCGCTGTCCGCGGACACGCCCAGCAGCAGCTTCCCGCGGGGCACCTCCTGGAGGGCCTGCACCAGGCCCGCCTGCACCAGGTCCACAGGCTCCGGCCCCTGACTGACATATTCGTAGGACATCAGCATGATCCGGTCGGCGGCGCCCGCAATGGTTTTAAGATCGTAGCCCTTAAAGGCCCCGTTGGGCGGCGGGACGGCCACAATGAGCTTGCCGCCCTGAGCCGAGAGGGCCTGGGCCGTGGCGCGCACCAGGCGCGAGAAGCGGTCGCGGACCTGGGCAATCTCCTGGGGGCCGCCGGTGAGTCCGAGCCCCTCCAGGTCCAGCACCAGGCCGTCAAAGCCCCGGTCGGCGGCCGCCCGGGCCATATCCGCCGCGGCCTGCTGCAGCCGTCCCTCGTCGGCCAGTACGTTGGTCAGGTCGCCCTTGCCGTCCACAGCCCAGACCATCAGGTACCGCTCCGTTCCGGCGGCCCTGGCTTCGGCCAGTAGGGAATCGCCGGTCACGTCGCCGGCCGCTTCCGGCCAGCGGTACTCGCTGCTGCTGAAGTCCACCTGCCCCTCGCGGGTCAGCCGCGCCCAGCCGTAGGCCATCTTGTCAAAGCGGCCCACGTACTGCCGCTCGCCAAAGGAGCGGATGGCGTAGAAGCCCAGCGACTCCATGCGGCGGGGCGGCGACTCGATGGTGATGGTGCGGGTGTCCTGGTGCCAGTCTACTTTGGCTCCAAAAGACTCGCTGAAAAACCGCAGCGGGATCATCGTCCGGTCCTTCACCACCCTCGCCGCTGCGTCCAGGGCCACGCTGCGGCCATCCAGCAGGGCGGTGCGGCTGCCCCAGGTCAGCTCCACTTCGTGGCCCATGCCGCGGCCCCAGACCTTGCCCAGGTTGGAGTCATAGCTGACCTCCACGCCCAGGGCCTCGGAGATGGTTCGAAAGGGAACCAGCGTGCGGTCATTCTCAAAGAAGGGCTCGCTGTCCAGGGGCAGCTCCACGCCGTCCAGGAGAATGTGAATGGGAGGTACGCCTGTGGTGGTCTGTGCTGCGGCGGAGCCGGCCGGCGCCAGCACCAGGCCGGCGGCCAGCAGGAAGGACAGGGCCAGGCTCAGGCCAAGGCCCCGCCGGCGCAGTGGTGAAGGCGAATGCAATATGCATCAACCTCCTGGCTCTCCATTCGACCGGGCAGAGCCGGCTCCCTGCCCCCCCGTGAACTTTTGGGGTACGGTCAGTCTTGCTGGAACTTCACCGGCACCATCAGCACCTGCTCCCGCTTCCCGTCCTTCACCGCAGTGAAGATGAGCATGCCAAAGGGGTTGGTGGGACGGTCAAAGGGAAGCGACAGCTCAAGGGAGCCATCGGCCGACACCTGGACCTTGCGCGTCCCCCGTATGTCATGACCGTCCTCCAGGCTGACCTCCAGCTCCCCCTCCAGCCCCTGGGTCCGGCCCCTGATCTCCAGCGGGCTGACCGCGGCGGCGCCGTTCCAGGGCTTCTCCAGGCGCACCTGCGGGCTCTCCGGGTGCAGTTGCCCCAGGTCATCCGGCCCGCTGTAGGCCACGGTCACCGGTCCGTCCAGTTTGGGCAGGGCCACCAGTGCAAAGGGGTAGGTCATCATCATGATCACTGGCTGACCGGGCGCCGGCTCCTGCAGGGAGACGCGTACGGTGTAGTTCCGCCTACCGTCGTCCTCCACCCGGTCCACCTGAACCGCATAGCCGCCGGAGGGTCTCTCTCCCCAGGCGAACAGCAGGTAGGTCTTCCCGTCCCAGGTGGCGCCGAAGGCGCCACGGCTGTGCGAATAGCCGTCTGCCCACATGCGGACATTGCCTGACAGGTTTTCGGGAGAAACCGGTTCAAAGCTGACCGTCTTGGCCGCGGGCGAAGCCGCAGGCGGCTGAGCGTCCGGAGTGGTGGCAGCGGGTCGACTGCAGGCCGTCAGGGCGAGGGCCGCCGCCAGCAGGATGGCCGGCAACACGTGACTGCGTGCCATCGGAATCACCTCACTCTAGGGACGGCCGGAGTTCGCAGATGGTTGCGCCCCCGCTCTCAGGTTGGGTCCGGAGTGGACGAGAGCTTATGTCACCAGCCTTGCCTCCCCCGCATACCGTGGGGCAGGAGGGCAAGACAGCGTGCTGTGTCCTCAAGGACTTGCAGGAGGTGAACGACTCCATGCTCTATGGTGGCTTCGGGGCCCCGATTCCCGCCTACTCGCCGTTCATCGGCGCCCAGGCCGGCGCCAACGACCTGGCTATTGCCCCCGGCGCAGCCGCCTACCCGGCGGCCAATGCCACGGTCTACCGCGTTTATGAGTACGCGGTGCCCGTGACGACGGTGGCGACGGTCCCGTCCGCGTACCCGGCCGGCGCCGGCGGTGTGGCTCCTTACGGATTCGGCTGGGTCTAAAAGCAACATACCGCGAGTGGCGGGCCGAAAGGCCCGCCACTCGTGTGATGCAGTCTGTGATTTCAGCGGTGCGCCGGGACTGCGGGCCTCTCAGCCCACAACGTCCTCGCCGCCGTCCACGCGGATGGCCGTGCCGGTGATCCAGCCGGCCCGCGGGTCGCAGAGAGCGGCGATAGCGCCGGCCACGTCCTGAGTCGTCGTCAACCGCCGCGACGGGTTGCTTCGCTCCGCCTCCTGGATCAGCCGCTCGTGGACCGGAATCTTGCGCAGCGCGGGTGTGTCCGTGACGCCCGCCTGAATGGCGTTGACGCTGATCCGGCGCTCCGCCAGCTCCACCGCCAGCTGGCGGCAGTGGGCCTCCAGAGCCGCTTTGGCTGCTCCCACCGCGCCGTAGGTGGGAATGGCCCGATGCGAGCCGGCGCTGGTCATGGCGAAGACCCGCGAGCCTTCGCCCAGCAGCCCGCGGCGAACCAGGTCCTGAGTCCAGTAGACCAGGGTGTGGGCCATCACTGCCAGGGTCATGTCCATCTGGGCCGGCGTGATCTCCTCCGCCGGGTCATCCGCCACGAAGCGCTTGAGCGTGCCGAAGGCGAGCGAATGTAGCACCACGTCAACCTTCGAACCGGGCGTCTCGCTGAGACGGGCGGCAGCCTCGTCCAGCACCCGGGCCCGGGCCTCAGGGTCGTTGGCGTTGACGTTGAAGAACACCGCCTCGCGGCCCAGGCCGCGGATCGCCCCCATGACCTCCTCCACGTGAGGCATCGTTGACTTGCGGTCCAGATGCACCCCCAGGATGTCAAAACCGGAACGCGCCAGCTCAAGACCTACAGCCTCGCCCATGCCGCTGGACGCGCCCAGGATCAACGCCCACTTCTTTGCCATGCCAAGTCCTCCCTCATACACCTTGCTCCTAGTATCTGCTACTAAGGGAGCCAATTCGCGGGAGAACTGAGAAAATCCTCTGTCGGGGCGCGGCAGACATCGCGGGGTTGGCCGTGCCCTGGCGCGGTTCGGTTTTACACCCCGCCTTGACACCCGTTCCCCGGGCCGCGTAGAATGAGGACCAGCGGTTCCGACTCTTTCCTCAGGAGGTGGCGTGTAATGAGCAAGGTCTACTTTGATCTGCGCCTGATTGCCGCCGCCCGTGGGGAAAGCAGCCGCGCCGCCTGACGCCTCGCCGGGGAAACCCGCGGGCAGCGTATTATTCAGCACGGCTCCTCCGGCCATGGGCGGCATGCCCGTGGCCTTTTCATTTTCGAAGGAGGAGTCTGCTTGTCCGTAACCGGCATCGTTACGCGCACCGACGGCCCCCGGTACTGGGTGGACGTCGCCGGCGAGGAGTTCCCCTGCGTTCTGCGCGGCCGCCTCAAGAAAGAACAGCTTCGCACGTCCAGCTACCTGGCCGTCGGCGACCGGGTTGAACTGGAGCGTCTGTATGAAGGCGACGGAGGCCGTACCGACCACGAACTGGCCGGCGCCATCATCGCCAGGCTGCCCCGCCGCACAGAGCTTTCCCGACCCACCAGCTTCCGCGGCCAGGTGCACGTCATGGCCGCCAACGTGGACCAGATGGTGCACGTCCAGGCCGCCGCCCAGCCTGCCTTCCAGCTTCGCCTGGCCTATCGCTTCCAGGCCGCCGCGCGGCGCGGCGGCATGGAGGGCCTGGTGGTGGTCAACAAGTGCGACCTGCAGCCCGAAGCCCTGATTCGATCCTGGATTGAGCCGCTGGTGTCCGGCGGCGTTCCGGTGGTGCTGACCAGCACCGCGGACGGGCGCGGCCTGGACGAGCTTCGCCGGCTGCTTGCCGGCCGCATCTCCGTCCTGGCCGGAAAGTCCGGCGTGGGTAAGAGCAGCCTGGTGAACGCCCTCTACCCGGAGTGGCAGGCCAGAACCACGGACGTCAGCCTGTGGAGCAGCAAGGGCCGGCATACCACAACCTCCAGCCGGCTCTACCCGCTGCCCGGCGGCGGCTACCTGGCGGACACGCCCGGCATCCGCGAGCTGGTCCTGTTTGATGACGACGACGACGCCGTGACCGGCGTCTTTGCGGAAATCGAGGAGGCGGCAGCGGGCTGCCGCTTCCGCGACTGCTCCCACTCCCACGAACCCGGCTGCGCCGTCAAGGCCGCCGTGGCCCGGGGCGACATCAGCCAGGACCGGTACGACAGCTTCCTGCGGATGACCCGGGGGGCGTAGTTGCCGGACCGCGTGGCGGACGGCCGCCGCAGAGCCGGCCCGGTTGCGGCGGCAACGGCCCTACCGGGCCACCGGCGAGGGCCGGGCGCCGCCCAGTTCGCGCGACCGTTCGGCCGCCCTGGCCACCGCGCCCACAATGGCCTGATGGAAGCCCCGGTCCTGCAGCACCTGAAGCCCGGCCATGGTGGTGCCGCCGGGGCTGGTCACCCTCTGCCGCAGTACCGCCGGGTCCTCGCGGGTCTGGCGCAGCATGCTGGCGGCCCCCAGCACCGTCTGCACCGCCAACTGGCGGGCCACCTCGTCCGGCAGGCCGGCTACGGCGCCGGCCTCCGTCAGCGCCTCAACCATGGCGTAGACATAGGCCGGGCCGCTGCCGGACAGGCCGGTGACCGCGTCCAGCATACTCTCGGGCACCTCCACCACCTGGCCCACGGCCTCCAGCACGGCGCGGCAGAGCGCCATGGACTCGGCGGTGGCGCCCGGCCCGGCGGAGATAGCCGTGGCCGATTCGCGCACCAGGCTGGAGGTGTTGGGCATGGCGCGCACCACCTGCACCCCGGTGTTCAGCCCGGCGGCCAGCGTGGTCGTGCCGATGCCGGCGGCCACAGACAGAACCACCTGACCCGGCCGGGTCAGACCGCCGATTTCGTCCAGCAGTCCCGGCACGTCCTTGGGCTTGCAGGCCACCACCAGCAGGACCGCAGCCGCCACAACGTCCGCCTTGTTGAAGGTCGTGTGTACACCCAGCCCCCTGGCCAGCCGGGCCAGGCGCTCCCGGTTGGACCGGTTGGTCACCCAGAGCCGGTCCGGCGTGGTGAGACCCGCCGTAATCAGCCCCTGCAGCAGGGCCTCGGCCATGGAACCGGCACCCAGAAATCCAATTACCACATCTCGCAGCACACCCGGGCCCTCCCTTCCGCAGGGGCGCCTTCCGCGCCTCCGGAAAACACAAACCCTTCCGTCCCGTTGAAGGACGGAAGGGTTTCTTCCGCGGTGCCACCTTCGTTGACCGCTGCGGCTGCGCTGCAGGCGGCCCAACTCCCCCGGGGCCGCCCAGACGGCGTGCCGCCGGGCAACCCGTGCCCCCTGTAACGGTGGGGTTCCGGCCGGCTCATCGCCGGCGGCTCCGGAGTGGGTTTCAGAAGGACCGTCACGGCCAGGCTCTCACCATGCACCCGGCTCTCTTGACGCACAGCCTCTTCCTACTGGCCCCGTCATCGCCTGTTCTTCACCTATTGGTTGCCATCATATCAGGGAGGTGCGGCCCCGTCAAGGGATGCCTGACCACACCTTAGGCCGCGCCGCTCCCTACAGGAACAGGAACTTACCGTCCTTCTGCACCAGCTTGCCGTCCAGGTAGATCTCGCCGCCCTGGCGCATCTCCTTGACCATGTCCCAGTGGATGGCGGACTCGTTGGTGCCGCCGCCCTCGTCATAGGCCCGGCCCACCGCCAGGTGGATGGTGCCGCCAATTTTCTCGTCAAAGAGCGTATTGTGGGTGAACTTCTGGATGCCAAAGTTGGTGCCGATGCCGAACTCGCCCAGGTAGCGCGCGCCTTCGTCCGTGTCCAGCATCTGGTGCAGGAAGTCCTCGCCCCGCTCGGCCGAGGCCTCCACCACCTTGCCGCCCTCAAAGGTGAGGCGGATGCCCGACACCTCGCGGCCGCCGAAGATGGCGGGGTACTCGTAGAAGATGCGGCCGTTCACGGTCTTCTCCAGGGGCGCGTAGAAGACCTCGCCTCCCGGCATGTTGTACTTGCCGTCGTCCACAATACCCGGACGTCCTTTGATGCTGAACGTCAGGTCCGTCTGCTTGCCCACCAGGCGGACCTGGTCGCCGGCGTCGAAGACGGCCTTGACCTTCTCCATCATCGCCACGGTAACGGGCCAGTCAATCAGCGTGGCGCCGAAGACGAAATCGGCGTACTCGTCCAGCGACATGCCGGCGTCCTGCGCCTGGGCCTGGGTGGGGAAGGGCGCGACGCACCAGCGGACGTTGCCTTCCATGATAAACTTCTGCAGTGGGTACATGGTCTTCTGGAACCGCTGCTGCCGGGCCGGGTCCACGCCGGTGAGAGCGCGGGTGTTCTCGCTGGACAGGATGCTGATAAGTACGTCCGAGTTGCGGGTCACGAAGTCCTGGATGGGATTCAGATAGTCCAGTTGCTCGTCCGACGCCTCCGTGAAGAAGATGCGATTGAGCGAGCCGAACTGGAGGTTGACCGTGGGGTAGGCCCCCCGGCGCAAGGCCAGCCGGTAGATCTCCTCCGCCAGGGGCCGGGCCAGGTCGGTGCCCTGGATCAGCACGCGCTGCCCCTTCTTGACCTCCGTTGAATAGTCCACCAGGGTTTCCGCCAACTTGCGAATCGCCGCAGAGTCCATGGTTGTAGCCCCTTCCGTGTCAGTCTCCGGCGCGAACCTCTAGAGGAACAGGAAACGGCCGTCCTTCTGGACCAGCCTGCCGTCCAGGTAGACCTCGCCGCCCTGCCGCATCTCCTTGACCATGTCCCAGTGGATGGCGGACTTGTTGGTGCCGCCGCCCTCTGCATAGGCCTGGCCCAGGGCCAGGTGGATGGTGCCGCCGATCTTCTCATCGAACAGGATGTTCTTGGTGAACTTCTGGATGCCGTAGTTCGTGCCGATGCCGAACTCCCCCAGGTAGCGAGAGCCGTCGTCCGTGTCCAGCATCTCCAGCAGGAACTCCCGGCCCGCGTCCGCCTGGGCATCCACCACCTTACCGTCGCGGAAGATAAGGCGGATGCCGGAGACCTCCCGGCCGTCGTGGATGGCCGGGTACTCGTAGAAAACATGGCCGTCGACGGTCTTCTCCAGCGGAGCGTAGAAGACCTCACCGCTGGGCATGTTGCGCTTGCCATCAGAGACGATGCCCGGGCGGCCCTTGATGGAGAAGGTCAGGTCCGTATCCTGGCCGACCAGCCGCACCTGCTCACCGGAGTCAAACACTGCCTTCACCTTCTGCATCATGGCCACGGTAGCCGGCC
>JBLNCQ010000153.1:0-5191 GCA_050260815.1 Bacillota bacterium
ACGTGCGCGAGGCCTCGGCGTTCCCCCGCGACCGCACCCGCGTGTCGCCCTAGGCGCGTCTGGCCTGCCGCAGGATGTCGGCAGTGTGAAGTCAAAAGCGCCGGCCCCCACCCACGGGGACCGGCGCTCTACTTTGCTGCTATCAGCGGTGACGGGTCGAACCAGTGCCTACGGCACTCGCACCGGATCCCGGTTGGCGGCGCCGCCCGGATTTACCATGGCCTGGACCTGGGCCAGAATGGTGTCCACGCCCACCTTGTTCAGTCCGCCTTCGGGCAGGATAATGTCGGCGAACTTCTTGGTGGGCTCCACAAACAGCTCGTGCATGGGCTTGACCGTCTGCTCCCACTGGGCCAGCACCGAGTCGAGGGTGCGGCCGCGCTCGGCAAGGTCGCGGCGGATGCGTCGGATCAGGCGCACGTCATAGTCTGTGTCCACAAAGACCTTGAAGTCCAGGGCCTCGCGGATGCGGGGGTCGTGCAGGACCAGAATGCCCTCCACCACCACCAGAGGGCCCGGTTCCAGGAAGACGCCGCGGTCCAGGCGGGAATGGATGGAGAAATCGTAGACGGGGCAGACCGCGTGCCGCCCTTCCTTGAGCGCCAACAGGACGTCCAGGAAGAGGTCCATGTCAAAGGCGTCGGGATGGTCATAGTTAAGGCGCGCCCTCTCCTCAAAGGTGAGGTCGGGGTGGTTCTTATAGAAGGAATCCTGCTGCAGCAGCAGGGCTTGTCCAGGCAGCGTGTTGATGAGTGCCTGGGACACCGTGGTCTTTCCCGACCCGGTGCCGCCCGCGATGCCGACCAATACGGCCATGATTCGGCCTCCCACAACCATACTTCTACAACGATAGCTTTTCCACGGCCCCGGCAATCTCCTGCCAGCAACGGGGGAAACGGCCGCCATGGCGCGCTCGCCGCCAGGACGGCAGGTACGGCGGCGCCCGTTCGAGAAGGACTAGGTCAGGTGTACAATCCAAGGGGGTCTTTGGTATAATGTCCGCCATGGAACTTTGGTTCACAGAAAAGCAATCCGATAACCTGCGCATGAGCTACCGCATCGGCTCTACCCTGATCACGGAACGGACCGACTACCAGGAACTGGCCGTGGTGGACACCCTGCAGTACGGGCGCATGCTCATCCTGGACGACTTCGTGATGACCACGGAGAAGGATGAGTTCGTCTACCATGAGATGATCAGCCACGTGCCCCTCTTCACTCATCCCAACCCCAAAGAGGTCCTGGTGGTGGGTGGTGGCGACGGCGGCGTCATCCGCGAGGTTCTGAAGCACAGTTCCGTGGAGCGGGCAGTCCTGGCGGAGATTGACCCCAAGGTGATCCAGCGCTCCAAGGAGTGGCTGCCATCCATCAGCAAGGCGCTGGACAGCGATCGCTGCGAGCTGATGGTGGGAGACGGCATCGCCCACGTCAAGGAACACAAGAAGGCCTACGATGTCATCATCTCAGACTCCACCGACCCCATTGGGCCGGCGGTGGGCCTGTTTGAGGAAGACTTCTACATGTCCTGCTGGGAGGCCCTGAAGGACGACGGCATCTTTGTGGCTCAGACGGAGTCGCCGTTCCTGCACGGCGACCTCATCCGGCAGACGTTCCACCGCATTTCGTCCGTTTTCCCCATCACCCGGCTCTACCTGGCCACCATCCCCACCTACCCGGGCAGCCTGTGGAGCTTCACCATCGGCTCCAAGATGCATGATCCCCTTGGCGACACCCGGCTGCCCCTGGCCATTCCCATTGAAACCAAGTACTACTCGCCGGCGATCCACAGGGCGGCGTTCATCCTACCCCCGTTTGTAGAGAGGCTGATTCGCAAATGATCAGTGACAAGCTCCGGCGCCTGGGTGACTTCCACAAGGCGGGAGAGGACTACCAGGCTGCCCGGGGCGTTATCTTTGGCATGCCGATGGACTTCACCACGTCCTTCCGGCCCGGCACTCGTTTCGGCCCGGCGCGCATCCGTGAGGCCTCCTACGGGCTGGAGGAGTACAGCTTCAAGCTGCACAAAGCCCTGTCCGACAAGGCCTACTTTGACGCCGGCGACGTTTTCTGCCCCTTCGGCAACGTGGAGCAGTCGCTGGCCAACATTGAAGAAGTGGCCGACCAGGTGGTCCGCGACGGGAAGATCCCCCTGGCCCTGGGCGGCGAGCACCTCTGCACGCTCCCCGTGCTGCGGGCCGTTCACCGGCGCTATCCCAACATGGCCGTTATTCACCTGGACGCCCATGCGGACACGGCAGACACCCTGTTCGGCGAGCGCTTCTCGCACGGTACCTTCCTGCGCCGCGCCGCCGAGGAGTTTCTGGGGGCCAGGAACCTCTACCAGTTCGGCATTCGCTCCGGCACCGAGGACGAGTGGGTCTTCGGCCGCGAGTACGCGCATCTCTATGACCACGACATCTTCCCGCACCTGCCGCAGGTGCTGGAGCAGCTGAAGGGCCGTCCCCTCTACGTCACGCTGGACATCGACGTCTGCGATCCGGCCGTGGCCCCCGGCACGGGCACGCCGGAGCCGGGCGGCGCGTCCGCCAAGGATATTCTGGAGGCCATCTGGGCCCTGGAGGGCTCCAACGTGGTCGCCTTTGACCTGGTGGAAGTGCTCCCTGCGCTGGACGAGAGCGACCGCACTTCCGTGCTGGCCGCCAAGCTGCTGCGCGAAGCCATTCTGACCATTCTCTAGGAAGTTAGGTCGTGAGAGCATGATGGTCGAAATCAAGGAGCGGCTGCGCCAGGCGCTGACGGCGGCCGCTGAAAAGGCCCGGCAGGCCGGGGAAATCACCGTGGAGACCCTGCCGGAGGTGGTCATCGAGGAGCCCAAGGAACGGGCCCATGGCGACCTGGCCACCAATCTGGCGATGGTCCTCACCCGGCTGGAGAAGAAGAACCCACGCCTGCTGGCCGAGACCCTGCTGCGCCATCTGGACCTCACGGGCACGTTTGTGGCCGGGGCCGACATCGCCGGACCCGGCTTTATCAACTTCCGCCTGGACCCGGCCTGGATGGGCCAGGCGGTGCGGCAGGCTCTGCAGGCCGGCGAAGGCTATGGCCGCAGCGCTGTCGGCGAGGGCCGGCGGGTGCTGGTGGAATTCGTCTCGGCCAACCCCACCGGGCCGCTGCTGGTGGTGCAGGCGCGGTCCGCCGCCCTGGGCGACGCGCTCTGCAACCTCTTTGACTGGGCCGGGTTCCGGCCCCAGCGGGAATTCTACTGCAATGACGCCGGCAACCAGCTTCGCAAGCTGGCCCTGACCATGGAAGTACGGCTGCGCCAGCTTCTGGGCGAGTCGCTGGAACTGCCGGAGGAAGCCTACCCCGGCGAGTACGTGATCGACCTGGCGCGCGAGGTGCTGGAGGGCAAGGCGCCGGAGATCCCCGAGGGCAAGGCCGTCCTGGGCCAGCCGGAAGAGGTCCGCCGCGACCGCCTGGGCACCTACGCCGTTGGCCGCATCACGGATGAGCAGAAGGCGGTGCTCGGCCGCTATGGCGTGCACTTCGACCAGTGGGTCTCGGAGCGGGCCATCCGCGCCGAGGGCTGGCCGGAGAAGGTCGTCTCCCTGCTGAAGGAGCGCGGCCACACCTACGAGGCGGAAGGCGCCACCTGGTTCCGTTCCACCGCCTTCGGCGATGACAAGGACCGGGTGCTGGTCCGCGGCGACGGCACGTTCACCTACGTGGTCCCGGACATCGCCTACCACCTGAACAAGTTTGAACGGGGCTTTGACCAGGTCATCGATATCCTGGGCCCCGACCACTACGGCTACATCGCCCGCATGCGGGCCGCCCTGGCTGCCCTGGGCAAGCCGGCGGAGCGCTTTGAGGTGCTCATCAGCCAGTGGATCCGGCTGGTGCGCGGCGGCGAGGTGGTTTCGTCCTCCAAGCGAGCGGGCAACCTGTTCCTGCTGGAGGACCTGCTGGACGAGGTCGGCTCGGACGCCGCCCGATTCTTTGTCCTCATGCGCAGCGCCGACACCCACATGGACTTTGACCTGGACCTGGCCAAACTGCAGTCCCAGGACAACCCGGTCTTCTACGTGCAGTACGCCCACGCGCGCATCGCCAGCATCCTGCGGCAACCGGAGGCGGAACCCCTGAAGGGTGACCTGACCGCGGCGGACTTCAGCCTGCTCACCGATCCTTCGGAGCAGGACCTGGTCCGCCACCTGGCCAGTTTCCCTGAGGTCGTGGCGGGGGCGGCGCAGGCTCGTGAGCCGCACCGCGTGGCCCGCTACGCCACGGATCTGGCGGGATTCTTCCACGGATTCTACACCCGCTGCCGGGTGCTCACCGATGACCACGCCCTCAGCCAGTCGCGCCTGGCCCTGGCGGAGGCCACGCGTCTGACCCTGCACAACGCCCTGGCCGTGCTGGGGGTGTCGGCGCCGGCGCGAATGTAGCGCCACGGGCAGCAAGAAGCGGCGGTGGGTCTGTAGACCTGCCGCCTTTGTGTTCGCTGCGGACGCTGCCACGACCGGCTGTCCGCCGCCGACCCGACCTCCTCTGCCTGCCGAAAATCAGGCAGGAAGATCCGGATGCGTCGACCTGCCGGCAGGAAGCGGGACGGCGCGCGGCGAATCGCCCCACCAGGGAAAGGCGACGGGAGGGTGGACCATGTTGGAGGGAACCAGCGGAGAGGTGCGCCGCAGCTCGGGCGCCCAAAAACGGGCGGGGCCCCTGCTGGGACTCGCCTTGGGGGGCGGCGCGGCGCGCTGCATCGCCCACATTGGCGTGCTGCAGGTACTGCAGGAGAACCATGTGCCCGTACATCTCATCGCCGGCACGTCGGGTGGGGCCCTGGTGGGGGCACTCTACGCCGCGGGACTGGACCTCAAGTGGATGGAGGAGCTGGCCGTCCGCATCAACTGGCGGCACCTGGTGCGCCTCAACCTGCGCCGCGACGGCCTGCTGGACACGGAGGGACTGGAGCGGTTCGTCGCCACGCTCATCAAGGACCAGACCTTCGACCAGCTGCGCATTCCCCTGGCCTGCGTGGCCGTGGACCTGACCTCGGGCGAGGAGATCATCCTGGGCGACGGCCGGGTGGCCCCCGCCGTGCGCGCCAGTGCCTCCATTCCCGCCATCTTTCTCCCCGTTCGTTACCATGACCGGGTGCTGGTGGACGGGGGCGTCCGCAACAACGTGCCGGCCAACGTGGCGCGGAGCATGGGCGCGGACGTGG
>JBLNCQ010000154.1:0-4206 GCA_050260815.1 Bacillota bacterium
TGACGCGGTTCTCGTCCAGAACGTAGTCGTAGATGAAGTCACGCAGATTGTCCACGGGCTTGAAGGCGATGCCCTTGGTGAGAACGGTAAAGAAGCGGTCGCCCAGGTGTCCCAGGCGCGACTTCACGGTTTCGCGGTAGGCGTCGCTGGACGGGTAGAACTCAGCCCGCGGCATCCGCCGCAGGCGGTCGCGCCACTCGCGGGTGGTGGCGGGACGGTCGCCCTCCAGCAGGGGCAGGTCCTCCAGGCGCTGGTTGTCGACCTTGAAGAAGAGCGGCCGCTCCCCCTCTCCCGAGGCGCGGCTGTCAACGCCAACGCCCAGCACGAAGAACTGCCGGGTCCGGTCGTCGCGGAACTCCAGGGCCACGTAGGAGGTGAGGTCGCCCGAGCGAAGGTACATGGCCGACTCGTCCTCGCCGACCTTGCAGCGCAGGTAGCCCTCCAGATTGCGGCGGCTCTTCTCGTGGGCGGCCTGGTTGAATCGCAGGCGACGGGTGTCACCCACAAGCACATATTGAATGGCGTCCAGGATGGTAGACTTGCCGGAACCGTTGTCGCCGGTGAGGAGCGCGCTGCCGCCCTGAAAGTCCAGCGTGTGGTCGGTGAAGTAGTGCCAGTTGATCAGGCGGACGCGCTGCAGCAGCTTCACGGGTTGTCAGCCTCCTCTGCGGCGGCGGCGTGGGCAGCCCCTGTGGCGGCAGGGGAGGCCGCGGCGGGTGCGTCGGAGATGGCGGCGGCGCTCTGCCGGTAGGCTTCCAGGCGGCCGTGCAGCGCGGCCAGGGAATCCGCCCTCACCGCGAAGAGAAGGGACGGCAAGAGGCGCAGCCGCGTCGCGGGATCGGTGGGATCCGCGCCCATGACCACAATTAGCTCAAACCGGCTGAGGAGGCCCAGCGCCTCTTTTAGGGCCCTGCGGTCAAGGGGACGGGTGCGAAGACGCAGGTTGAGGTATTTGTCCTGAAGTTCCTGGACGGTCGTCACCACGTCTTCCGTGAGGCTGAGCTGCTTGCGGCCCTCCTCGTAGATCAGGCGCAGGATCAGCAAGACCAGGCTCTGCGTCAGATCCAGATCCAAGCGCGCCGAAGCATCCGGCGGCAATGCCTGGGCAACTCCGAAGGCAGGGTCCAGGCGAAGTCCCCAGCCCGCTACCTCTAGGTACTCGCGCACCAGCGCCTGATGCCGCTCCAAGAAGTAAAAGTCGCGTCGCGTCTCGTCCTTGCCCTTTACCAGGAAGGAGCGGGTAAGCAGGTGGTTGAGCACTCGCCGCAGGTCCTCCCTGTCGCGGCCGTTCAGGCCCTCGTAGGCCACCTGCCAGTTCAGCGTCTCAGCCATGCTTCTTCCTCCGAATGGTCACGTTCCGAAAACGGAAGCGCCCTGCGGCCGATTCCACCGCGGGGCCTTCAAAATCCACCTGATAGGCGGCCTTCCGGCTGGTGGAGTAGGCCGCCGTGTGGATCAGCAGCACGAAGTCATTCACCGTCTCCACGCCCAGGTCCTGCGCCCTGACGACGGCACGGTCCCCCATGCGTTCCAGCACCTGCCGGTTCACCCGCTCCACCGTGAGGCGATCGGCCACCTGGGCGTGGGCCCGGGCCAGGGCCCGGCGCCGCGTCTCGTCATCTACAGTCGGGCGCGCCAGGGCTTCAGGCTTCATCAACTCCCGCGCCCGGCGCGGCGTAAACAGGGAGCGGTCGTCCACCGCGCCCACCGCCGCCAGTGCGAACAGGTCCTGCCACTCCTGCCGCAGGGATTCACGCCAACCGGACTGGTCTTCCGCTATCCGTTGGGCGGCGAAGCGGAGCAGGTCAATGAGTTGCCCCTCCGTATCCCGGCTGCTGTTCAGCATGTACCGGACCTGCTCCAGCGACGCCTTGGCGTACTGGGCGTTGCGCTGGTCAATCTCGTGGAGCAGTTCGTCCATCGTCTCGTAGCTGGAGTCGATAAAGGAAAGGCGGCGCAGCACCTCGCTCTGCGCCTCCCTGGCGTCGGTCATATGCCCGCCGGCTACCAGCCCTCCGGCGGCGGCCTTGACGCGCTCCGGGTCACGCAGCCAGGACCGCACCGCCGCCAGGATCTTCGGGCGGTAACGCGACACGTGGTCCGTGGTCTTGAGCTGGTGATAGCTGCGGCTCAGGATCTCGCCCTGGTACTCCAGGAAGTGCACGGCCAGCACGTCCTGGGGGCGCTTTTGCTGCAGCAGCCGCTCGGTGTAGTGGCGGATGTTATGGTGGAGCGACTTCAGTTCGCGCACCAGGGCCTCGGTCTGGTCATAGGCGGCCTGCAGGGCCAGATGGCCCTCCCGCAATGCGTCATCGCTGGTGAGGGCCAGGTAGGTCTGGAAGACAAAGCCCCGGTACTCGGTCTGCCGCCGGGTGCGGATACGGTCAAGCACGTCCAGCACCTGGATGGCGTAGTCCATCAGGTTGACGTACTCCTCGTAGTTGGTGCGCGCCTCCAGGTCCACCCAGCCGGCCTCTTTCAGGCGGCGGAGGATGGCGTTGGCGCGGGCACGGGGATCGACCGCGGCACTGCGGGCGGCGGGGGCGGCGGTGGCGGTGGTGGCGGCGCCCAAGGAGGCGGCGCCGGCGGAAGTCGCGGCGGCGCTCGAAGAGCCGGCGGCGCCCAAGGAGGCGGCGGCACCCCGCTCAGGCTGGAGAGCGTCCTCCCCCTCCCACGGCTCATCGTCCAGCCAGTCGCTGCTCTCGCCTGCTTCGTCCAGTTGAATCACAAGATCCGTGAGGGCATCCACCACGTCGTCCCGGCGAAGCCCGAACTGGTGACTGCGATAGAGGTCATACAACAGAAAGAGGGCATCGGCGTAGACCGCCCTGCCCTGACTGGCGAGGATGCTGAAGAACCGGCCTGGCACCACGTCGAACAAACGCACAACATCACGCTCCGCGTCGGGGCCAGCAGACCGGGAAAAGCTTGCAGCTACTGCAAGCCCCGCTGCAAGGCCCGCGGGAGCGGTATTCGACAAGGGGGCGAGAACGTCCTGCTGGGGGGCACGGTAAGCTGTGTCCCTGGAGGAAATCAGCAGATCCTGCGATTTGGGTTTCCCTGGCATACCTGGGCTTCCTCTCCTCCTCTGGTTGTTATGTACCAGGGAAGGTGCCCCAAAGGCAGCACCGATATGCAGGCTTAACTGCACGGCAACCTACAAGACCGGTCGCGGCAATCGTCCAAACGTTTCACAGAGCAAATTCCCGCCCGCGTCCAGTTCACGAATGATAAATTGTGTGGCCCTATCCTTCGGCACGTCACGACCCTGGTCATCGAGGAAGACCGCCACGGCTTTCACTCCGCCTGCTGGGGTGCGCTCTCCTGGCTTGAGTTGCAGAACCTCAACGGCCACGTTTCTCACTCCTGAACTGATGAGGATCTCGCGGTGGGTGATCTCCCCTTCTGAGCGGGAGCGGCCGCTTTTCCGAGCGCACTCTGGGTATGGCTTTGCTGGAGTGACCCGTGGCGATGGGCTACGCGCTCTGGCCGGAGAGGTTGGATCCTCGTAGAGATTTGCTCTGCTATGGCCTGAGGAGGTCTCCCCCTCGGAGTGGCTCATCGGCGTTTCAATGTCTCACGGAGGTTTGCCTCTGCTGCGGCTGCTGCTCCAAAACCACGCCATCCCCGGGCCTGTGATGTTTCAATCTCTCACGGAGATTTGCCTCTGCTGCGGCTGCCGTGGGCGATGTGCGCGGCCAGCAGGTACCGCTTGTTTCAATCTCTCACGGAGATTTGCCTCTGCTGCGGCTTGTGTCAACGGTCACTTTGAATTCCTCAGTTTTGGCCATTTAGAATTCCCCACTCGGGGAAGTTATGTTGCCTGGGATAGGGCCGGGTCCGTATCCCACCGGAGCCGGTAGCTCTCACCACGCAGGCTGAAGACGTGTGCATGGTGGAGCAGCCTGTCCAGGCCCGCGGCAGCCAGGGTTGGAGTGGCGAAGACATGGCCCCACTCCTGGAAGGGCACGTTGCTCGTCACAATCACCGAGCGGTGCTCATACGCCCCGGAGATCGCCTGGAAGAGGTGGTTGGAGGCCGTCGCGTCCATGGGCAAGTGGCCCAGCTCATCGAGGATCAGGAGGTCCTGGCTCTGGTAGCTCTTCAGCCGGCTCTTCAGCGTTCCATCGGCCAGTGACGCATAGAGATCGTTCACCAGCCGGTCCACGGTTAGAAACAGGACCCGGTAGCCGCGGTCCACGGCTT
>JBLNCQ010000155.1:0-8258 GCA_050260815.1 Bacillota bacterium
TTGCCCGACTTCGCCAGCACCTTGGTGATGGCGGCGGTCAGCGTGGTCTTGCCGTGGTCCACGTGACCAATCGTCCCGATGTTGACGTGCGGCTTGGTGCGTTCGAACTTCTTCTTGGCCATAGGGGATCCTCCCTTACCAACCGTGATTCTTCGAGTTATCCTCTCCAAGGAGGGAAGTTTCTGCACCAATCCGCGGAATCCTTCCAGCGCACCGCCCGGCGCGGTGAGGGGCCCGCTCTACGCAAAAAGCCCGCCGTGACGGCGGGCCTTTAAGCCTGGAGCTGATGACCGGGATTGAACCGGTGACCTCGTCCTTACCAAGGACGTGCTCTACCGACTGAGCTACATCAGCAAATATTGGTTGCGGGGGGAGGATTTGAACCTCCGACCTCCGGGTTATGAGCCCGACGAGCTACCAGACTGCTCTACCCCGCGGCAAAACTTATTCGAGTAAGGAGATTTCAGCGAATGGTGGAGGGGGGTGGATTCGAACCACCGAAGGCAGAGCCACCTGATTTACAGTCAGGCCCGTTTAGCCACTTCGGTACCCCTCCACGAAACGCGCCGCTTTGCAGTTGAATGTGTCGGCGCAAACACTATAATACCGTCCACGTTGGTCCGAGTCAAGGCGGAAGTTTGTGGAGCCCGTTGTGGGATTTGAACCCACGACCTATCGCTTACAAGGCGATTGCTCTACCCCTGAGCTAAACGGGCGTCACAGACATCGGTGGCGGGACCGTTTCGGACTGTAATGATACCACATGGCCCGCCCTCTGGAAAGGCGGCGGCAGGCTCCGTGCAAACAGCGCCCAGCGGCGCCGGCTCGGTGCCTAGAACCGCCTGGCCAACGCGTAGCCGATGGTCATGCCCACGATACCCAGTACGCCCGCCAGGGTGGGCGGCGCGGGTACCGGCAGCCTCAACTTGCCGAACGCGAAACCCGCCACGATGCCGGTGACCGTGGCCAGAGCAACGTCGCGAAGAGCCAAGGGGGACATGCTCACTTCTCCTTCAGCCGCACTTGTGGACGATGACCTGACGTAAGTGTAACCCGTTGCGGCCGTGACTGCACGCATGGCGCCGAAAGGCCCGGGTCGGCGCCCGGGCCTCACGTGTCTGGAGGAGTCTACTCTTCGTCTGCCTTGCGCTCGGATTCGTCCAGGCCGCCGTCCTCCTCGCCGCGGTTGTCCAGGTAGCGCTCCAGCTTGCGCTTGACGCGCTGCAGGGCATTGTCGATGGACTTGACGTGGCGGTTCAGATCAACCGCGATCTCCTGGTAGGACTTCCCGTCCAGGTAGGACATGAGCACTTTCCATTCAAGGTCGGAGAGGATCTCGCCCATCTTCTCCTCAATGTCACCGAACTCTTCCCGGCTGATGATGAGCTCTTCCGGGTCCGTGATCTTGGAGCCGGAGATGACGTCCAGCAGCGTGCGGTCCGAGTCTTCATCGTAGATGGGCTTGTTCAGCGAGACGTAGGAGTTCAGCGGGATGTGCTTCTGGCGGGTGGCTGTCTTGATGGCGGTGATGATCTGGCGGGTGATGCAGAGTTCTGCGAAGGCCCGGAAAGAAGAGAGTTTGTCGGGCCGAAAATCGCGGATGGCCTTGTAGAGCCCGATCATCCCTTCCTGGATGATGTCCTCGCGATCCGCTCCGATGAGGAAGTAGGAACGCGCCTTGGCCCGAACAAAATTCTTGTACTTGTTGATCAGGTACTCCAAGGCGACGCTGGAGCCGTCACGGGCAAAGGCTACGATATCCTCGTCCACCATCGCGTCGTAGTCCGGGTAGATCTCGCGCTGTGGACTCACGCTCACCGATCCATCGCCTCCCCCATCTACGCCGCAACGGTGCTTGCCGCACTAGATATATCGCGCGTTCCCGTTCTCCATGAACAAACTGAGGGAACAACCTGCCGCCCCTGCGGCCGAGCCGTTCCTCAGGATGAAGAAGGAGTCGAAGATCCTTTTGCCTCGCGCGCTTATGTCAATTATATCGCACGATTTTTCGCCGCGTCAATGGCAGAGACACAACGCTCAAACCCGCGCCAGTTGGGCGTTCCACGGTTTTTCGCCGGGCCCGTCCTGGTATCAATACTATAGCCTGAGTGCGCCGTTTATTCAACCGCAAGGAGGTGACCGGCACGAAAGAAGCCGCCGGGCTTGCGCCGGCGGCCTTAGGCGGCGGTCAGGGTGTGGCGGCGGGATCCATCGGCAGCGCCGATCCCTCCCCCAGGTCGGGAGGCTTCAGGCCGACCCGGATCCGGCCGGGACGCGGCTGGTACTTGTCGCGTGAGACGACCTCCTCGCGCACCAGGAGGCCTCCTTCCAGGACGCGGCGGACAACGGTGACCTCGTAGCCGGGCTCCCCCGGACTGGCCACCTGCCGGGCACGCCACGGCAAGGTTTCGTCCATCTCCTCCTGGAGGGGCGGCTGCACCACGGTGAGGTCGCGGGTTACGATCTCCACCCGGCGTGAGGGCGACGGCACCCGCCCCATGAGACTTGCCGTCAGGCGATCCGATTCCAGGCTCATCACCATCAGCAGCGGCGTCCGGCCGGTGTTGGTGAAGGCAAAGTCCAGGTAGTCATAGGCAACGGTTGCGTCGCGCCCCGTCTCCACGTAGCTCAGCGGCCGCGAGTGGTGGGACCGGGCGGCAATGGCCAGGTCGGCCAGCAGGGCCGCGTTATACAGGGTTGAGGAGACCTGACAGACGCCGCCGCCGTAACCCAGGATGTACTCACCCTGGTAAATCTCCTTGGCCTGGCGGAAGCCTGCGGCTGGGTCCCGCGGGCCCACCGTGCGGTTGAACGAGAAGGTTTCGCCGGGCCGCAGCAGCGTCCCGTTGATCTTCTTGACCGCGAGGGCAATGTTGGCCACGCGGTCCGGGTCCGCCAGATTGACGCGCGTGGTAAACGTGGCCAATGTCTGGCGTCCGACAGCGACCAGATCGGCCTCCCTCACGGCCGGAGGGACCGTCTGAACGGGGACGGTGATGTCCGTCGCGCCCCGACGCACGGCCTCTTCGACCCGGCGGCGAAGCCCCTGGCGGTCAAGGCGCAGGCCCGCCCGTTCCGGCACAGGTCGTTTGGTCCGGGGGTCGAAGGCTGCGTCCAGCGGGGCCCGGTCAATCTCGCCGGCCAGGCGGTCCGCCAGGCGGCCAAAGGTGGCGTCGTCCAGCGTCCAGGCCAGGACGATGTCGCGCGGCGCCTCCGCCGCGCCGTGCGGTCCCCAGGCCCTGCCCCACCAGGGCTGGGACCGGCCCGCGGCCACGGCCTGGGAAAGGCTGTCGTCCAGGCTGTAGCGAATGCCGGCCTCACCGGGGGTCACCTGCCAGGTACGCCCATTGTGGCGCAGCGTCCAGGTCTGACTGGCATAATGCTGCAGCACGGGCTCCAAAAGACGTGCGGCCTCCGCTGGATCCAGGCCGCCCACATCCAACCCGCCGACGCGCACGCCCTCAGGAATGCGCGCCTTCTGGGGCCGGCTTGGGGAAAGGACAGCAAGGGCGGTGCCCAGAGACACCGCCGCCATGAGCGATATCCAGATCCACCGCGCTTTGGTGCGCGGGCCAGCCGGCATGCGCATCCCTCCAGGCGGCTACCGGCTGCTCCGCTGTCGTACCACCTCGTACATGAGGATGGCTCCGGCCACGGAGGCGTTGAGCGACGTCACCCGCCCCAGCAGGGGCAGCCGGACCAGATAGTCGCAGTGCTCCCGAACCAGCCGCCCCAGGCCCTTGCCCTCGCTGCCGATGACCAGGGCCAGGGGGCCGCGAAGATCCGTTTCCGTGTAGAGCCGGCTGCCCTCGGCCTCCGCCCCGGCGATCCAGACGCCCTGCTGCTTCAGCCACTCCAGGGTCTGGACCAGGTTCGTGACGCGCGCCACGGGCAGGTGCTCCGCCGCCCCCGCCGAGGCCTTCACCGCCGCCGGAGTGAGAGCGGCCGCCCGCCGTTCAGGCAGGATGGCGCCGTGCGCCCCCGCGCACTCGGCCGTGCGCAGCAGGGACCCCAGGTTATGGGGGTCCTCAATGCCGTCCAGAATCAGGATGAACGGGTCCTCACCGCGCCGACGCGCCCTCTCCAGCACGTCCTCAGGCTCTGCATATTCGCGGGGGGCGGCCATGGCGATGACCCCCTGGTGGACCCGGCTCTGAGCGATGGCGTCCAGGTGTGCCCGATCCACTTCCTGCACGGGAACGCCCTGCTCGCGCGCCATGGCCAGGATGGCCCGGATGGACCCCTCGCCGGCGCCGCGGGCCAACATGAGCTTGTTGAGGGGGCGTCCGGCGCGAAGCGCCTCCATGACCGGATTGCGCCCTTCAATCTGCTCGGTGCCCGGTCCGCGCTGCCCGGCACCCGGTCCGCGGTCCGGTCCCTTCAGCCTGTCTGCCAATTGAGATCACCGCTTCACAGTCGGATTCTACCCGGCATGAAATGCCGCTATACGGCGCAGAGGAGCGTTCAGGACCGCCGCGACGGCAGGTGCAGGGGATCCAGCAGCGGGCCGTGCACAGCCCGAATCTGATCCATCAGGCTCCACATGGTTTCGCGAATGTCCCACTGCGCCTCCGGCTTGCACCTCAGTCTGCTGAGGTGAACCCACTCCCAGAGGTCGAAGCGCGCCAGCACGTAGCGTCTGTGGGCGTTGGTCACGGCGTAGGGGGCGGCCCCCGGTACCGCGTCCTTCAGCCTGTTGACCAGCCGCTCGGCCCGCTCCACCGCCTCCTCCAACGGGCCTGTCAGCCCCGCTGCCGCCAGCCGCGGGGGCACCGTGTACCCGCGCCCCGTCTCCGGTGAGCCCGGGTAGAAGTCGATCTTGCGGGAATGCCGCAGCAGCTGGTGCCAGTTGGCTTCGGAAATGGTGAAGGCCGCTTCGTAGCGCACCTGCTTGAGCTCCTCAGAGGGCTGGTCGTACTCGCCAAAGGAACCGGCCGCCTGGCCATAGAGGTCCGTCACCGCCTCGCCGCTCAGTCGGTCCAGACGAGCCTGCGCCTCCTCCCAGGAGACGCCGCGGCGCACCAGCCAGGCCGCCAGCACCCGACGCATGGCCTGCAGGGCCGCGTTGGACCCCGCTTGCCGGCCCGTGTAGGCAAGCAGCCGGGCCTCTCCGGGCCGGGCTCCGACCGCAGCTCCGGCCACCTCGACGTCGTCGGCGATACCGGCTGGACCGGCCACACCGGAAACGCCGCTCATGTTGGCCGCGGCAACCTCCCGCCAGGCCGCGGGGACCTGCAGGGCGGCCAACTGCTCCTGCCAGTACGGCGTGGGTTCGGCGTGACGCAGCAGCGCCGGCAGCACGCGCGATACCTCGGTACGCAGGGCGGCAGCCAGGGACCGGACCTCGGGCGAGGGGCTGGCAAGCAGGCGCACCAGCCCGTCCCGGAGGGCGCGGCCATTGCCGGTGACCCCCAGGTTGGTGTGCACCGCCAGGGGCAGCGCGTACCGCGCGTCCTCAAAGCTTAGCTTTTCCAGGCGGACGCGCCGGGCCGCCGGCTTCTCGCCAGCCACCTCGGGCTCCTGTGCCAGCAGGTGGTCCAGCAGCCCGGCCTGCAGCCGCTGGTAGGTCTCAAAGGCGAAGTCGCAGTAGGCGGTGAACTCCTGCCGCAGAGAGGCAAGGCCCGGGGCGTTCAGCTCCTCCGGCACCACGTACCCCCCGGGCTGGGGACGTTGATAGCGCTGCGAATACTCCGTGAAGGAAAGATAGGGGTTGCACAGTTCCAGCTCGGCGGAGGCCAGCCTGGAAATGCGCTCAACTCCCACGTGGGCCACGGCGTGCTCGGCCACGGAGCTGTGGCCGTAGCCTACGACCCATTTCTCGTGGAAGCGCCGCGCCTTCTCCCGCGCCTCCCGGTGCGAGTCCGGAAGGGACTCCGCCGGGACCTGGGAGAGATCAAGCGACCCTCCCCGCACCAGTTCCAGCAGGTTGTCGCGAAAGCTGCGCGGCGACCGGCTGACGTAGGCGAAAATGACGGCAATGACTTCTTCCGGCAGGTTGTGGATGGCGTAAACGTCGCAGTCCGTGTTGGTGACATAGCGGCTGAGCAGGGACCGATCGGCCTCAGGGTACATGGCGGCCTCCCCCTGGCGGCGCAGCGGGCGCCGCCGACGATGCTAACTTGTTTTCGTCCCTAGCCGGCCTGGCCCCTGCAGAATTTCGCGTCTGACACGCAGAAGCCGCCGACTTTCGTCGGCGGTCTCGCCAGGGTCGGTTGTTCACCTGCCGGCGGGGTCCCCCGCGTCCCACGCCCGGCCCAGGAGTTCCTGCAGCCGGCCCACCTGGCTGGTAACCAGCAGGTGCGCCAGCAGCGCTTCGAAGGCGGTGGCGCGATGGTAGTCTGCCGGGCGGGCGCCGCGAGGGACGTGTCCGGGGTGGGCGTTGCGCGCGCGGCGCACCACGGCCTGCTCCTCCTCCGTCAGCAGCGGCTCCAGCGCGGCCAGGGCCCGGGCCTGGGCATCCGCCCGCACGCGGGCGACCGCCCCCTGATGGAGAGCATCCGGGCTGACCCTGCCCGCGCCCACCAGCCGGGCGCGGACATAGGCCTCGAAGACCGCGTCGCCCAGGTAGGCCAGAGTCAGGGGCGAGAGGGAACGGGCTGAGCTCGCGTCAGCGGGCTGGGCGGTCGGACCGGCGACCCCCGGCGGCGGCGTTGCGTCCGGCGACGGCCGCCCCAGCCCCAGGGTCCGCTGCAGCAGGGGCCACAGGCTGTCATACCAGGCCGCCATATCAGCTCTTCCGCTTCCACTTGGGCCCGGCGGGCGTGTCCTCAATCACCACGCCATGTTCCGCCAGCCGGCCCCGAATGCGGTCGGCCAGGACCCAGTTCTTCTGCTGCCTGGCCTCCTGGCGAAGCTCCATCAGGATCTGCATGGCCACGTCGCCCATGCCGTCCTGCCGCTGCTCGTCACGGACGCCTGCGAAGAGGCCGAACATGTCACCCAACAGCGCGTACCAGCGGAACGCCAGGACCAGCAGGTCTGCGTTGGCGTCTGCCCGGCGCTGGCTGTGGTAGGTGTTGAGCGCTCGCGACAGGTCAAAGAAGGCTCCCAGCGCCAGAGCCGTGTTGAAGTCGTCGTCCATGGCCTCCTCCAGCCGCCTGCGGCTGGTCAGCAGGGCCTGCACCACGTCCCGGTCGGCGGGATCGCCCGGCTGCGGGGCGGCAGCCAGCGCATCCATCTCGCGCTTGAGAGCGGCGGAACGGACCGCCCCGTCGCGGCCCCAGCCGGCGCGGGTCGACCGCGGCGCCCGGCCGGCGGCCTGCAGATCCTCCAGCAGGCTGCTGCGGGTGTTGGCCAGTCGCTCCCAGCCCGTCTCCGCCTCGCTCACCGCGCCTTCGTCAAAATCCAAGGGACTGCGGTAGTGCGTGGTCAGAAGGAACAGGTGCAGCGCCCCGGGCTGGAAGCGCTCCAGAAGGCTGTTGATGCTGACCACGTTGCCGATGGACTTGGACATCTTTTCGGCACTCAGGTTCACCAGACCGTTGTGGAGCCAGTAATGAACGAAGGGTGCCTGGCCCGTGTAACCCTCCGACTGGGCAATCTCGTTTTCGTGGTGCGGGAAGATGAGGTCCGACCCACCACCGTGAAAGTCGAAGCCGTTCCCCAGGTACCGGAGGGACATGGCGGAGCACTCGATGTGCCAGCCGGGCCGTCCCGGGCCCCAGGGACTGGGCCAGGCGGGTTCGCCTGGCTTGGCCGACTTCCACAGGGCAAAGTCGCCCGGGTTGCGCTTGCGCTCGTCCACTTCAATGCGCGCACCGGCCTTCAGGTCTTCCAGGCTGCGGCCGGAGAGCTTACCGTACTCGGCGAATTTGGTCACGTCGTAGTAGACGTCGCCGTCCAGGGGATAGGCCAGGCCCCGCTCCACCAGGCCCTGAATCATCCCGATGATGTCCTCCATGTGCTCCGACACCTTGACGTAGACATCGGCGGGCCGCACGCCCAGGCTGTCCATAGTCTGCAGGTAGTCCGCCGCGTAGCGGGCCGACAGCTCCAGCGCGGGCACGCCCGCCTCGGCGGACCGGGCGATGATCTTGTCGTCGACGTCGGTGAAGTTCTGCACCAGGCGCACCTGGTACCCGCTGTACTCGAGGTAGTTGCGGATGGCATCCCAGACAACGCTGGGCCGGGCGTGCCCCACATGGCTCTCCGCGTAGGGGGTGACGCCGCAGACGTAGATGCTGACCCGCCCCGGGTCGCGCGGCACAAAGACTTCCTTCTGTCTGGTCAGGGTGTTGTAGACACGCAAGGACACAAAC
>JBLNCQ010000156.1:0-8517 GCA_050260815.1 Bacillota bacterium
AGGGTTTCGGCGAGTTCCGTGTCGGTTGGCCTTGGCGCACCGCGGCGTTGTGGTTGGGGGGGGCGCCCAAAAACCCAAAACGCCCAAAACCCAGGGGGGCCGACCGCGGCGCGCGGGCGCCCCCTTCCTGGCATGCACCCCGGGCGGAGTCACCTCATACTGTGGTAGCGCACGCGGCGCCCCCGGCGCCTGAGCGGCAAGGGTGGAGCGACGGTGTACTGGCGATGGCGACGGTATAACCCACTGGGGTTTCTGATCCTGCTACTGGGCGTTGTCCTGATCATCGCCTTCCTGCCCTGGTGGTTCTGGTTCGGCATCGCGGGCATGGCTCTCATCGCCATCGGCTGGCTCATGATCCGCGGATACTGAGCGAAGGAGGCGCGCAAGATGCGGGTATACGTGATACGGCCGCCGAAGTTCATCGGCGCCATTCTCCGGATCATCCTGGGCGCAAACAAGGCCGCCTAGGTGCAGACCAACCGATACATACGCCACCAGGGACCTCCGAGGCTGCCTCGGAGGTCCGCCGTTTGTCCGGCCGCTCCGCATCGGACCCGCCGCGTCCAGGCCGGGCTTGCCTGACCGGCGGGCCAGGGTATAATGTCCGGTGTAGCCTCTCGCCGGCCCGGGGCCGGCGGGAGCGCGGGAAAGGCGGTCTACTTTGGCGGATTATCTGGTTCGGGCAACGTCGGAAGACGGCAACATTCGCGCCCTGGCGGCCGTGACCACGGAAATAGCGGAGGAGGCCCGACGCCGTCACGACACGTCGCCCACAGCCACCGCGGCCCTGGGCCGCACCGTCACGGCAACGGCGCTGCTGGGCGCAACCCTGAAGGACGAGCAGTCCATCACCGTGCGCATCATCGGCGACGGGCCCATCGGGGGCATCATCGCCGATGGCGACTCGTCCGGGCGCGTGCGCGGCTACGTCAAGGTGCCCCAGGCCGACCTTCCCCTCAACCCCCAGGGCAAGCTGGACGTGGGCGGGGTCGTGGGGCGGGAAGGGTACATCTACGTGACCCGAGACCTGGGCTTTGGGCAGCCCTACACCGGCAGCGCGCCGCTGGTGTCGGGCGAGATTGCCGAGGACGTCACCAACTACCTGTACCTCTCGGAGCAGGTGCCGTCGGCAACGGCGCTGGGTGTGCTGGTGGGCCGCGCCGGGGCGGTGCAGGCCGCCGGCGGGTACCTGCTGCAGCTTCTGCCCCAGGCCGATGAGGAGACCAAGGCGGAGCTGGAGCGCAACCTGGGCCTCCTGGGAGCGGTCAGCGCCGCGGTGGACGCGGGATTGACGCCGGAGGACATTCTGGGGCGCGTTCTGAAGGGCGTGCCCTACCACATTCTGGAGACGCGGCCCCTTCGCTTTGAATGCACCTGCTCCCAGGAGCGGGTGGTGGGGCTGGTGGCCTCCTTGGGCGCCGACGAGGTCCGATCCATGCTGCACGAGGACCAGGGCGCCGAGTTGCGCTGCCACTTCTGCAGCCAGGTCTACCACCTGAGCACGCAGGAGCTTGAGCAGGTGCTGGAGCGCCTGGAGCACCCGCCCGCCTGATCTGGCCTGAGCCGGCCTGGGTCCGCCTGTGCCGGCCGGAGCCCGTGGTCTGCCGGCGCAAAGCAAAACCGGCAGATTCCCGAAGGAACCTGCCGGTTCGATAAAGCGGAAGACTAAACGGCACGCTGTACGCGGCCCGAGCGGAGGCACCGGGTGCAAACCGTCAGGCGGACCGGCTTGCCTCCCACAATTGCGCGGACGCGCTGTACGTTGGGAGACCAGCGGCGCTTGGTCTTGATGTTGGAGTGAGACACCAGGTTGCCGGAGACAACGGTCTTGCCGCAAACATCACACAGTCTTGCCATCGTTACACCCCCTCGGGCCAGGCGATCGTCAAACATGGTTGGTGTCTGTCTGAACAGACAGCCCTAATTGTAGCATAGACACGGAGGCAATAGCAACCCGACCGGGCCCGATCCCTCCTCCGAGGCATACTAGGAGGAAAAAGCCGTTTTTCCAGAGAATCTTTGCTGTTAGCACTCGGAGGGAGGCCATACCGTGGCTCGTGAGCTGAACAACACAATGGGCCGCATTTCCCTATCGGAAGAGGTCATTGCCACCATCGCCGGTGTGGCGGCGACAGAGTGCTATGGCGTTGTTGGCATGGCTTCAACCAAGATCAAGGACGGCATTGCCGAACTGCTGGGACGCGAAAACCTCTCGCGGGGCGTGGAGGTTGAACTCAGCGACAACATTGCGGATATCACCCTGTACGTTGTCGTAGGCTATGGCACCCGGATTTCCGAAGTGGCCCGCAATGTGGTGGATAAGGTCAAGTATACGATTGAAAGCACCACGGGCCTGAAGGTGCGCAACGTGAACGTACGGGTCCAGGGCGTGAAGGTCGGCAACGCCCGCTAGAGGAGGCCACCTGTATTTTGAGCCTGGAGTACGTGGACGCCGCCCTGCTCAAGCGGCTCTTCATTGCTGCAACGAACCACCTGGAACAGAATAAGGCCACGGTCGACGCGCTCAACGTCTTCCCCGTTCCCGACGGCGACACCGGTACCAACATGACCATGACCATGCTGTCGGCTTCACGGGAGGTGCAGAAGGCGCCAGAGACCGCCGTGGCCGAGGTGGCCGAAGCCTGCGCCATGGGCTGCCTGATGGGCGCCCGGGGCAATTCCGGCGTCATCCTCAGCCAGCTCTTCCGCGGCTTTTCGCAGGGCCTGTCCGGCAAGAAGCGGGCCAGCGCCACGGATATCGCCGGCGCCCTGCAGGAGGGTGTGCGCACCGCCTACAAGGCGGTCATGAAGCCGGTCGAGGGCACCATTCTCACCGTTGCCCGCGAGTCCGCCAAGGCAGCCGTGCTGGCGGCCCGCCAGGGTGAGGACGTGCTGGGCGTGCTGGAGGCCGCCCACCGCGAGGCGGACGCCACACTGGCACGAACCCCGGACATGCTGCCCATCCTCAAGAAGGCCGGGGTGGTGGACTCCGGCGGCAAGGGCTACACCTTCGTCCTGGAGGGCTACGTGGAGGCCCTGCGCGGTGCGGCTCTGGACCAGGGCCGGCCGGCGGCGACGGTCAAGTCGGGCAAGGACACCTCGCCGGCGGAAACGGTGCAGTTCGACCTGAATGAGGAGTACGACATCCGCTTCCCCTATGACATTGAGCTGATGGTCCGGGGCAAGGGGCTGCTGCTCGACGACATGCGCCACCACCTTGCACCGATGGGCGACTGCCTGCTGGTGGTGGGCACCGCCGAACTGGCCAAGGTGCACATCCACTCCGGGAACCCCGGCCCCGTGCTGGACTACTGCGTCCGCCAGGGCACGGTCTTCAATATCGAAATCAAGAACATGCAGGTCCAGCACGAGGACCTGCGGGCACACGCCGGGCAGGAGGCAGGCGGCGGCACGGGCGCGCGCCTTGACCCCACCGAGGGCCTTGTGGACGCCTCGCTGGACGGCCTGGAGGTTCCGGTTGCCTCCCCGGAGGAGGAGGCCCCGGACCTGGCCGTGGTGGCCGTGGCGGCGGGCGAGGGCATGAGCGAGATCTTCAAGAGCCTGGGCGTGGCGGCGGTCATCGAGGGCGGGCAGACCATGAACCCGTCCACGGAGGACCTGCTTAACGCGGTGCGCCAGACCGGCTCCCGCAACGTAGTGCTGCTCCCCAATAACAAGAACATCATCCTGGCGGCGCAGCAGGCCAGGGACCTGGCCGGCGACCAGACCATCCATGTGGTGCCCACCAAGGCGTTCCCCCAGGGTATCGCCGCCATGCTGGCCTGGCAGCCCGACGGCGACGTGGAGCGCGTGGTGGCCAGCATGCAGCGGGCCGCCGAGGCCGTTCGCACCGGCGAGGTCACGTACTCCGTCCGCGACACCGCCATTGGCGACCTGACCATTCAGAAAGGCGATGTCCTGGGACTGGCCGGCGGCCAGATCGTCACCACCGGCACCTCCGTCGACTCCGTGGCCGCGGACGTGGTGGCCCGGCTCATGGAGGGCGGCGGCGAAATCATCACTCTTTACTACGGCGAGGGTATTACCGGCGAAGGCGCCTCGGCTCTGGCGGACAGCGTCCGCTCCCGCTTCCCGGAGGCCGAGGTGGAGGTTCACTACGGGGGGCAGCCGCTCTATTACTACCTGATCTCGGTGGAGTGAGTTATGGCGGAAGCACGGCCCACCAGGAAGAGACAACAGGGGGCTGCAGGAGCGGCTGCTCGCGATCCCGCCGCGGGGGCCGCGGCCCAGGCAAGGCCCAAGTCCGGGACGGCGCCCGGCGCGTCCGTCCGGACCGGCTTGCCTCCGCAGCCCACAACGGACACAGGGTCCCCCCGGGACCCTCTTTTGTTGCCCGTGCAGTATCTCAAGGGGGTGGGCCCGGCCAAGGCCAGGGCCCTGAACAGGCTGGGCATCGAGACCGTCATGGACCTGCTGGAGCACTTCCCCCGCCGGCATGAGGACCGCAGCCAGTTCAAGCCCATCGCCCAGGTGGCCGACGGCCAGCTGGAGACGGTGCAGGGCGCGGTCACCGGCGTGCAGGAGATGCGGCCGCGGCGCGGCCTGTACATCCTCAAGGTGGGGCTGACCGACGGCCTGGGCCTGTGCTGGGGCGTCTGGTTCAACCAGCCGTTCCGGCGCGGACACTTTCAGCCGGGCCAGAAGGTCATTTTCAGCGGCCGTGTGGAGCGGCGCTACAATCAGATTCAGTTCAACAACCCGGAGTACGAGGCGGTGGAGGACGGCGACCCCCTGCACACGGGCCGCCTGGTGCCCATCTACCCGCTGACGGAAGGCTTCACCGCCCGCATGATGCGCAGCCTGATGAAGGGCGTGGTGGACCAGTACACCCCCGGCCTGCCCGAGACCCTGCCCGCCGAGCTGCGCGGGCGCCACCGCCTGGGCGGGCGCGCCGGCGCCTGGTACCACATCCACTTCCCGGCCAGTGAGAAGCACCTGGAGGCAGCACGCAAGCGCCTGGTCTTCGACGAGCTTTTCCTGCTCCAACTGGGCCTGGCCTTGATGAAGTCCAGCTACGCCGAAGAGACGCCCGGCCTGCAGCACCGGCCTGACGGGCCGCTCCTGGCCCAGTTCCTGGCCGGCCTGCCGTACCGCCTGACCGGGGCGCAGCAGCGTGCCTATGAAGATATCCGGCGCGACATGGAGTCGCCCCGGCCCATGAACCGACTGCTCCAGGGCGACGTGGGCTCCGGCAAGACCGTGGTGGCCACCCTGGCCCTGGTCAAGGCGGTGGCCAGCGGCTATCAGGGCGCCTTGATGGCACCCACGGAGATCCTGGCCGAGCAGCACTTTCTGGGCCTGCGCCGCTGGCTGGAGCCCCTGGGCATCCGCGTGGCCCTGGTCTCCGGCGGACTGCCGAAGCGTGAGAAGGAGACCCTCCTGCGGGCCCTGGCCTCAGGGGTGGTCCACGTGGCCGTGGGCACCCACGCCCTGATCCAGGAGGGCGTGGAGTTTCACCGCCTGGGTCTGGTGGTCACCGACGAGCAGCACCGCTTTGGTGTTCGCCAGCGGGCCGTGCTGCTGGACAAGGGGGCGGCCTCACACGCAGCCGCCGCACTTGGGGAAGTGGATGCGCCGTCGGCCTCGGCCGACGACTCCGCCCGGGCCGAAAGGGCGGCGGCGGACGCCGCCCGGGTCAGCCCCTCCGGACCCGTCCCCGACGTTCTGGTCATGACGGCCACGCCCATTCCCCGCACCCTGGCCCTGACCCTTTACGGCGACCTGGACGTCTCCGTCATCGATGAGCTGCCACCGGGTCGCACGCCCGTTGAGACCCGCTGGTTCACGGAGCAGGAGAAGCGGCAGGTCTACGGTCTGGTGCGGCAGCAGGTGGCCGAAGGGCGCCAGGCCTACGTGGTCTGCCCCCTGGTGGACGAGTCGGAGAAGGTGCAGGCCGAGGCCGCCACCGCCCTGGCGGAGCGGCTTTCCCAGGAGGAGTTCCCCGATCTGTCCGTGGGCCTGCTGCACGGCCGCATGAAGCCGGAGGAGAAAGAGCGGGCCATGGCCGCCTTCCGCTCCGGCCAGATGCAGGTGATGGTGGCCACCACCGTCATTGAGGTGGGCGTGGACGTGCCCAACGCCACGGTGATGGTGGTGGAGGGGGCGGACCGCTTTGGCCTGGCCCAGCTTCATCAGCTGCGCGGCCGCGTTGGCCGCGGCGCCCACAAGTCCTACTGCCTGCTGGTGGCCTCGCCCACCAGCGAGGAGGGGCGGCAGCGCCTGCTGGTGATGCAGCGCACCCAGAGCGGCTTTGAGATTGCCGAGGAGGACCTGAAGCTGCGCGGCCCCGGCGAGTTCTTCGGCACGCGCCAGCACGGCCTGCCGGACCTGAAGATTGCCGACCCGCTGCGCGATCAGAGGGTCTTGGAGGTGGCGCGCCAGGAAGCCCTGGGCCTGGTGGCCCAGGACCGGCGGCTGCGGTCGCCGGAGCTGACCGCCCTTCGCGATCAGGTGCTGCACAAGTTCCGCGAGCGCGCCGGGCTGATTCAGGTAGGCTAGATGAGGTGACGCCACCGGTTCCTGATGGCCCCGCAGGGCTACCTACCCTGCGGGGCCTCTGCCTTTGTGGGCTGTGGGCGGGGCACCTGGGAAGGGGAATTATCGTAAGGCAATAAATCGTTATTGACAAACGATAAACCGCTGTGTATGCTGGAGTCGAGAGCCGGGCCTGGGGCCCATCCCACAGCATGAACCGGGAGGGTACACGAAATGAGATACACCGGTGCCAGATCGCTGATCCAAGTCCTGCGCGTGGCCCTGACCATCATCTGGTTGGCAACCATCGTCACCTCGGTCGTGGCCCTGGGTGCCACGGCCTGGATGGTCCTGTCCGGGGGCGACCTGCCCGGAACCGCGGGCATTCGGGTAGACACGCCTTCCCTGAGCGTCCTGTTCCGGGTGCCCCTTGACGGAGCGGCGACCAGGACCTGGGTAGCCCTGATGATGGGCACTGTGGCCCTGCCCATGATGGCCACGGTCCTCTACATCATCAACCGGCTGCGCCTCATCTTGACCACGCTGGCCGAGGGGGTTGTCTTCGCCCCGGAGAACACGTCGCGCATACGCGGCATCGGCGTGGCCATTCTGGTCCTGGCCGCCGTGCAGTGGGCCGGCGGGATTGCCGCCGGCAGGTTCATCGCCCAACAGGTCCACCTGGCCGGTGTCGAGGTCGCTGCCCGGCTGGGTCCGGATCTGACCACCGTCTTCTTTGGGTTGCTGGTGATTGTGCTGGCGGAGGCTTTCCGCCTGGGGACCCAGTTGCAGGAAGAGCAGGACCTGACCATCTGAGGAGGGATCTTGTGGCTATCATTGTCCGGTTGGACCGGGTCATGGCCGATCGCAGGGTCTCCCTCACGGACCTCGCCGAGAGGGTGGGCATCACCATTGCCAACCTGTCGATCCTGAAGACCAACAAGGCCAAGGCCATTCGCTTCTCTACCCTGGAGGCGCTCTGCCGGGAACTGGGCTGCCAGCCCGGCGACCTGCTGGAGTACAGTGAGGACGGCCAGTAGCTGCCGTTGATTCGGCGCTAAAAAGTGGTTGACACAGCGCGTTCCCCGGTGGTAGTATCAGGCCAATATCATACGGCAAAGGCGATGAGTGGAAGAGTACGCGGCAGGGTCTCTGCCCAAGCGAGCCGGCGGTGGTGCGAGGTCCGGCGCAAGACCTGACGCGGAATGGTCCCACGAGCTGCGGTCCGAACGCGATGAGGGGCTCATGACTTGGGCCCCGCGCCACTAGGCGCCGACGGAACCTCCCGCCGTCAACAGGGAGAGGGTATCGACGTTGGGCACCTGCGCGAGTGTCTCGGCTGCAGGCGTTCCCGTCCGTACCTGCAGAGGGGGATCGCGCAGCGATCCAAACGGGGTGGCACCGCGGAAGGCAAGGCCTTTCGTCCCAGAGTTGGGACGAAAGGCCTTTTTGTGCTGCCGGAAGACGGCTGGGAGGTGACTGGCATGTGGCCCGACCTGACAACCTTTGAGCGCCTGGCCCGGGAATACCCGCTGGTACCCGTGGTCAGGGCCTGGAACGCCGACCTGGAGACGCCCGTCTCCGTCTACCTCAAACTGGCCGGGGAAGGCCCGGGCTACCTGTTGGAGAGCGTGGAGGGCGGGGAGCGCGTCGCCCGCTACTCCTTCGTTGGTGCTGACCCGTTCCGGGTGGTGGCTGCCGGCCCCGACGACCATGCGTTCTCCCTGCTGCGCCGCCACCTGGCCGAGCTGCAGGCGCCGGCGCTCAACCGGCTGCCGGGGCTGGAGGGGCTGCCGGACTTCACCGGTGGTCTGGTGGGCTACCTGGGGTATGACGCGGTACGGTCGCTGGAGCGGCTTCCCGACGCTCCGCCGGAGGACCGCGACCTGCCCGCCGCCTGGTGGATGGCGGCCGGGATTCTGGCCATCTTCGACCATGCCAGGTCCCAGGTCTACCTGGTGGCCTCTCTGCCCCGGCGGGAAGGCGAGCAGGCGGCGGACCTGCACCGCCGGAGCGCGGCGGCTC
>JBLNCQ010000157.1:0-4627 GCA_050260815.1 Bacillota bacterium
ATGCTCCTCAAAGTAACGGCCCATGCCGATGGGCAGCATTGCGTTCCCTCTCTTTCGCGGGCCCGCTGCGAGAGCGGGGCGCCGGTTGTTGCCTCTGCTGCGTCCGGGTGGCTCCTGCCCCCGGCGCGCTGCGCGCTAGTAAATAGCGTCGGTAAAGTCGCGCTCGCGGAAGACCCGCTGCTTCCAGGACTCAATGTTGGGCACGGCGTAGGGCAGGATGCGCAGCGAGTAATAGGGCGGCAGCACCGGGATGCCCAGCATGTCGCCCAGCGTGATGAACATGAACAGGTGCTCCAAATGCATGCGGGTGCGCAGGGCGGCCGTCACGTTGCCGTGCGAGGCCATGCCGTAGAGCACGCCCTTCATCACCTGCGCCACACCGCTCTTCTCCTGTCCGGCGTTCTCCTTTTCCTTGGCGTCCTTCTTCCTCCAGAACAAGGGCTTCGCTCCTTTCCGGGTTCGTAGGAGGGGCGGGTATACGGGTACCCGGGGCCCGGGGCCGCTTTCACTTCGCCGACCGCCGGGCTCCCGGGCCTCTCATTGCTTCGGGGCCAGGCTATGCGGGACAGGGCACCTGACTACCGATGCCTCGGGTCAATCGTCTGCAGCCACGGGCGCCGCTCCGCTGAAGGCCTGCCGGTAAGAGTTCAGGGTCAGCCAGGCCATTCGGATACCCAACAGGAACAGGGCCACGCCTACCAGGACAAACAGCCCGTCCAGGAACTTGGCCGCGCCCGCATACTGGTTGAGCGGTGCCTGCACCAACGTCTTGGTGATGCCCAGGAAGGCCCTGCTGAAGACATAGGTCTGCCAGGCAAGGGCGCTGAGCGTGGTGACGATCATGAATAGGGCGGGAATCAGGGTGTAAACAGTCTTCTCCTTCACCCTTGCCAGATGGATGGTGATGAGCATCAGGGCCAGCCCCGCCAGCAACTGGTTGGAGCCCCCAAAGTAGAGCCACAGGTTGTTCCAGGAGCCGGTGGTGGCGAAGAGGATGGCCAGCAGCAGGCCCACTACGGTGGACACGTGCTTCTGCCCCAGAACCGCCAGTCCGCCCTGTCCAAACACCTCCTGGCTGACCAGGCGCCAGAAGCGGGTCACCAGAGCCTGCACGGTGATGGCGTAGATGACCAGCACCACGCCGAAATACGTCTGCAGGACCGGGCCGGAGCCGCCCAGGAACTTGCCCGTCAGCAGCAGGGCGCCGTTCACCCAGGCGCCCACGCTGCCCAGGGCTGTGTCCTTGGGGGCCAGCACCATATAGGCAGCCAGCGAGGCCAGGGCCACCAGGCCCTCCGACAGCATGGCGCCGGCACCTACAGGGAAGGCGTCCGTCTCGACGTCAAGCTGCTTTGACGTGGTGGACGAGCCCACCAGGCTGTGCCATCCGGAGATGGCGCCGCAGGCGATGGCCACAAAGAGCAGAGGCCACATGGGCCCCGGGGCCTTGGCCGGCCAGAAACCGATGAAGGCCGGTTGCTGCAGGGTCACGCCCGTTGCCGGTGACAGCAGGGCACCCACCAAGATGAGGATAACGCCCAGGAAGGCCGGGAAGAACGACACGTAGTTGACCGGCTGAATGAAGGTGGGCAGCGGCAGCACCGCGGCCAGGTAAAGCAGCACGCCTGCCATCAGTGCCCAGAAGGTGATGGTCCAGGGACCAAGGAAGTCCTTGGTGACCCGGAGGGGCGCCAGGTACGCCGGTGCCACGATGGCTGCAATCATCACCGCGAAGGCAACCAACGTGGTGACGCCAACGTTCATCCGCGCCTTGTAGAGCATCTGTCCGGCTATGACGCCCGCCAGCATGATGCCAAGCGTGGCGGCGAACGTTCCGGGGAAGATGTTCCAGAAGGTGGCGATGAAGTAGATGAACGTGGCCGAAATGATCAGCAAGTAGAAAAGAATAAATCCCAGCAGGGTACTGCGCCCCGCGTTGCCCGCGAACTCATAGGTGATGGGGCCGAAGGACCGTCCCTGATTGCGGAGCGAGACCATGATGGAGCCGTAATCCTGCAGCCAGCCGATGAAGAAGTTGCCCAGGATGATCCAGAGCAGAGCCGGCGCCCAACCGTATTGCAGGGCAATGAAGGGGCCCAGGATGGGGCCCAGGGCGGCTACGCTCTTGAACTGGTAGCCCCAGAGCACATACTTGCTGACGGGGAAGAACTCCACGCCATCGGTGTACATGTGCCCCGGGGTGGTGCGCCTGGCGTCGGGCTTCCAGACGGTCCGGTCGTACCACCGTCCATACGCCTGATAGGCCACGGCGTAGGCAATCAGCGCGAACAGCACGAACCAAAAGGGCGTGGTCACGGTCACTGCTCCCTTCGTGGGAAAGATGGCGAGTCCGCTCCTGAAGACGCCAAACGCACCGCTCGGGCGCAGATCCTACCGATCCGCGCCGCTTGCGGTGCGCGCCTTAGTCATGCGCATCCCCCCTTACCTCTGACCCAAATGGGACTGACGCGGAGCGTCCAGGCTGTATGCGGTGGGAGATTCGCTTCTAGGTTATGTGGTCTAATGGAAGGGCCATATCCTGAACTGTGGTGACCTACTAATGTGCTAAAGTTGTTCGGTGCCCGTCATCGATATCCTGCCGACTGCTGCAAGATAATTCCGGCACATGAGGGAGGGCTCGTCCCGAATGTAGCCAACCATATGCCTCCAGTGGCGTTTCGAGTTTCCCTTGCCCCAGGTTTGCAGCAGTGATAACCTCAAATTGAAGATACAAGAAGGAAGGTTCCACCTCCTGGCCAGGAAAAAGGATTTGCGCATTGTGGACTGGGACGAGGAAGAACGGCGCCTGCAGGAGGAGTATCGCCGGCGCCTCGAGGAACTGAAGGCCTCTCGTGAGACCAGCGAGGTGGTGGGCCAGGTCCTGACGCGCGGTCTCCTGCCCCTCTACGTCCTGCACTTGCTTGCAGGCAGCGACGCACCCCGCAACGGCAACGAGATCTGCACGGAGATCGGCCGCCGCACCAATGGAGCCTGGCAGCCCAGCACCGGCGGCATCTACCCGCTGCTCCGCAGATTTGAGAAGAAGGGCCTGGTGCAGGGTCAGTGGCAGGACCCTGACCGCCGCACGCAGCGCCTGTATACCCTGACACCCAAGGGCCTGGACGAAGTGAACGCCCTGCGCCAGGGCATGCGCCCCAAGATCACGCGCGCTTTTCAGGCCTTCGCCGTGGTCCTCAAGGACCTCTTCGGGGACGACCTGATTGTCCATTCATCCCCGAAGGAGGCAGCGGGTGGCGAACATTAAGATCATCACCGACTCTACGTCCGATCTCAGCCGCGTGGCGTCAGCCCGATACGGCATTGAAATCGTGCCCCTGAGCGTTCAGTTTGACGACCGCAGCTACCTGGATGGTGTCGAGATCACGCCCGATCAATTCTACCCCATGCTGGCGAAGGCTCCGTCGCTCCCGAAAACGTCGCAGCCTTCGCCGCTTGACTTCATTCGCGTCTTCGAACGCTGGGCCAATCAGGGTTACCATGTGATCTCGCTGCACCTGTCTCGCGGCCTGAGCAGCACCGTCGACACCGCCCGCATGGCAGCCGAGCACGTCGGCGTGGACCGCGTGTCCGTGGTGGACTCCGGTTTCCTCTCCTGGGGGCTAGCATTCCAGGTCATTGAGGCTGCCACGGCGGCTGCAGAAGGTCTGTCCATCCACGATGTCATCGACCGCGCCCGCTCAGTGCGCGACAGGATGGAATTGCTCTTTAGCCTGGACACGCTGCAATACCTGGAGAAGGGCGGCCGCATAGGCAAAGTGTCTGCACTCCTGGGCTCGCTCCTCCACATCAAACCACTGATCCGAGTTGAGAACGGCGTTTACGTCCCCTTCGGCAAGGTGCGAAGTCAGGCTCAAGCTTTGGAGCGCTTTGTGCAGTTCATGCGTGACGCCGTGGGATCACGCCCCGTCCGGGTGGCCGTGGGGCATGGCCACGGTCTTGCGGCGGCCAAGAAGCTAAAGGAAATGATCCAGCGCTCCATGGCAGTGTCTGGCGATATTATCCTCTTCGAGGTGGGCCCCGTGATTGGCGTCCACACCGGCCCTGGCACGGTGGGCGTGGCCTTCTACCCGGTCTGATATACGCCGGGCAATCGCACATCAGGTTCTGAGGGCACCCAACACCCAGCGCACCATGGGACTGAGCTCGGCCTCCCTTAGTCCAGCTACCTCAAGCCATTGCGCTCCAAGTGAGTCCTGTCCGTCGGGAGTGTGCTTAACAGGACCGTCAGGCTCTGCCGCTGCTTCATAGATGATTCCGAGGTGGTGCAGCTCCTCTTCTTCACCGTCAGGCGCCACATAGCTCCGCCGCTCTCCGGACTCTCACCGAACTCGATCCTGCCGCCCGGCAGGTCCCACTGCCCTGTATGCGGACCCCGCGCCTTGCGGATCTGGTTTCTCTCCAAAGACGGGCCAGCAGCCGCGACGTTCCTACCTACCGCTTCTCCATTCCTAGGCCGTCGGGCAGCATCCTGCCGGCCATGCACAAAAAGACCACCGACTCTCATCGGTGGTCTTTCTCAATGATTTCCCGGCGACGTCCTACTCTCCCAGGCGGCTTCCCGCCAAGTACCATCAGCGCTGGAGGGCTTAACTTCCGTGTTCGGGAT
>JBLNCQ010000158.1:0-9329 GCA_050260815.1 Bacillota bacterium
ACGTAACCCGTGCTGACAGGGGTCGTGGGAGCTGACGGGGGCGGTTGCTGCACGCTGACGGCCGGGAGCGGCGGCGGGCCCTGCACGGTCATGTCCTGAACCGGGTTCTGGGCATTCAGCCAGGGCGGCAGGGGCAGGGGCGGCAGCGAGGTAGACGGCGTGGGGAACGGACCCGGGACGGGCATGCCGGTCGGAGCGGGGTAAGGCAGGCCGTAAGGGCCGGGGCCCGGCCGCCAGGCCTGGGGCATACTGGGAAACAAGGACATCCCTCCTCGGGCGTGTAACTCTTCACCAGACTATGCACATCGGCCCGAACGGGAAGGGCCGGCGGGGACGAGGTGACAAGGTGCGCGCGCTGCTGATGCGTGGCGACGAGATGCAGGTCCTGCAGGGTTCTGACGCGGAGGCCTTTGCCGTGGAGGGCCGGCCCGAGGACGGGGCGCAGGCTTGGCTTGACGTGGACGCGACGGAGGTATCCCGCCTGGCCGAGCCCTGGGGGCTTCACCGCCTGGCGGTGGAGGACTGCCAGGACCAGTCGCAGCGTCCCAAGCTGGACGAGTACGAGACCCACAGTTTCCTGGTGGTCAACGTGGCCCGCGACTGGTCGGGGCGGCGCATCCACATCGATGAGCTGGACATGTTCGTAGGAGACAGTTACCTGCTGACCAGCCACCAGGGCGTTCTGCCGGCCCTGGACGCGGTCTTTGACGGGGTGGCGCAGGGCAGCCACCATCCGCCCGTGGGCGAGATGCTCTATAAGCTGCTGGACGCCGCTGTGGACAGCTTTTTCCCCGCCCTGGACGACATTGGCGACGAGCTGGAGGTCCTGGAGGAGCAGATCCTCAGCCGTCGCGACCGGGGTGCCATGGAGAAGCTGTTTGTGCTGAAGCGAAAGCTGCTGCGCATCCGCAAGGTGCTTCTGCCGCAGCGGGATCTCATTCATTCGCTGACCGTCCGCGACGTGCCCGTGGTAGACCAGAAGCTGAAGCGCTACATCGTGGACGTCTACGACCACGCCATGCGCCTGGCAGAGCTGGCCGAGACGTACCGCGACCTGGTCTCGTCCGCCCTGGAAGCGCATCTCTCTGCTGTGGCCAACCGCACCAACGGCACCATGAAGGTACTGGCGGCCGTGTCCGTCATCTTCCTCCCTCTGACCCTGATCTCCGGCATCTACGGCATGAACTTCGACAATATCCCGCTGCGGTCGGCGCCCTATGGCTTTCACCTGGTGGTAACCGCCATGGTCCTCATCATGGTGGGCTTGGCATACTACTTCCGGCGCAAGGGGTGGCTGTGAGTCCGGTTGCCATTCCGCAATTTATCGTGCAAAATATCTGGCAGAGGTTCGATTCCGAGAGGAGTGACCACTGTGCCTACCCAGGAGGAAGTCCTGAAGGCTTTGGAAGTAGTGAAGGACCCGGAAATTGGCTACAACATCGTTGATCTGGGTCTGGTCTACGACGTGGACATCAACGGCGAGCGGGTGGACGTCACCATGACGCTGACCGCGCCGGGCTGCCCCGTGGCCGGGATGATCACGGACCAGGCCAAGTCCGTCGTCCGGTCCCTGCCGGGAGTCAAGGAGGCCGACGTCCACCTGGTCTGGGAGCCGTTCTGGACGCCCGACCGCATGAGCCCGCGCCTCAAGAAGATGCGCGAGATGGGAATCTACTAGCGCACGACCCTTCGGGCTGCCAAGGAAGTTGGCTAACCCCGTTGCCCGCCGTATACTAGTAGTAGAGCGCCCGAGGAGTGCCGGACCCCGGCACTCCTCTTCGCCGTCGCCCGGCGCTGTTGTCCGGCGGAGAGCGCGGTCGGACCGAAGTGGCCGACGGCCCGGCGTTCACGCCAATTCGGGAAAGGACGGGACCTCCATGCACTGGATCGTGGTTTCGCTTGGGGACGCCCTCGGCTTTGCCCAGCACCTCCGGGAGAAAGCTATCCCCTACGGCGCCGAGAAGACGGCGGCGGAACTGGACAGCATGTTTGCCGGGCTGACCGGACATAGCGCTGACGACATTCACAGGCTTCGGAATGCGCTGGATGCCATTGAAGAGGATGTACGAGCCCACTTCCCCGCCGACGACAGCGAGGAGCTGGCCGCGGTTCGCAGAGAGGTAGACCGGATCGTCGAGCGCATGGACCACGTGCGCCGCTGAAACACTGTCGGCACATAAGTTGCCGGGCGCGGGACAGAGAGCGCGGACGCCCACCAGGCGGACGCCGTGTTCCGCATCCTGGAGGAGGACGGCTGGGATTACCAGCCCAAGGGCGGAGATGGCGGCGCCTACTACGTCCTGGTGACGGGAAAGCACGGGAGCAAGAGCAGAAAATGAGCAGGAACGGCGGAAGCGGCGGCAGCGACAGCCGGCATCGCAGGCCCGGCCAGGGCAGGCCCCAGGATCACGGCCCGGAGGGACCGCAGCGGTTCGGTGATGCCGACACTCGCCCTCGCGCACCGGCCGCGATCGCGCAGCCCGGAATTCCGGGCCATTGTGCCGTTGACAGAGACCCGGCCCCGTGCTAGGATGTTTTCAACTTTATAGCCCAACCGATTATCCAGAGTGGCAGAGGGACTGGCCCGATGAAGCCCGGCAACCCAGGCGCACCATTAGCGCTGAAGGTGCCAATTCCTGCAGCTCCCGTTGGAGCTGAGAGATAAGCGGTCGCGGTGCGCCATGGGACGCATTGCCTCTGCTTATCTGCAGAGGCTTTTTGTTTTGGGCCCCGGCAGCGGACGGACGGCCGCCGCCCGGCAGCCGCAAGGGCCCTGGTGCCAGAAAGAGAAGGAGGGGAGAGCCATGTCGGAAGGCCAGCGCTTCGACACCCTGTGCGTCCACGCCGGTCAGCAGGTGGACCCCGCTACCGGGTCCCGTGCCGTACCCATCTACCAGACCACGTCCTACGTCTTTCACGACGCGGACCATGCCGCCAACTTGTTTGCCCTCAAGGAAACCGGGAACATCTATACTCGCATCATGAACCCCACCACGGACGTCTTTGAGCAGCGCATAGCCGCCCTGGAGGGAGGGGTGGGCGCGCTTGCCACGTCCTCCGGCCAGGCCGCCATTACCCTGGCCATCCTGAACATAGCCGTCCAGGGCGACAACATCGTCTCGGCCACCAGCCTCTACGGCGGGACCTACAACCTTTTCTCCGCCACCCTTCCCAAGATCGGGGTGACGGTGAAGTTTGTGGACCCGACGAACCCGGAGAACTTCCGGGCGGCCATCGACCAGCGCACCAAGGCGCTGTATGTGGAGACCATCGGCAACCCCAAGCTGGATGTGCCGGACCTGGAGGCCATCGCCCACATTGCCCACCACGCGGGCGTCCCGCTGATCGTGGACAACACCTTTGCCACGCCCTATCTCTGCCGTCCCTTTGACTTCGGCGCAGACATCGTCGTCCACTCGGCCACCAAATTCATTGGCGGCCACGGCACGGCCATCGGCGGCGTCATTGTGGACAGTGGCAACTTCCCCTGGGACAGCGGACGGTTCCCGGGGCTGACCGAACCGGACCCCAGCTATCACGGCGTTCGGTACGTCCAGGACATCGGCCGGGCGGCTTACATCACCAAGGCAAGAGTACAGCTTCTGCGCGACATGGGCGCATCGCTGTCTACCTTTAACGCCTTCCTGTTCCTGCAGGGGCTGGAGACGCTGCACCTGCGCATGGAGCGCCACTGCACCAACACGGCGGAAGTGGCCCGCTTCCTGGAGGGACACCCGGACGTGGATTGGGTGAGCTATCCCGGCCTGGAGAGCCACCAGCAGCGGCACCTAGCCAAGAAGTACCTGAGAAACGGGTACGGCGGCGCCATTCTCACCTTTGGCATCAAGGGCGGGCGCGAGGCCGGGAAGCGCTTCATCGATAACCTCAAGCTCTTCTCGCTTCTGGCGAACGTGGGCGACGCCAAGTCGCTGGTCATCCATCCGGCCAGCACCACGCACCAGCAGCTAACGCCGGAAGAACAGGCGGCCAGCGGGGTCACCGAGGACCTGGTGCGGCTGTCCGTTGGCCTGGAGGATGCGGCTGACCTGATCGCCGATCTGGAGCAGGCGATTCTGTCGTCACGGGTGGTGCCGCTGCGCTAGGCAGGCGCCCGCTGGCGCCATTCGGACAAAGGCCCCTTTCGCCTTTCTGTGAGAAAGGGCTTGACATCGCGCTGTCTTAGGTCCAATATAAGCACAACATCCGTTTAGCAGATCAAAGCGATGACCGGGGCGAGTACCCGCGCCCTTGCCAGTCAAGCGAGCCGGTGGCGGTGGAAGACCGGTCTGGCGAACGCGGCGAATGGACCCAAGAGCTGCAGCCTGAAAGCCTTTGGGCAAGTAGGCACTGCCGGAGTTCCTCCGTTACAGGGAAGGGAGTATAAGCCGTACCGGCCGTACTCTGCAGAGTGGGCGCATGCGCTCATTTGGGTGGCACCACGGAAGTGAAAGCTTTCGTCCCAGCGGGACGAAGGCTTTTTTGTTTACCTGTGAAGGGGGGATGGCGCGTGGACGAACCCGATTGGTGGTGCAACGTCCGGCTGTTACCGTCAGTGCCTTCTCCGTTACGGATTTTTACAGGGAGGAATTCAAATCATGCGGAATCGTTCTCTTTCTGAACTCATCCTGGTGGCGCTCCTGCTGGCTATCGGCTATGTGGTGCATCAGCTGACGCCCGGATTTATTGGCGGGATGAAGCCTGACCTGCTGCTGTCCATGCTGTTCATCTCGCTGCTGATGTTCCCGAATATCCGGCTGGGCCTGGTGGCCGGCGTGGTGGCCGGTATTCTCTCGGCCATCGCCACCACCTTCCCCGGCGGGCAGATCCCCAACATCATCGACAAGGTGGTCACCACGCTGGTGGTGCTTGCCCTGATCCAGGTCCTGGGCAAGATCAACGACAAGATCCAGGCGGTCATCATCGGCCTGGTGGGCACGGTGGTCAGCGGCGCCGTGTTCCTGGGTTCGGCTCTGATCCTGTTCGGCCTTCCCGCGCCCTTCAAGGCTCTCTTCATGACGGTGGTGCTGCCGGCGGCCGCTATCAACGCGGTCACCGTGGGCATTCTCTACCCCATCGTGGTGCAGAGCCGGCGCCTGGTAGCCCCCAGGGAGGCCGGCGGCCATTCCGCCTAGACTGGGCGGGGGGCCGACCTGGCCAGAACGGCGAAACGCAGCAGGGGCGAGGCACATGCCTCGCCCCTGCTCTATGTGGCTTCGCTAGGCCCCGGTTTCTCGGCGGATCTCCGCCTCAAAGGCCGCCTGCAGAGCCCGCGTCACGCGTCCAGGACGGCCATCACCAATGGGGTGACCGTCCACCTGCACGATGGGCGTGACTTCAGATGTAGTACTGGAGACAATGGCCTCATCCGCCGCCAGCAGGCCCGGCACGGAGAACGGCTCCTCCAGCAGGCGGAAGCCCTCCTGCCTGACCAGGCGAATCAGCGCCTGACGGGTGATGCCGCCCAGAATCAGGTTGTTGGCCGGATGTGTCTGGATGGTGTCGCCGTAGACGCAGAAGATATTGCTGGAGCTTCCCTCCGTAACGCGTCCGTCGCGAACGAAGATGGCCTCATACACGCCCGCCCTGGCGGCCTTCTGCTTGGCCAGCACGTTGGGCAGCAGGGAGACGGACTTGATGTTGCAGCGCAGCCACCGGTCGTCATCCACCGTGACGCACGCCACGCCCTGCTCCAGATTCCGGGTAGGGCGGGGCAGCACCTTGGTGTACATGGTGACGACCGGCTCCGGCTGGGTGGGGAACGGATGATTGCGCGGGGCCACGCCGCGGGTGATCTGTAGGTAGACGTAGCCGTCGCCCGGCTGGTTGGCGTCGACCAACTGCCGCATGGCGCCGGCCAGCTCGTCCAGCGCCCACGGCAGATCCAGTTCAATGCCCGCCGCGCTGCGGGCCAGCCGCTCCATGTGGGGCTTCAGGTGAAACAGCCTGTTGTTGTAGACGCGCACGACCTCGTAGATGCCATCGGCAAACTGATAGCCGCGGTCCTCCATGCCGATGGAGACCTGCTCGGCCGGCATGAACTGTCCGTTGTAGAAGACCTGCATCAGGTGGAGCCTCCTTCCGGGGTCTGGGGGGCCAGACCGGTTTCACTAGGGTTCGCCCACGCGGGCCCTTCTTCCTTCGCCGTTTGAGCAGTTTTCACAGGGCACGGAGGAGTTTGTGCTCCCGACTAGAATCTCTGGAGCTATGGCCCGGCCCCCTGGGCCCCGTGCCTTCGTTGTAGGCCGGAATCACAGCACGAGGTGCAGTCATGACGGTTTTTCAAGCGCTTATTATGGGGCTTCTTCAGGGCCTGGGCGAATTTCTCCCCATCTCCAGTTCTGCCCACCTGGCCCTGTTTCCGTGGGTGATGAACTGGACGAATCCGGAACTCAACTCCCTGAGCTTAGACGTGGCCCTTCACCTGGGCACCCTGGTGGCCGTGGTCGGCTACTTCTGGCGCGACTGGCTCAACTACGGCATTGCCGGCCTGACCCGGCCGCGCTCGGCCGATGGCCGCATCTTCTGGTACCTGGCGGCGGCGTCCGTTCCGGGAGCGATTGTGGGGCTGCTGCTGGAGGAGCAGGCCGCCACCGTCTTCCGCACCCCGTCTCTGGTGGCAGTCATGCTGATCGTGATGGGCGCCATCCTCTATTGGGTGGACGCCACCAGGCTGCAAGTGAAGGACATCTCCCAAATCGGCCTTGCCGACAGCATTCTGATTGGACTGTCTCAGGCGGCGGCCGTGATCCCCGGCGTATCGCGGTCCGGTGCCACCATGACCGCCGGCCGCGCCCTGGGCCTCAACCGGGAGGCGGCGGCCCGGTTTTCCTTCCTGATGTCGGCCCCCATCATCTTTGGCGCCGGGGTCATAGCCCTTCGGGATTTCTCCCTGGCGGACGTCACCCTCCCGGTCATTGTGGGCGTTGTGGCCGCCGCGGTGTCCGGTGCCCTGTCCATCTCCTACCTGCTCAGGTTCCTCCGGCGCGGCACTTTCTTGGTGTTCGCCTGGTACCGCCTGCTGGCCGGCCTGGCCGTGCTGGCTCTGGTGCTGATCCGGCGGTAGCCCAACAGTTACAGGGCCGCAGTTGTCGGCCCCCTGCAGATGACCCCGGATCCCCCCGGCGCGTATCCTGTGCGGGGGGATCTTTTTTGCCCACGATGGAGCAACTGGAGCAAACGCTGGAGAGCTACGCCCGTGACCGCGCTCGTGCCTCTCTGGATGGGGATTTCAGGTTACTGGACAAGTACTGGCCCGCAGGACAGGCAGGGCGCCCGGGACTGAGGCGGGTGGAGAAGGAACGGGAAGCGCTCCGGCGGGCGGAGCAGTCTGGGCGCTTCCGCTTCACGGGAATCGAAGCGTCGGTTCAGGTGGGGCCCCCGGAGACGGTGCCGCAGGGCGTACTGGCGCCCTTTCGGGAGCGCCTGGATCGTTGGTATGAGAAGCAGGGCCGGCAGGAGTCCTACGCGCTGCTGCGCACGCACCGCGCCCTCTGCGTGCCGCGAGGGGACGGTTGGGTTCTGGCGGAGGACAGCGCGGACCAGGAGGGGCAGCGGATGGCACCCTTGCGGCCGGTGCTGGGCGGTGAGCCCAGGCCCCATGACGGCGCGCTCGGAGCGGCGTCCGGCGGGGCGACCTACCGCCGCGACGCCGCCGCGGCGTACGCGGAGCGGTGGTGGGACGGGTACAACCCGGAGTACCGCGCCTTTGACGTGGACTGCACCAACTTCATCAGCCAGTGTCTCAACGCGGGCGGCGCGCCCCAGTGGGACACGGGACGGACCGACATGGGCTGGTGGTACCGCCACCGGGGCGGGCCACAGGACCAGTGGAGCCTTTCCTGGGCCGTGGCCCACAGCCTGCGCTGGTACCTGGCGGGCAGTCGTCAGGCCCTACAGGCCGAACAGGCCAGCGACCCCCGGCTTCTGGTTCCGGGGGACGTGATTCACTATGACTTCGACGGCGACGGCGTGTGGGAGCACACCACCGTGGTTGTGGGCCTGGACCAGGGCGGGGAGCCGCTGGTCAATGCCCACACCGCCCCCAGCCGGCGCCGTCCCTGGCGCTACGCGGACTCGCCCGCCTGGACCAGCCGCACGCGCTACCTGTTCTGGCACGTTCTGGACCGCTTCTAGGGTCACGTCCCAGCAGACTCCATCCAGGAACGGGAGGGACTTTGTAAATTCCTGTCGAAGTTCTTCCCGTTGAGGGGGAACTGCCGTGAGTGATCTGGATCGGTACTTCTACCAGCAGGAGCAGACTTGTCCCGTCTGCGGCCAGAAGTTTCCCGTGACCAAAGTGCGCAAGTCCATGCTGACCGTAGAACAGCGGGACACCGACCTCTACAATCACTGCAGTCCGGTTGACCCCAACTTCTACACGGTCATGGCCTGCCCTCACTGTGGGTACGCTTCCTCGGACGCCCACTTCGCCGAGGTGACGCCGCAGGAGAAGCTCCTGATTACGCAGGCTCTGGCCGGACGCGGCACGCCGCCCGACCTTACCGGTGAACGGGACAGTGCCCGGGCCCTGCAGGCCATGGAGCAGGCTCTGTTCTGCGCCCAGGCCAGGCACGCCAAACCTTCCGTGCTGGCGGGGCTCTACCTGAAGGCGGCCTGGGTCCTGCGGGCGGACAAGGACGCGCGTGAACCGGCATATCTGGCACAGGCGCTGGAAAACTACCGGCAGGCCTATCAGTCCGAGCCGCTGCCTTTGGGCAAGATGAGCGAACTGACGCTTACCTACCTGATCGGCGAGCTGGCCCGGCGGACCGGCAACCTGAACGAGGCTGTGAACTGGTTCTATCAGGTGGTCAATTCACCTGACGCCGCCCGGGAGCCGCAGATTCTGAACCAGGCGCGTGAGCAGTGGCGCACCACCCGCGAGCAGGCGGAGGCCATCGCCAGCGGCAAGGCGCCCGCGCCCACGCCGGTGACGGCTGACGTCGCGGCCGCCGTGACCGCCGCGCCCCTGACGTCAACGCCCACTGCACCTACGGAGGCCGACTCGGCGGCGCCGACCGCGCGGAGCAAGGTGCCAACGGCGCTCAGCCTCTACCGGGACCAGGTCGACTGGGCGCGCCGTGTGGCCAACCTCTGCGCCGGAATCAACCCGCGGTTGGACCTGGCGGCGGTGGTTCGCAGCACCATGCAGTTGGTGCAGGACTTGGACCCCACCGACCTGGCGGCGGAGGACGAGGAGACACTCACCCGCAGGCTGCGCCAGAAGCTTGGTCTCGGCTAGGTGGTGGCGCACTTGCCAAGTCTGGATGCCCGCAACCTGCCGCCTGCTGAACGCGAGGCCCTGGGAGCGGTGGCCACCCGTCTGGCCA
>JBLNCQ010000159.1:0-14019 GCA_050260815.1 Bacillota bacterium
GCCGCGCCGGTATCTTTGACCGACGCCGGTGAGTTGCGCCAGGTCGCTACCGAGGCGCCGCACCGCCGCTGAAGAGGGGGACAAACCGGTTGTTTCACAAGATCCTGATTGCCAACCGCGGTGAAATCGCCGTCCGCATTATGCGGGCGGCCCGAGAGATGGGCATCAAGACCGTGGCCGTCTACTCCGAGGCTGACCGGGACGCCCTCCATGTGCGCTACGCCGACGAGGCGTACTACATTGGGCCCGCGCCGGCCGCGCAGAGCTACCTCCACATCCCGCACCTTATCAGCGCCGCCGTGACCAGCGGCGCCGAGGCCATTCATCCCGGCTACGGCTTCCTGTCGGAGAACCCGTTCTTCGCCAGGGTCTGCGAGGCTTGGGGGATCAAGTTCATTGGACCCAGGGTCGAGGCTATCGAGAAGATGGGCGTCAAGGCTGTGGCCCGCACCGAGATGCAAAAGGCCGGCGTACCCGTGGTGCCGGGCTCCGAGGGCATCGTCACCGACCGCGAGGAACTGCTGGCCATCGCCCACGACATCGGCTACCCCTTGCTGGTCAAGGCCTCGGCCGGCGGCGGTGGGCGCGGCATCCGCATCGCCCGCAGCGAGGAAGAGCTGATGGCCGCCTGGGAGAAGGCGCAGAGCGAGGCCAAGGCCACCTTCGGCTCGGCCGAGGTCTACGTGGAGAAATACCTGGAGTCCCCGCACCACATTGAGGTGCAGGTCCTGGGCGACAACTTCGGCAACGTGATCCACCTGGGCGAGCGCGAGTGCTCGCTGCAGCGCCGCCGCCAGAAGCTCCTGGAGGAGGCCCCTTCCGTCAACGTGGACCCCGCCCTGCGCGAGCAGATCACCGCCGCGGCCGTGGCCGCGGCGAAGGCCGTGGACTACACCTCCGCCGGGACCTGCGAGTTCCTGATGGACCACCTGGGCCATTTCTACTTCATCGAGATGAACACCCGCGTCCAGGTGGAGCATCCCATCACCGAGATGATCACCGGCGTGGACATCGTCAAGGAGCAGATCCGCGTGGCGGCGGGCCAGCCCCTGCGCTACCGGCAGGAGGACATCCAGATCCGCGGCCATGCCATCGAGTGTCGCATCACCGCCGAGGACCCGGACAAGGGACTGCTGCCGGCCATCGGCCAGATCTCAGCCTACGAGCCGCCCGGGGGGCCCGGGGTGCGCGTGGACAGCGCGGCCTATGCGGGCTTCACCGTAACCCCCTACTATGACTCGCTGATCGCCAAGCTGGCTGTCTGGGCCGAGGACCGCGACGCCGCTATCGGCCGCACGCAGCGGGCTCTGCACGAGTACCGCATCGACGGCATCAAGACCAGCCTGCCGGTGCACGAGCGCATTCTGGCCCACCCGGACTTCCAGGCGGGCCAGACCACCACCGAGTGGCTGGAGGCGTTCCTGGCCGGGGTCAAGGTGTAAAGCCCAGTGGACCCGTTCTCGGAACCTAAACAAGTCGCGTTCTATATGCGGGAGTTTCCACACCCGTGGTTCATTGCGGGCGGATGGGCGACCCCTGGACCGAAACGGCCCGCACTGCAACGAGTGCGGGCCGGATCCGTTCGGGTCGAGCCGTGCAGGCCGGCGACCCAGAGGTCAGTCGGCTCTCTCGTTCTCCTGAAAGTGTTCAATCAACCGTGTCTTGACGTGGCTGAGGAAGGCATCCTTGGCGCCGGCGCTGAGGGTGTCGACGCCGGGAATCTGATCCGTCTCCAGGTGGTCCTGGATGTCCTCAAACGCCTTCTGAAGGGCCACAATGACCTGGGGCGTGGTGAAGTCCTTGCCCAATCCCGTTCACCTCGGCGCTAGTATGCCCGGCCGCCCGAACGCCGCGGCGCGCAAGGGGGCGCAGCCATCCTTATCGAAAGCGGAATGTTTGCGGCCGCGCCGCCGTCAGAAGAAGGAGATTGTTCGTCCGGGGTCTAACGGTAGTGGGTGGGGTGCTGACCCCACCGTCTTTTGTGTGCGCGTGTTCCTGGCGCATACTAAGGGCGGTTCCGACAACTCAAGGAGGTGGTGCCCGTGGAGGGACTGAAGCGGACCGCGCTGTACCCGCTGCACCTGAAGTACGGCGGCAAGATGGTCGACTTCGGCGGCTGGGAGCTGCCCGTTCAGTTTGCCGGCATCATCGAGGAGCACCGTGCGGTGCGCACGGAGGCCGGGCTGTTCGACGTCTCGCACATGGGCGAGATCGCGGTGGAGGGTCCAGACGCACTGGCCCTGGTCCAGCAGTTGATTACCAACGACGCCTCGAAGCTCTCCCTCAACCAGGTCCTCTACACGCCCATGTGTTTTGAGAACGGCACAGTGGTGGATGACCTCCTGGTGTACCGCATGGGCGAGGACCGCTTCTTCCTGGTGGTCAACGCCTCCAACACGGACAAGGACTTCGCCTGGATCCAGCAGATGGCCAGGGACTTCCCCCGAGCCGATGTGAAGAACGTCTCCCCGCAGTGGTCCCAGTTGGCCCTGCAGGGCCCCGAGGCGGAGGCCATCCTGCAGCCGCTGGTGGATGCCAACCTGGCGGACATCGCCTATTACTGGGCCAGGCCGGACGTGGCGGTGGACGGCGTGAAGTGCCTGGTCTCCCGCACCGGCTACACCGGTGAGGACGGGTTCGAGATCTACTGCCCCTGGGATGATGCTCCCCACCTCTGGGAGACGCTCCTCCAGGCGGGTGCCGACCGCGGCCTGATGCCCATCGGGTTAGGCGCTCGCGACACACTGCGCTTTGAGGCCCGGCTGCCGCTCTACGGTCATGAAATCGACGATCAAACCACGCCCATGGAGGCCGGCCTGGGCATGTTCGTGAAGCTGGACAAGGCGGCCTTCAACGGCAAGGACGTGCTGGCCCGCCAGAAGGCGGAGGGGGTCCCCAAGAAGCTGGTGGGCTTTGAGATGGTGGAGCGGGGCATCGCCCGCGCCGAGTACCCCATTCAGAAGGACGGACGGGACGTCGGCCGCGTCACCACCGGCAACTACTCGCCCACGCTGGAGAAGAACCTGGGCCTCGGCTACGTGCCGCCGGAACTGAGTGCGGTGGGCACGGTACTGGACATCGTGATTCGCGGCAAGGCCGTAAAGGCGGCCGTCGTCAAGACGCCTTTCTACAAGCGCGCCCCGGTCAACAAGTAGGGCACCGGCCCGACGGGCGTTGGGAATTCAGCTAATCGGAATCGGAGGGAGCCGTCGTCATGAGCGAGAACCCCAGGGACCTGAAGTATTCCAAAGAGCACGAGTGGCTGCGCCAGGAGGGCAACACCGGCGTCGTCGGCATCACCCTGTTCGCCCAGGACCAGCTGGGGGACGTGGTCTTTGTGGAGCTGCCGGAGGTGGGCCGCGTCCTCAAGGCCGGGGAGCAGTTCGGCGTGGTGGAGTCGGTGAAGACTGTGTCCGACCTCTACTCGCCCGCCAACGGCAAGGTCGTGGCGGTCAACGAAAGGCTGGCCGACAAGCCGGAGGTCGTCAACTCCGACCCCTACGGCGAGGGCTGGATGATCAGGATGGAGATCGACTCCGTCGATCCCGGCCTGATGGACGCCGAGGCCTACGACCGGCACACCGCGGGCGGGGGGCACTAGACCTCCATGCGCTACATTCCGCATACAGATGAGGACCGCCAGCAGATGCTGGCGGCCATTGGTATTCGCTCAACCGACGAGCTGTTCGCCGATATCCCGGCCGCCGTTCGCCTGAACCGGCCCCTGGACCTGCCCCCGGCCATGACGGAGATGGAGCTGGCCAACCACATGCGGGAGCTGGCTGAGCAGAACGCCGACGTCCTGCACAACACCTGCTTCATCGGCGCCGGGGCCTATGACCACTACGTGCCCAGCGTGATCAACCACATACTGCTGCGCGGCGAGTTCTACACCGCCTACACGCCGTACCAGCCGGAGATCAGCCAGGGCACCCTGCAGGTCATCTATGAGTACCAGTCCCTGATCTGCGAGCTGACCGGCATGGACCTGGCCAACGCCTCCATGTACGACGGCGCTTCGGCCACGGCGGAGGCGGCCATCATGGCGGCGGCACAGACCGGGCGCAGGCAGATCCTGATTTCGTTCACCGTCCACCCGGACTACCGGCAGGTGGTCCGCACCTACCTGGCGGGCCAAGGGGTGGAGGTGGTGGACGTGCCCATGGCGGATGGCATCACCGACGTGGCGGCGCTGAAGAGGCTGGCCGGCGAGCACACCGCCGCGGTTATCGTACAGAACCCCAACTTCTTCGGCAACCTGGAGCCGGTCGCCCAGGTGGAGCCCATTGCCCACGGCGCCGGCGGCCTCTTTGTGGTGGCCGCGGACCCCATCTCCCTGGGCATCCTGAAGTCCCCCGGCAGTTACGGCGCGGACATCGTGGCTGGGGAGGGGCAGGCCCTGGGCAGCCCCATCAGCTACGGCGGTCCCTGGCTGGGCTTCCTGGCCAGCCGGGAGGCTCTGTCCCGCCGCATCCCCGGCCGCATCGCCGGCGCCACCACGGATAACCGCGGCCAGCGCGGCTTTGTGCTGACGCTGCAGACCCGGGAGCAGCACATCCGGCGTGAGAAGGCCACCTCCAACATCTGCTCCAACCAGGCCCTGAACGCCCTGGCCGCCACCATCTACCTGACCCTGCTGGGCAAGCAGGGCATCCGCAAGGTGGCAGAGCTGTCGCTCCAGAAGGCCCACTACGCCTTTGATCAGATCACCCGGCTGGACCGCTTCCAGCCGGCGTTCAAGCAGCCCTTCTTCAAGGAGTTTGCGGTGCGCACCACCCTGGATCCGGAGGGCATCGTGGAGTCCATGCTCTCGCACCGCATCCTGGGCGGCTACCCGGTGGGCCAGGCCTACAAGGGCCTGCACGACCTGCTGCTCATTGCCGTGACGGAGAAGAGAACCCGCGAGGAGATTGACCACTTCGCGGCCCGACTGGAGGAACTGGTATGAAGCCCGAGCCGCTCAGCTTTGAACAGTCGGTGCCGGGCCGCGTCGGCCACGTGCTGCCTGATCTGGACGTGCCGGCCCGTTCCCTGGAGGAGATGCTGCCCCAAGATGCCATTCGTGAGGCGCCGGCCGAGCTGCCGGAGATGGGCGAGGTGGACATCGTCCGCCACTTCGTCAACCTCTCCCGCCGGAACTACGGCGTGGACACGGGGTTCTACCCGCTTGGCTCCTGCACCATGAAATACAACCCCAAGATCAACGAGGACGTGGCCCGCTACCCGGGTTTCGCCTTCATCCACCCGCTGCAGCCCGAGTCCTCGGTCCAGGGCGCACTGCAGCTCATGTACGAGCTCGAGCAGGACCTGGCCGAGATCACCGGCATGGATCGGGTCACCCTGCAGCCGGCCGCGGGCGCCCACGGTGAGTTCACGGGCATGTCCATCATTCGCGCCTACCATGAAAACCGCGGGCAAAAGCGGACCAAGGTGCTGATCCCGGACTCTGCCCACGGCACCAACCCGGCCACGGCCGCGATGCTAGGCTACCAGGTGGTCACCATCCCCTCGGACAGCCGGGGCGGCGTGGACGTGAGGGTCCTGCGGCAGGCGGCGGACGAGAGCGTGGCCGCCCTCATGCTCACGAACCCCAACACGCTGGGGCTGTTCGACGAACACATTAAGGAAATCGCGGACATCGTCCATGGCGTCGGCGGCCTGCTCTACTATGACGGCGCCAACGCCAACGCCATCCTGGGCTACAGCCGTCCCGGCGACATGGGCTTTGACGTGGTTCACCTGAACCTGCACAAGACGTTCTCCACGCCCCACGGCGGCGGCGGCCCGGGGGCAGGGCCGGTGGGCGTGAAGCGCGAACTGGCGCCGTTCCTGCCCACCCCTACGGTGGAGTACGACGGCAGCCGCTACTACCTGGACCACGACCGGCCCCTGTCCATCGGCAAGGTGCGCTCCTTCTACGGCAACTTCGGCGTCCTGGTGCGGGCCTACGCCTACATCCGGGCCTACGGGCCGGAGGGACTCAAGGAAGTCTCCGAGTACGCCGTGCTCAACGCCAACTACGTGCTGGCCAAACTCAAGGGCGCCTACGATCTGCCCTTCGAACGCCTCTGCAAGCACGAGTTCGTCATCTCCGCCAAGAACCTGAAGACGAAGTACGGTGTGCGCACGTTGGACGTGGCCAAGCGGATTCTGGACCACGGCTACCACCCGCCGACGATCTACTTCCCCCTGATCGTGGAGGAAGCCCTGATGATCGAGCCGACGGAGAGCGAGTCCAAGCAGACGCTGGACGGCTTTGTCGACACCATGCTGGACATCGCCCGCGAGGCGGAGCTGGACCCGGAGAAGGCCAAGGGTGCGCCCTACGCCACCGTGGTCGGCCGCCTGGACGAGGCCACCGCGGCCCGCAAGCCCAACCTGCGCTACCGCAAGGCCCTCTAGGCCGGCCTGCTGCAGCCGATCCTCCGCCGGCGCTCCAGGAGGGGCGCCGGCGTCCCTTTATTCCGCCCCGCGCCCGGGTTGGCGACCCGGGTGGAAAGGAGTGAGCGCTCTTGCGCCTGGCCTTCTTCGGCGACGTCCACGGTAATCTGGCGGCCCTGGACGCCGTCCTCTCCGACGTCCGCAGGGCCAGTCCCGACGCGGTGGTCTGCCTGGGCGACCTGGTCTTCAAGGGGCCTCAAGGGCAGGCCTGCGTTGAGCGCCTGGCCGGCCTGGGCATTCCCACCGTGCAGGGGAACACGGACCGCTACCTGCTGGAGGACCCGCCCGAACTGCTCCAGGCCCTGCATCAGGGGGGCGCGGCGGGCGACGCCGCGCAGCGGTCGCTGGCCCTGGTGCAGTGGTACCGCGCCGGCCTGGACCGGCAGGCCCTGGATTTCCTCCGCCGGGGCGCAAAGAAGCACCACGTGGATACGGGCGCCGGCAGCGTGCTGGTGGTGCACGGCTCGCCCCGCAGCGACGAGGAGGCCATCCTGCCCACATCCTCCGAGGCGGACCTGGCGGCCATCCTGCACGACGTGCCCGAGCCCTATGTGGTGTTTGGGCACTGCCACATCGCCTTTGCGCGGCCGTCCCGGGGCAAGCTGCTGATCGGCACCGGCAGCGTGGGGCGTCCCTTCGACGGCGACCCCCGGGCGGCCTGGGCTCTGCTGGACGTCGAGAGCGGCAGCGCCCGCGTCTCTCTCTGCCGCACCGCCTATGACGTCGATGCCACGGTGCGAGCCGCACGCGAGGCCAACCTGCCCGGCCTGGAGGCCTACGAACAGGGGCTTCGGGCGGGCATCAGCTCGTGAGCGCCGCGGACCTGACGGCCGCCGCCGACGGGAGGACCGGCCGCCAACCAGCGGCAGGCGCGGGCCGCGATGCCGCCCTCCCCGACCGCCCGCTGGAACGGGCCTGGCGCCTGCTGGACACGGGCTTTCAGCCCGCGGCCATCAACATGGCCATCGACGAGGCCATTCTGGAGGCCCATGGCGCAGGGCAGGTGCCGCCCACCCTGCGCCTCTACGGCTGGAACCCGCCCGCCGTCTCCATTGGCTACTTCCAGCGGTTGCAGGGAGAGGTGGACCTGGAGGCCTGCCGCCGCCTGGGCATCGACGCCGTGCGTCGCCCCACAGGCGGCCGCGCCGTGCTGCACGAGGACGAACTCACCTACAGCGTGGTCATTCGCCAGGACCTGCTGCCCGGAGACGTCATCCGCACCTACCGGGTGCTCTGCCAGGGGCTGCTGGACGGCATCCACCGGCTGGATGTGCCGGTGGAGATGGCCATGCCGCACGCAGGGCGTCCCGCCCGGCTGGAGGCGGAGTCATCCGCCGCCTGCTTCAACAGCCCCTCCTGGTACGAGTTGGAGGCGGGCGGCCGCAAGGTGGTGGGGAGCGCCCAGGTGCGCACCGGCGGCGTCATCCTGCAGCACGGGTCCATCCTCCTGTCTCTGGACGCCGACCGCCTGTTCAGCGTCCTGCGGCTTCCCGACGAGAGGCGAGAGGCGGCCAAACGGGTCTTTCTCCGCAAGGCCACCAGCCTGGGGCAGTCGCTGGGCCGCCCGGTCTCGTGGGAGGCCGCGCGCGACGCCGTCACGGCGGGGTTTGCCGCCGGTCTGGGCCTGCGCCTGACCCCCGGCAGGCTGACCCCAGGCGAGCAGGCACGAGCCGAGGAACTGGCGAAGACCAAATACGGCTCTGACTCCTGGAACGCCAAGAAATGCGCCGGTGCGGCCGGGGCACGCGCCGCGGCCTCACTCATTCGGGGGGGAGCGGGCCAACCCGCTCCCTTTCCGTGTGTGCCTTGCCGGAATGCATTGGGCTCAGGCCAGTGGTCCGATCAACACCCGTGTGCGCAACAGCCAGAAGTAGAAGACCCCGGCCAGGGCAAGGCCGGGCACCAGCCACCAGCGCGGGCGGCGGCTGAGGAGATAGGCGGTCAGCAGAATGAGAAAGGGCACGGCCGGCAGCCGGTAGCGCGGCACCTCGTAGAAGACGCTCTGAGCCGCCGCCACGTACAGCGCACCCAGGCCAAAGAGCAGGGCGTGGCGGTGCCGCCAGGACAGGGCCAGTCCGGCCAGGCCCAGCGCAAAGAGGACGGTCTGGTAAACAACCCCCACGTCGTGCCGACCCACCAGGGGAATCCGCTCCCAGTGGTAGAGCGGCTCGATGTAGTCGGTGACCTGGGCCCAGAAGGCGCGCCAGCGCAGCAAGGTCAGCGTCAGGAAGGCGCCCGGGTGGCTGCGGATGTAGCGCACGGCCTCCGCCATGAAGAGCTTGTCCCGCTCCGCCTCGTTGGGGTTCCAGACGGCCTTCTGGTAGGCGTCCAGGTAGTCGACGGCGGAAAAGGTCCCGTTGGCCCGGGGGTGGTTGCCAATCAGCAGGTTGAGGCCGGCCACCGTGTCTACCGGCACCACACGGTGAAACACCACCGTGTTGCGCACCGTCCACGGCAGGAGCACGACCAAAAAGGCGGCGAACCCCACGGCTGCCACCTTGAGGCGCAGCCGCCAGGGGGCCTGCACCTCGCGGGACCCCGCCGGGTGGGCAGCCGCGGCGGATCGGCCACCCCAGCGACGGGGCGGGTAAGGTACCACCAGCCACAAAGGCAACAGGACGGCCAGCGGCAGGACGATGGACCGGGTCAGGGCTGCCAGCCCCAGGGCTGCGCCGGAAGCGGCCGCCCAGAGGGCGGGGCGGCGCCAGCCGGACGGTTCTGCCGGTCCTGACCGTGCCTGCGCGGCGTCCGTGGGCAGCCCCGTCAGCCGGGCGTCCGCCTCTATGGCCAGCCAGACGCCGGCGGTGGTCAGGGTGAGGAAGAGCACCTCAGCAAAGAGCGCGCCGGAGTAGCCGATAAAGGGCGGGAACAGGGCGGCCAGCAGGCCGGCGGTCAGGCCGGCTGCACGGCCGAAGGCGCGCCGTGCAATGAGGTAGAGCAGAAGCACCAGGGCGGTGCTGAGCAGCGCCTGGCTCAGGTAGATGGGGCGGTCCCGGAAGCCGAACAGCAAGTAATGCAGCCCCACAAAGGCAACATAGCCAGGCGCCCGGTAGCTGCTGCCACGGAAGTCGAAGTGCGTGGCAAAGTGCAGCCCGCGCGCCTGGTAGTCCAGCGGGTCGGCAAAGTTAGGCACGTCCACGGTACGAACAAAGGAGACCCGGAGCCAGAGAGCCAGAGAGAGGATCAGGAGCAGGGCGAGCCATTCCCAGCGGGAACGGCCGGCGGAGTCGATACGGGTCAGGGGAAACACCTCCGGCAGGCGAGGCGGCGGCACGGCCGCCGGGCCGGAGAGCCCTTGAGCCGCAGGCCTAGGGGGCAACCACAACCGTCCGGCTGGATACCAGCACGGGCTTGTTGCTGTCGCCCAGGGTCGCCCAGATATAGATATAGTAGGTGCCCGGCGTCTGCAGGTGTTCGGGCAGCAGGTCGACCTGGAAGCGCTGGCCGCTGACCTCCACCGGCCTGGGCGAAACGTAGCCGGCCGGGAAGTAACTGACGGCGGGCGACGGCTCCGAGTAGGACGACGTCCGGTTAAGCTGCTCCACGGTCAGGGGCGAGACGTCCGCCCGGCCAAGGGACACCGCAAAGAAGCGGATGCCTTCGTCCAGGGTGCCGGACACCCGCAGGGACTGGCCCGGCTTGGCCTGCTGGGGCAGCGGTTCATAGACTCCGTAGCGGTCCACGAACTCCTGGGCCAGGTAGGTGCCGCCCTTCCCGTCCGTGGCCAGGCCCACCCCCAGGTGGGTGTGGGAGGCGCCCAGGATGTTGGCGCGGTGGCCCTGGCTGTTCATCAGCCCGGCCTCCTGCGAGATCATGCGCAGGAAATCGGGCCGCGGGTACTGGTCGGCGGACCCGCCTTCAAACCACATCTTGGCCAGGTTCTCCGCAACGTGGTCGGCGCCTCCGGCCTGGGTGTACCGGTACCCGGGAAGCTGACCGTCCAGCCCCCAGTGGCTGAAGTAGCCGGCCCGAGCCATCTCCTCGGCATGAACCCTTCCGGCCTGCGCCGCTGTCCCATCCCACTGCACGGGCTCCAGGCTGTTGGTCAGGCGGTCCAGGTTCACCAACTGCAGCACGTAGAGTTCCAGCTCGGACAGCGAGGGGGCATGTCCAAGCCGCGATATGACCACACTGCGGGTATCGGCCTCGTAGAGCACTTCAGCGCGGAACGCCTCGGAGACAAAGCGCACGGGGACGAAGGTCCGATCGTTCTTCACTTCGGCGGGAGCATCCAGGGATACCTGCTTGCCGTTGATGTAAGCCGTGGAGGACCCCTGAGTCAGCTTGACCTCTACCGAGCCGTCGCGGATGACCACATCCAGGGGACGCTCCGGCGACCAGTCCACGGTGGCGCCGAAGGACTCGGCCGTGAACCGCAGGGGGGCCATGGTGCGGCCGTTTTTGGCGTAGGTGGCGGCGTCCAGCGGCATGGCGGTCAGGCCAACGCCGGCCGCGGCCACGCCCTGGCGCAGCGTAACGACTTCCAGGTCGGCCGGTTCGGTGGAGGAGGAGGCCGCCTGCGCGGGGCGGGCCGGCAGGAACAGGCTTGCCAACAGCGCCGCCGAAAGCGCGGCGGAGAGAACGGTCATCTTGCGTAAGCTCACTGGCTTCAGTCCTTTCAGCGGGGTCGACGCGGACCCCGTCTAAACAAAGTTCTTCGCCAGGAGCTACGTTCCTTTGGCCGTTCCCCCGCCACTTTTCACCATTGCCCCAACGGCCCGGCTCCGGCCAGGCCTGAGCGACGCGGCGGCGTCAGTTGAAGGCGTTCATGCTGACCCGGATCTCATCACCCGCCTTCTCCGCAAACAGGTGGCAATACTCCCTGGTCATCTGCCCGCGCGGTACGGGCGACGGCGGCTCCAGCCACTGGTAGCCGCAGCCGCCGTCCAAGTAGTGCATGCAGCCGCTTTCCACGCACTTGATCTTCTTGGCGCCCATCAGGTCAGGTACTCCTCAGCCCGTTTGGCCAGCCGGTCCACCGTCTCCGACGCGCCACTCATGGCCTTGTCGACCGCCCGCTCCACGGGGAAGGGCATCATCTTCTCCACCGTGGAGATGCCCATGGCATCGTACATGGGGTCATAGCGCGTCAGACCCTCCGCCACCTTCAAGGAGCCCACGGCCACGGCCAGCAGCGAGCCGAGGCCGCTCCGCCGGGACATGGCCGCCGCGCCCAGGGCCACCATCATCAAGCCGCCGGAAAGGCGCAGGTATGCGTCCACCGTGCCCACGTTCTTCTCCAACTCACAACGCCCCTTCTTTGTACCGTTTTCCCTAGTCTGCCCCGGTGTCGCACGTCCCACTTGTTCGCCGTGCCTTCGCTCCGGGGCCTTGATTGACAAGGGATTGCACCACGGCTAGGATGAAAGGGGCGTCCCACTTTTTGGGCGTTCTAGCCTGAATTGCGAGGTGTTCTTCGCGTGCCCACCACCATGAAGGCCGTGCGCAAACTCACCCCGGCCCCAGGCGCCAGCCTGGAAACGGTTCCCGTACCGGAGCCCGGACCCCTGGATGTCCTGGTCAAGGTGATTGCCACTTCGGTCTGCGGCACCGATTACCACATTTACTCCTGGGACCCCTGGTCCCAGGCCCGCATCAAGCCTCCGCTGACCGCCGGCCACGAACTGGCAGGCGAGGTGGTGGCGGTCGGCAGTCAGGTCACCACCCACCGGGTCGGTGACTTTGTTTCGGCCGAGACCCATATTGTCTGCGGTCACTGCCAGCAGTGTCTGACGGGCCAGTATCACGTCTGCCAGAACACCCGCATCCTGGGCGTGGACACCGACGGCGCCTTTGCCGAGTATGTGTCCATTCCGGCCAGCAACGCCTGGAAGAATGACCCGTCCCTTGCCCCGGACGTGGCCAGCGTGCAGGAGCCGCTGGGCAACGCCGTACACACCGTGCTCTCCGTGCCCATCACCGGCAACGTGGTGGCCGTCACGGGCTGCGGCCCCATCGGCCTGATGGCCATTGCCGTGGCCAGGCTGTCCGGCGCCGCTGCCGTCTTTGCGGTGGACGTCAACGACTACCGTCTGGACCTGGCGCGCAAAATGGGAGCCACGGAGGTCATCGACGGGCGGAATGAGGACGTCATCGCCCGGCTGCGCCGGCTTTCCGGCGGCGGCGGGGTGGACGTGCTTCTGGAGTTCTCGGGCAACGCCACGGCCATCAACCAGGGCCTGAAGGCGCTGCGCCCCGGCGGCAAGGCGGCCATGCTGGGCCTTCCCAGCCGACCCCTGGAGCTTGACCTGGGGAACGATATCATCATGAAGGGCATTGATATGAAGGGCATTGCCGGCCGGCGCATGTACGACACCTGGTTCAAGGTGAAGGGGCTGCTGCGCGGCGGCCTGGACGTCAGTCCCCTCATCACCCACCGCCTGCCCCTGGAGGCCTTTGAGGAAGCGATGGAGCTGATGCGCCAGGGCAACTGCGGCAAGGTGATCCTGTATCCCCACGGCGTTCCCCAACAGTGACGGGAGGAGGCCCAACGGTGGGTAAGGCCTTGGATTTTCTGGAAGCAGAACTGCAGTCCATCAAGGATCAGGGCGTCTACCGCCCCCTGCGAGAGGTTCAGAGTGCCCAGGGGCCGCGCGCGGTCATCGACGGGCATGAGGTCATCAACCTGTCGTCCAACAACTACCTGGGCCTGGCCACCCATCCCCGCCTCAAGAAGGCGGCCATTGAGGCCACAGAGAAGTACGGCGCCGGCTCGGGCGCGGTGCGCACCATCGTCGGCACCATGAGCCTGCATAACGAACTGGAGAGGCGGCTGGCCGAGTTCAAGCACGTGGAGGCCAGCGTGGTCTTCCAGTCCGGTTTCACCTGCAACTCGGGCGTCATCCCGGTGCTGGTGGGGGACGGGGACGTCATCGTCTCCGACGAGCTCAACCACGCCTCCATCATTGACGGCGCCCGGCTTTCCAAGGCCAGGATTGCGCGCTTCGCCCATTCCAACATGGACGACCTGAAGCGCGTGCTGGACGAGGTCCGTGGGCAGTACCGGCGCGTTCTCATCATCACCGACGGCGTCTTCTCCATGGACGGCGACATTGCCCGGTTGCCGGACATTGTGACCCTGGCGCAGCAGTACGGCGCCATCACCTATGTGGACGACGCCCACTCCTCCGGCGTGCTGGGCAGAAACGGCCGCGGCTCCGTCAACCACTTCGGCCTGGACGGCCAGGTGGACGTGCAGGTGGGTACCCTGTCCAAGGCCATGGGGGTGCTGGGCGGCTACGTGGCCTCCACCCGGACGCTGGTGGAGATGCTCTGGCACCGTGGCCGGCCCTTCCTGTTTTCCACCAGCCACCCGCCGGGGGTGGCCGCCGCCTGCATCGCCGCCATCGACGTCATGCTGGAGGAGCCGGAGCTGATCGACCAGCTCTGGGACAACGCCCGCTACTTCAAAGCCGGCCTGAACGAGCTTGGCTTCAACACCGGCAAGTCCGAGACGCCCATCACCCCGGTCATCGTGGGTGAGGGCGCCCTGGCCATGACCCTCTCCGACAGGCTGTTCCAGGCCGGGGTGTTCGCTCAGGGCATCGCCTTCCCCACCGTCGCCCGCGACAAGGCTCG
>JBLNCQ010000160.1:0-9144 GCA_050260815.1 Bacillota bacterium
ATCCGCCTGGAGCGCGACACGCCCATCCTGATGCTCACGGCCAAGACCTCGTCGGCCGATCGGGTACAGGGCCTGTCCATCGGCGCCGACGACTACCTGGGCAAGCCCTTCGACCCCGCCGAACTGGTGGCCCGAGTTCGGGCCATCCTGCGCCGCGTCCACAGCAGCACGGAGCCGCAGGTCGACCGCCTGAGTTTCAACGGCGGTGATCTGGTGCTGGACCTTGCCCGCCACGAGGCGTTTCTGGGAGACCAGCCCGTCAACCTGACCAATACGGAGTTCAAACTGCTGCGGGTGCTGGCCCGCTATCCCGGCAGAGTCTACTCGCGCGCGGAACTGGTGGAAAAGGTGCAGGGATTTGATTTTGAAGGCTTTGAGCGTACCGTTGACGCTCACGTGAAGAACCTGAGGCAGAAGCTGGGCGACGACCCGCGCCAGCCCCAGTACGTGGTGACGGTGTATGGCGCCGGCTACAAGTTCGGGGGTCAGCCCGATGCGTAGCCGGCTTCCCTTGTTCATGCGGGGTCTGACCTGGCAGTTGGCGGCCGGGGCCGTTGCCGTCTCGGCCGGGGCTACGCTGCTGATCACGCTGCTGGTCAACCTGGTGGTCTCGACGCAGTTTGAAGGCTATTTGAGACAGAACCTGCAGGAGCGCGTCAACGGCATGGCCGCCTCGCTTGCCAGCACCTACCGCCAGGGGGACGGCTGGACGGCGGACGTCATGACCGGCCTCACGCACTGGACTATGATGGAAGACCTTCAGGCACAGCTGGTGGACAGCCAGGGGCGCCTGCTGTGGGACTCGGACAAGGCCGTGCACGACCTGAGACTGCTGCCCCTGCCGGGCCACGTCCCCGGCCGTCGGCCGGAGGAACTGCCCCAGCGGGTGCAGGCGCCGGTCATGGTGGGCGGCAATCAGGTGGGCCTCCTGGTGGTGCGCGCCGCCGGCGTGGGCGGTCTCTTTTCCGCCCACGACCTGCAGTTCCGCAGCACCGTGAACCAGTGGCTGGCGGTGGCGGTGGTGCTGGTGTCCGGCGTCTCCCTGCTCTTCAGCCTGGTGATGGCCCAGAACCTGACGCGGCCCATGGTCAAGCTCAACCGCATGGCCCAGTTGATGCGGGCCGGCAACTGGCACCTTCGCGTGGAGCCCGCCGGGGCCACGGAGGTGGCGGAACTGGCGGCGAGCCTCAACGCGCTGGCGGAAACGGTGGAGCGTCAGGAGAAGTTGCGCCGGCGGCTGACCTCCGATGTGGCCCACGAACTGCGGACGCCGCTGGCCAACGTGCGCAGCCATCTGCAGGCCATGGTGGACGGCGTCTGGGACACCACCCAGCCCCGGCTGCAGGCCTGTCTGGATGAGGTTCTGCGGCTGGTGGGCCTGGTCGGCAACCTGGAGCGCCTGACCGAGGCGGAGGCCGCGTCTCTGCGCTTGACGCTAGAGCCGGTATCTCTGGCGGAAGTGGCGTCGCATACGGTGGAGTTCTTTGCCGCTCTGGCCCGGGAGCGGGGAATCGCCCTGTCCTGGCGGAACGCGGCTGAGGACCAGGGCGTGGAGGACGCCGGGGCGGGGCACGCGCCGGCGGTTCAGGCCGACCGCAACCATCTGCAGCAAGTGCTGGCCAACCTGGTCTCCAACGCGCTCAAGTTCACACCGTCCGGAGGCACGGTCACGGTTTCCGTCCTCCGCTCCGACCCGCAGCGCCGGGAGGGCGGCCTGGCCGTTTCGGACACCGGCCCCGGCATTCCGGAAGACGAGATCCCGCTGATCTTTGAGCGCTTTTACCGGGGAGACCGTTCCCGTACGCGGGCCACCGGCGGCACCGGCCTGGGCCTGGCCATCGTGCAGGCCTTTGTCCGGGCCATGCACGGCCGGATGGAGGTCGAGAGTCAGGTGGGCAAGGGGTCCACCTTCACGGTCTGGATCCCGCTGGCGGACCAGGGACCCGTAAAACCCGCCTGACGTTTGATAAAGCAGCAGGGGGCCTCCTGGTGGAGGCCCCCCTGGCGTTACTCGGGCAAGTTCGTCGGGCGTTTACTTGCGGCTCTGCTCCAGGGCGACGATGCGCCCTTCGTGATCGTGAAGCACGGTGTTAACATCGTTACGCAGGGTGTGGATCTCGCTCCGGATGTCGTCCCGCATGGTCGACACCTCGGCGCGGAGTTGTTCCTGCCCGGCCCGCATCTCGGCGCGGAGTTGCTCCTGGCCGGCCCGCATCTCGGCGCGGAGCTGCTCCTGGCCGGCCCGCATCTCGGCGCGGAGTTCTTCTCGCATCGTCGACATCTCGTCCCGGAGGTCTCCAACATTCTGCTCCAGGGCACCGAGGCGAAGCTCATGTCGTTCGAACCCGCTCTCCAGGCGACCCATTCGCTGCTGCAGGTCGGCAACGCCCAATTTGACGAAGTCGAGCCCCTCGCCGAAGGCCTTGAAATCATGCTGGATGGCTTCCAGGAGCATCTCTACTTTCTCGGACTCCAATGGGTTCACTCCCCCCGCGCCCTGTCCCAGATGGTCAGAAAGGTTCGCCACTGCCATGCGGTGACCCTTTCAGGCACGTGATCAATTGATCGCAAAACCCAACGCCCAAGTCCGCAGAGGGAGTCGATGACCGCGTCCTGGACGCGGACACGGCCAGTTCAGTGCGTGGCGGCATGCACGGACGCCAGGGCGGCCAGGCGCCGTGAACGCTCCCGCTCCGCCACCAGGAACAGAAACCCGGCCAGCACGGCCAGCACGGAAACCCCCGCCATGACCGCGGGGCCGCCCACGATGCCCTTGAGCGTGGTCCCCACGGTGGGCCCAATGACGCCGCCCAGGGCCCAGGGGAGGCCGGCGGCGCCGGCGTAGCGGGCCCGTATCGCCTCGGGCGCAATGTCGGTGACGTAGCTGCTCTGGGGCACCGCCAGGACGATCTCGCCCAGGGTCCACACTACGGCGGCCAGGTAGATGGCCAGCGGCTGCACGGAGACGGCGGCGGCCGCAAACAGCAGGTACCCCAGGGCGAACGTCAGGCACCCGGTCATGGCAGCTACCGCCATGGGGAAGCGCTCAAACAGGGCCGTAATGGGTATCTGCAGCAGCACCACCAGGAGGCCGTTGATGGTCCAGATCATGCCGTAGACCCGGTCGTAATTGGCCAGCCGGGACACCAGCGTCACGGCGTAGGTGGAGTTGATCTGCTGGTAGGCCACCTGGCTCAGGAGGCCCGCCAGTACGAAGATGAGCAGGGCCCAGTCCTGAAACACCGTGGCCCAGGCGGACAGAACGTCGCGCCCGCCGGCGGCGCGCGGGCTCAGAGCCCGGCGCGCCTCATCCGGCAGCGTCTCCGGCACCCGCCGGAAGATGAGCAGTCCGGCCAGGGTTGTGCTGGTGGCGGCGATGAGGAAGATGAGGGTCTGGTGGGAGACGCCCAGCAGGCCGCCCAGGAGCGGGCCCAGCCCCACGCCCAGGTTGCTTGCCACGCGGCTGAGGCTGTAGGCCTCGGGCCGCCGCTCGGGAGGAGTCACGTCGGCAATGGCCGCGGTGAAGGCCGGCTGGAAGAAAGACGCCACCAGGCCGTTGAGAAAGGCCAGGATGGCGAACTGCCACACCTGGGTGGCGAAGGCGTAGCCCAGAAGCACCATCACGCGCAGGCTCATGGCTCCCAGCAGCACCGGCTTGCGGCCGCGGACGTCCGAAACCTGTCCGCCCAGCAGCCCGCCAAAGACGGAGGCAATGGGGTTGAGGGCCAGGATCATGCCGGTCAGGGTGTCGGAAGCGCCGGCGCGCTTGAGGAACAGGCTCATAAAGGGAATGGCCATCCACAGGGTGGTCATGTCCACCAGGCGACTGACCGCCAGGACCCACAGGGTTGGGCTGAAACGGCTGTAGATGTTGCGAAGGTGGCGCACGTTCGTTCCCCCAATATACCCATAGTAAGGGAGCGGAGGGAACGAAACAAGAGACGTCAGGAAGTGGCAGGGGACGGAACGGCAGGACAGAAATGGAAGGAATTGTCGCGGAATCTGTCGAATAACCCCGAATGTACCTACGCCAATAGCGGGGGGATCCTGGTGAGTCCTCGCTTCCGGCCCGACGAAGTCTACGGTCTTCCGTTCAACGGCCTCCGCAGCATCATCGTCCGCGTCTACTGGCTGGGTCTGGCGGCGGCCCTGACCGCCCTGGTGTGGCCCACGCCCCTGGTCAGGCCGCTCTGGCTTCTTCCGGCCGTGGCCGTTGGAGGCCTGGCGGCGGGCATTGTGGGGCCATGGCTGCTGGACCGCTACCGGCACTCGCGCCTGTATCTGGTGGTTCTGTCTGTTGGAGCCGCCGCCCTGGGCGTGCTTGTCGACCAGACGGGCGCGGCCCTTTCGCCGTTCTGGAACTTCTACCTGATCATGATTGCCCTGGTGTCTGCGCTGCTGCCGCCGCGGCGAGCCCTTGCCGGGGTGGCTCTCATTGTGGTGGGCAGTCTGCTGCCGTTGGTCTGGCACAACGACCTGGAATACCTGCGCCAGGCCGGCGTGGCCATGCTGTTTTACGCCTTTATGGGATATCTGGTCAGCTCCACCGCCATCCGCTTCACTGTGGAGAGGCGGCAGAAGGACCACCTGCGCCGGCTGGCGGACGTCAGCCGCACCGCCACCGGCCTGGACGTAAACGCTACCCTGCAGGGCGCCACGGAGAACCTGGTGGCCGCCACCGACGCCGATTCGGGCATCATCTTCTTTGTCCAGGACGAGAAGATTCAGCCCCGCGTTATTGTCCTGTCCCCCAAGATCTACACGGAACAGGAATTCGAGACGGTTCGCCGCTTCTCCATTCCGCGCGGCGAGGGACTGGTGGGCTGGGTGGCGCAGCACGGTGAGCCTCTCCTCAGCGGCGATGCCGGCCGGGACCCACGCAACCTGTCCCTGCCCGGGTTCAGCCCGGCCAGCGAATCCGCCCTGGTGGTACCCATGAAGCTGGACGGGCGTGTCATCGGCGTGGTCCACCTCAGCCGCCTAGGGCTGAACCAGTTCGACGCCGAGGATCTCAGCCTGGTGCAGATCATGGCCGATCAGACGGCGGTGGCCGTGGAGAACGCCCGGCTGTACGAGCAGACGCAGAACAGGGCGGCCAGCCTGTTGACGCTGGCCGAGGTCACCCGCGCGTCCCAGAGCTCACTGGAACCCCAGGTGCTGCTGCGCCAGGTGGAGATGGCCATGTCCCGGTTCTTCCAGTTTGACCGTTTCGCGCTGGGCATGATGGACCCGTCCGGCGAAACCTATCGTGTCATCTACCAGGGAGGCCGGCAGCCGCCCGCGGGCACGTCCGCCGACGCCTCGCCGGTGCCCGGCTCCATCCTGGAATGGATGGTGCGGGAGAACCGGCCCTACTGGGTTCCCGACGTGTCGCAGAACAGTCACTTCGTGGAGGATACGCAACTGTTGCAGGCCGGGCTCCGCTCCGTGGTGCGCGCACCCCTCTGGGCGGACGACCGGGTCATTGGGCTCTGTTCCATGTCCAGCACGAAAGCCGGGGCCTTCACTCTGGAGGATGCCGAACTCTTCGCGGACATCGCCCGCGTGGTCGGGCTGGCCCTGGAACATGCCCGCACGCACCAGGAACTGAAGGAGCGCGCAGCTCAGGTGGAAGTGATGAGCCAGATCGCCCTGGCCGCCAACGCCAGCCTGAACCTGTCCGCCGTGACGAACGCCCTGGAGCGGGAGCTGCACAAGGTCATCCCCTTCCACATGATGCGGCTGGCTCTGCTGGAGGACGACGGGCGATCGTACCGCTGCCTGGCGGACACCGCGGGACAGTCCCATCCAACGCAGGGGTCCGCCCTCTCCACCATGATGGAAACGCACCAGCCTGTGGTGCAGACGGACATGCGCCGGGATCAGCTGTGCCCTGAGGACGAGGAGGCTGTGCGCGCCGGGATGCGCTCCAGCCTGCGGGTTCCCCTGGAGGCCGGGGGCAAGCTGGTGGGGGCGCTGGTCCTGCTGCACCGTGCTCCAGGCGCGTACAGCGACCACCACCTGGAGGTGGCCGTGCAGGTGGGGCGGCAGGCGGCCCTGGCGGTCCACAACGCCCAGCTTTACGCCGAGATGGAGAAGCTGGCCACCACGGACCCGCTTACCGGGCTATACAACAGGCGCTTCTTCTATAACGCCTGGGACGACGTCTCGCGCCGGGCGCAGGACGGCTCGGCTCCCCTCAGCCTGCTCATGGTGGATATCAACCACTTCAAGGGCTACAACGACCGTTATGGTCACGTGGCGGGCGATAAGCTGCTGCGCGAGGCGGCCGGCATCCTGCAGGAGCAGGTTCGGGCGTCGGACGTGGTGGCGCGCTACGGCGGCGACGAGTTTGTGGTGCTGATGCCGGAGACCACCGAGCTGCAGGCGCGCCGGGTGAAGGAGCGCATCGAGCGGGCCGTGGCTACGCGCAACGCGCTCCGCTCCCCGGAGGAGGCGCCGCTGGCGCTGGACATAGGCGTCGAATCGGCCAGGGGCGAAGCCCTGGAGCACCTGCTGTCCCGGGCCGACGCGGCCATGTACCGCGCCAAGGAAAGCGCCGACCGCCGGCAGCTTCGCGCCGTGGTGGCGGCCTCCGAGCAGGAGCGCCAGCGCCACGCGCTGCAGACCGTGTTGTCGCTGGCCAAGATCGAGGAGATGAAGGACGCTTACACACGCGGTCACTCGGAGCGCCTCCGCGAGATGGCGGTGGAGGTGGGCAGGGCCATGGGCCTGCCTGAGGCGGAACTGCAGAACATCGCCTACGGGGCCATCCTGCACGACATCGGCAAGGTTGCTGTCCCCACCGAAATCCTCCACAAGCCGGGTGAACTGACGGCTGAGGAAGTGCGCATCATGCGCATGCACCCCATTCTGGGGGAGGCCATGATTGCCGACGTGGACCTGCTGCAGGGGGCCCGACCCATCATCCGGCATCACCAGGAGCGGTTCGACGGCCGCACGCACGGGGAGCGGCCCGGCTATCCGGACGGCCTGGCGGGCGAGCAAATTCCGCTGGGCGCCCGCATCATTGCGGTGGTGGACGCCTTTGACGCCATGACCACGGACAGGCCCTATCGTCCGGGCAGGACGCGGGAGCAGGCCATGGAGGAGATTCGGGCCAATGCTGGCACACAGTTTGACCCCACGGTGGTGCGAATCTTTGAGCAGGTGGCCGGTCGGTGGTTGAACCGCCCGGCGAAAGGCGGTCGGGAGTCGACGGCGGAGGGTCAGGGCTGATGTGCCGTTTCCGCTTCACAGTTTAAAAGGCGGCTGCGCACCCATACTAACTCCAAGGACAGTACAAGGAGCTGAATGGGAAGATGCGCAGCCGCTTTCGCTTTGCCGTGGTTTTTGCGGTAGTGACCGCCTTGCTGGTGAGCATCTCCGGCTGCCGAATGGGTCAGAGGCGCCCACAGGCCCGCCCGGACAAGAGCCCCGGCGGAAACGCCGCCCTGACCAGCAGCCTCAAGGTCATGGGCTTTTACGACGAACGCCAGGAGGCGCCCAACGAAACCGTCATGAAGAACCTGCGGGATCACGCCGACATCATCAACTACCTGTCGCCCTTCTGGTTCAAGATCAAGCCGGACGGCAACCTGATTGACAAGAGCGACGACAAGTCCTTTGACTGGCTCAGGGGCAAGATCAAGACTATCCCCCTCGTCAACAACCACAAGGGGAACGACGAGTTCCTGCACAGCGCCGAGACCCGCCAGAGGGCCATCAATAACCTGGTCAAGGTGGCCACGGAACGCGGGTATGAGGGGTGGAAGATCGACCTTCAGTTGCTGTCGGCCAGTTCCCGAGACGTCCAGACCAAGTTCATGGCCGATCTTCACAAGGCTCTGAAGGCCAAGGGCAAGATCCTGGCGGTGGACGTCATCCCCATCCTGCAGTCCGCCAACGACGCCAACGCCTATGACTACAAGGGCCTTGCCGCCAACAGCGACTTCATGGTCATCATGGCCTATGACCGTCACTCGGACGAGTCTCCCCCGGGCCCCGTGGCCCCCTACACCTGGACCGTTCAGGTGCTGGACCAGTTTGTCAAGAAGGAGGGGATTGACCCCAAGAAGCTGGTCCTCGGCGTAGCCGCCTACGGGTATGACTGGGTGGAGGGTGGCGCGGCGGGCGCCACCTCCATCCCTGACAAGGAAGTCCACGCCCTGCTGGACAAGCAGAAGATCACGCCCAAGTGGGACGACAAGGAGAAGACCAGCTACTTCACCTATACCTCGGGCGGCAAGAAGCACCAGGTCTGGTTTGAGGACGAGAAGAGCCTGCCCTTCCGTGTGGGGTTGGCCCGCACGTATAACCTTTACGGCATCGCCCTCTGGCGCATGGGGTACGAGGAGCCCAATTGGTGGAACACCCTGCGCACGGAGCTGACCAAGCAGGCAGGCGCCGCCGGTGCGCCCGCCGCCCCTGCCGCCCCCGGCCGCCGTTAGTCCCAAGCCTTCTTCAAGCACCCGGGCCTGGCCCGGGTGCTTTTGCCGGGAGGAACCTCGGTCCGGCAACGCGAATGCTCGTCCTATGATTGTTCAGCCGCCACAAGGGTTCGGCCCCCTGGTCATCCTGTCGCGCCTGGTGGGAGGCGCCGCCCTGCAGGACCCCTTGCAGGAGGGCGACTTTCTCCTGGCGCGCGTTCTGGCCCAGGAGGAGGGGCGCGTGGCGTTGCTGGTACGGGGGGTCAGGTTGGAGGCCAGGTCGGACGTTCCCCTTCAGGTGGGAGAGACGCTGGCGCTTCGCGTCAAGGAGCTGCACCGCGACCGGCTGGTGCTGCAGCTGGCGGAACCGGTGACGGGCCGGGCGGACCCGCCGTCCGGCGGGCAGGCGGGCCAGGCGGCTTCGCCGCTGCTGGCGGCGGCCCTGCTGCCCTTCCTGGCAGGCGGACAGCCCACGGAGGCCGGCATTCGCGTCGACGAGGAACAAGACGACAAGCACGGCCGCCGCGCCGGAAAGGCAGAACTCCAGGTGGTCGTATACTGGGAGGGCCCCCGGTTGGGGCCGGTGCAGGTGCGGTTCAGTTTGCAGCGGGAAGGCGCCGGCGGTCCCGCTGCCGCCCCGCTCACGCTGCGCTTCACGGTGGCCACGGCGGAAGCCCGGTCGCTGGGTCTGGACCAGGCCCCGACGCTCCCGCAGGCCATGCTGTCCCTGGGGTGG
>JBLNCQ010000161.1:0-10252 GCA_050260815.1 Bacillota bacterium
GCCGTCACCGGGGCCGACCCCCCGCACCACCACCACGCCGGCCCCATGGGCGCCCACCACCTTGCCGTCCACGGTCACGCAGGCGCGGCTGACGCGCTGCACCACGGCCCTCACCGAACGACCTCCTTGACCACGCGGGAGACGTCCATCACGTCACGGATACGGGACAGCTTGTTGATGATGTGCTGCAGCTGATCCAGGTTGTGGATCTCCAGCACCAGGTCAATGATGCCCACGTGGTCCTTGGAGCGGGTCCGCGACTTCAGGATGTTGGTGCGAAACTCAGCCACCGTGTTCGCCACCTCGGCCAGGAGCCCGGCCCTGTCGATGGAGGTAATCTGCAGCTCCACCGGGTAGGTGGCGCCGCCGGCGGTGGCCGCCGCCTCGTCCCAGGCGGCCTCGGCCAGACGCTCCCGCTCCCGCTCAAAGGCCATATGCAGGTTGGGGCAGTCAAGCCGGTGAATCGAAACGCCGCGGCCACGGGTGATATAGCCGATGATGGGATCGCCGGGCACCGGGTTGCAGCAGCGCGAGAAGCGCACCAGCATGTTGCCCTCGCCGCGGACGCGCACGCCGTCGGAGGGCTTGCCATAGCCCAGCCGCTCCTTGGCCTCGTCTGTGGTCAGCTCCGGCAGCCGGGTGACGGCTGCCTTCTCGCGGCGCTCCATCTCGCCCTTGAAACGAGCCACCACTTGCTGCGCCGTCAGACCGCCGTAGCCCACGGAGACCAGCAGTTCCTCCACGCTGGGCAGGTTCATGCGCCGCAGCAGATCCGACGTCCAGGACTTGGCCAGCATCTCCTCCGGGTCAATGCCCTGGCGGCGGAACTCGCGGTACAGCGAGTCCTGGCCCCTGGCCAGGTTCTCCTCGCGGTTGGCCCGCTTGAACCACGCACGGATCTTGTTCTTGGCGCTGTTGGTCTTGACCACGTTCAGCCAGTCCAGGGACGGAGCGGGCGTCTTGGAGGTCAGGATCTCCACAATGTCGCCCGTCTTCAGCGGTGTGTCCAGAGGCACAATCTTGCCGGACACCTTGGCACCCACGCAGCGGTGGCCAATGTCCGTGTGGATCTGGTAAGCAAAGTCCAGCGGCGTGGCCCCCGCCGCCAGGTCGATCACCGCCCCTTTGGGAGTGAAGACGAAGACCTGGTCGGAGAACAGGTCCGTCCGGACCGTTTCCACCAGCTCGCGGGCGTCGCGTACCTCGGACTGCCACTCCATCAGGCTGCGCAGCCATTCCAGCTTCTTGTCCAGGTTGCGGTCGGTCCGCCCCTCCTTGTACTTCCAGTGGGCGGCGATACCGTACTCGGCGGTGCGGTGCATCTCTTCCGTGCGGATCTGGACCTCCACCGGCTCTCCCTGCGGGCCCACTACGGTGGTGTGCAGCGACTGGTACATGTTGACCTTGGGCACCGAGATGTAGTCCTTGAAGCGGCCCGGAATGGGGCGCCAGAGGGTGTGGACCACGCCCAGGGCGCCGTAGCAGTCGCGCACCGAGTCCACGATCACGCGAACCGCAATGAGGTCGTAGATGTCCTCAAAGTCGCGGCCCTGGATGAACATCTTGCGGTAGATGCTGTAGAAGTGCTTGGGCCGGCCGTAGAGGGTGCACTTGATGCCCACGGCCTCCAGCCGCTCCTGGAGCGTGCTGATGACGTTCTTGATGTAGGCCTCGCGTTCGGCCCGCTTCTTGGCGACCTTCTCCGTCAAGAAGTGGTACTTCTCCGGCTCCAGGTAGCGGAGGCACAGGTCCTCCAACTCCCACTTGATGCGCGAGATGCCCAGCCGGTGGGCGAGAGGGGCAAAGATCTCCAGCGTCTCCCGGGCCACCTGAACCTGCTTCTCCGGCGGCCGGGCCTTGAGGGTGCGCATGTTGTGGAGGCGGTCAGCCAGCTTGATAAGCACCACACGGACGTCGTTGGCCATGGCCAGCAGCATCTTGCGCAGGTTTTCGGCCTGTGTCTCCTCGTGGGACTTGAACTCCAGCTTTCCCAGCTTGGTGACGCCGTCGACCAGTTGGGCGATTTCCTTGCCGAACTGGTTTTCGATGGCCTGCAGCGAGACGCCGGTGTCCTCGACCACGTCGTGCAGGAGGGCGGCAGCGATGGTGACCACGTCCACCTCCAGGTCGGCCAGGATGCCGGCCACGGCCAGGGGGTGCAGAATATAGGGCTCGCCGGACTCTCGCAGCTGCCCCTCGTGCGCCAGCCGCGCCACCTGGAAGGCGCGCTTGACCAGGTCCAGGTCGGCGCCGGGACTGTACATCTTGATGCGCTGCAGCAGACCGTCGATCGCTTTTTCCGCCATCGCTGTTCACCTCCCTTTGGCGACATTCTCCCGCGCGATAACGGCGGTGTCAAGTTTGACGCCGGATTGGACGCGCAGGGCGGTCGCTCGCGGGAGCAACCGCCCAGGTTAGCGGACTGTAGCATGCAATGAACGGCAATCAGTACTTGATCAGTGACACCACATTGTATTCTTCCAGGCGGCGGCGCCCCTCCAGATAGCCCAGTTCGATGAGGAAAGCGGCGCCCACCACGTTGCCGCCCAGCTGTTTGACCAGGTTGATGGTGGCCGATATGGTGCCGCCGGTGGCCAGGAGGTCGTCCGCAACCACCACGCGCTGTCCGGGGTGAATGGCGTCCCGGTGCATCTCCAGGCGGTCCTTGCCGTACTCCAGGTCGTATTCCACCTGGACTGTCTCCCAGGGGAGCTTGCCGCTCTTGCGCACCGTGACCAGGCCGGCGTTCAGGCGGTAGGCCAGAGCAGACGCCACAACGAACCCACGCGCCTCCGGACCAACCACCACGTCCACCTGCAGGTTCTGCAGCCGGTCGGCCAGGCCGTCAATGGCCTCATGGAAGGCAGCCGGGTGCTGCAGCAAAGGGGTGATGTCCTTAAAGCTGATGCCGGGTTTGGGGAAGTCCGGAATGACCCGGACCAGTTCCTTGAGGTCCACGTGTCGGCCCCTTTCTCTGTTAACCCAATCGAGATTGCGCGCCGCCGGAGGCGGCTGCAACCTTTGAAAAATACCCTGCCACCCGCTGGAATTCCTGCTTTCTGGCCTCGTTCCGCCGAAAAGTCGGCGAGGCGTCCAGAGCCAGCCGCTCCTTCCCGGCCGGCAGCCAGGCCCAGGCCGCCTGCGCGTCAGGCGGAGACAGGAGGCCCAGCTCGCAGAATACCTGGAGTCCCGCCTTGACGGTGGCGGCGGGCAGGCCGGACTGCGCGGCAGCGTCCGCTGTGATAGCGTACCCCTTCTGCACCATGGCTTTCAAGTGCAGGTAGAAGGCTGCCAGCTCCTGCCGGCCGGGGCAGAACGCCTGGACCAGGCTCTCCGTCAGCCTGGCCGCCTCCTGATCCCAATGCCAGAGGAGGCCGTCCTCCTCGGCGGCCAGCGCCAGGGCCTCCATGTGGCCGGCCGCGGAAAGCGGCGGGCCGGCCAGCAGCACGGTCTCCGCCATTCCCGGCTCCAGCCCCTGCAGGCCGCCCCAGGCGGTGACCAGCAGAGGAGCGTTGCCCTCGTCAAACTCCGCCAGGACCAGAGCCCGCAGGGCCGAGGGGAAACGGCCGTGGTACGGGACAAAGGACGCCGCCAGGTGGGGCTGGCGCTGGGCGCAGGCGGCGGCCAGGGCCAGGCCCCGCTCCAGCGTGGGCGCTACCAGCACAGCAGGAAGGCCGCGGCTGGCCAGTTCCAGCAGAGCCGGGACGGTGTCCCGCCCCCGCCAGTCCAGACCGGGCAGCGGCAGGGGGACGGCGGGGGGGTCGTCCTCCGCCTCCCAGAGCGGCCCCTCTGAGGCCTGAGCCAGCATGGGCACCGCCTGCTTCCACAGGGGGTGCATGCCCGGGACGAGGGACGGCGGGGCGCTCCGCGGAGGGGCGCCGCCGGGCTGGGCCTGCGCTGCGGCAGGCTGGGCCTGCGCCGGAGCGGGCCGCTCCCGCTCCGCGGTCAGCGGCAGGCCGAGGTCGCGGACCATCAGCTGCACGCGCACCCGACCATTCCACTCGTTCAGCTCGGGCAGGGCGGCCAGGTCCACCGGGTGGCCCACGGCCACGCCGCCGGCCTCGGCGGGTTCGGCCAGGCCAAAGGCGATGCCGTCCAGGGGACGGCGCCCGGCCAGGAACCGCAGCTTGAGATGGGAGCCATCCCGGCCCACCCGGCGGGCCTCCGCGACCTTGACGTCGCGAAGGGCCAGCAGCGGCTGGGGGTTGCCCAGCCCGAAGGGGGCCAGAAGAGCCAGTTGGCGAGCCAGGTCCTCGGTTACGTCCTGCGGCGCCACCTCGCCGTCCAGGCGAAGGACGGGCAGCAGGTCATCCTCCGTCAGCTCCTGCCGGGCCATTTCCTCCAAGCGCCTCTTCAGGTCTGGCAGGCGATCGGCGCTCAGGGCCAGGCCGGCGGCCTGCCCGTGTCCGCCAAAGCGCGTCAGCAGGTCCTCACATCGCTCCAGGGCGTGGAAGAGGTGAAAGGCCGGCAGGGAGCGGCCTGAGCCGCGGGCCTCGCCGCCCTCCAGCGACAGCATGACGGTGGGCCGTCGGAAGCGGTCCATGATGCGCGAGGCCACCAGCCCCAGGATGCCGACGTGCCAGCCTTCGGCCGCCAGCACCAGCACCCGGTCGCCCCTGTCCCGCTGCTCCGTTGCCTGTTCCACAGCCTGCTTCAGCACCTCCGCCTCCACGGCCTGGCGGCGGCGATTCTCGGCGTCCAGGTGCTGCGCCAGGGTCTCCGCCTCGTCGGGGCTGCCGGTGAGCAGAAGCTGCAGGGCCTCCCGGGCAGAGCCAAGGCGGCCCAGGGCGTTGATGCGCGGCCCCAGGGCAAAGGCCAGGTGGGACTCGCTGATCTGCCCGGGCTTGATGCCCGCCACCCGGGCCAGAGCGGTGAGGCCGAGGCGGGCCTCGGACGCGTTCATCCGGGCCAGCCCCTCGCGCACCAGGACCCGGTTCTCATCCACCAGCGGCACCATGTCGGCCACGGTGGCCAGAGCGACCAGGTCGGCCTCTTCCCACACCAGGTCAGCCCGTTCCGGGCCGGCCAGCGCCAGGGCCAGTTTGAAGGCCACGCCCGTGCCGGAGAGGCCGGCGAAGGGGTAGGCAGAGCCGGCTAGCTTCGCGTCCACCACGGCCTCTGCCGCCGGGATACGCTCCTTGGGCTCGTGGTGGTCCGTGATCACCAGTTGCAGGCCCAGTTCCCGCGCGTGAGCCGCCTCCTCCAGGGCCGTAACGCCACAGTCCACCGTCACCACGGTATGCACACCGGCGGCGGCCGCCTCCTCCAGAGCCGCCTTGTTCAGGCCATACCCTTCGTCAAAGCGGCTGGGGATGTAGGCTTCCACCCTGGCCCCCAGCTTCTCCAGGACACGGCAAAGCAGGGCGGTCGCGGCCACACCGTCCACGTCATAGTCGCCGTAAACCCAGATCTTGCGCTCTTCGTCCAGCGCAGCCCGCAGGTGCCGCACCGCGGCTTCGAGCCCGGGCAGCAAGAGCGGATCGCGAAGCGTCTCGCGCCCCCCAAAGAGAAAGGCCCGGGCCTCGTCTGCCGCCGAGATGCCGCGGGCTGCCAGTATCATGCCGACCGCCGGGCTTACGCCCAGGGCTGACGCCAGCTCCCTGCCCCGCGCCGGGTCGGTCGGGGCCATCAGCCAGCGCCGCCCGGAGACGGACAGGCCCGGCCTGGCTCCGTTCCGGTCACCCATCCAGGTTTCCCTCCGGCTTCCGCCCGGTCTGCGGGCTTCCCGCCGCGCGCAGGTTCTGCAGTTCCTGTTCCAGGTAGCGGGCCTGTTCCCGCTCGCGGGCCAGGTCCTGCTCCAGGCTGCGGATGCGCTCCAACGCCTCGCGGTGGCGTCTGGACGAGCCAAAGCCCCGGACCACAGCATAGGCGCCCACCAAAAGCCCGCCCAGGGCGGCGGCGCCGAGCACCACCACCACCAGCGGCAGACTGGTCTGCCACATCAGGAACTTGATAGCCACCCATTCCGGGTTGTACATGGCGAGGATCAGGATGGCGGCAAAAGCAAGCAGGGCAAGGACCCAGGCCACTGCTGACACCTCCCGACAAAACTCGTAGGAAGGTTTTCTCGCCCAGCCAAGGAAATCCCTGCCCTGCCGTTTATGGGAACCGCCGGGAGTCCCTGGCGCCAGGGACCCGATGGGCGGTGAATGCAGCGTGGTCAGCCTCCCGTGGCGCTGATGATCTTGCCGCGCTCCGTGTGGGCGATGCGGACCAGGGAGTCCCGGTCCAGCTCGTCCAGGACGTAGAGCGTGCCGCCGCCGGTCCGGGCCAGGTTCTCCAGGTAGCCCCGGCTGGGCAGCAGGCCGATGCATCCAAAGCGAATGTGCTCCCTGGCCACCCGGGAGGCGGCGGTCAGCGCGTCCTCAATGGGGTTCACGGTCCACTTGGGAACGGTGGGGATGCCGTCGGTGATGAGCAGCAGCAGCGGGTTGCGGCTGCGGGCGGTGCGGATGAAGTCGCAGCCCTCGGACAGGCCGTGGGCCAGCGGCGTCAGCCCAAAGGGGCGAATGCGCCGCAGCCCCTCCTCGACGCGCCGGTAGTTGCGCGTGAAGGGCACGTGCACCTTCACGTCGCCCTCCTGAAAGGCGATGACGGCCACCTGGTCGCGGGTGGCCAGGAGCAGGTGGCGCGCCAGGAACTTGGCCGCCTTGAGCCGGCGTCCGGCCATGCTGGCGCTGGCGTCGATGAGCAGGCAGATGTCCAGGGGTTCCGGCTGCGAGCGCTGCACCTGCTGCAGATCCTGCCGTCGGATGGCCAGGGCGGGCAGACCCCCACTCCCCAGGCTGTCCTGCAGCCGCCGCCGCGCCGCCGTGGCCACGGTCTCGGCCACCGCCAGCTCGCCCACCCGGGCGTGGGGCTCCACGGGCCGAACGCGCCGCAGGGGCCCCCGCCCCACGCGCTGCCGCTGGCGCAGGCCGCGCCAGGTGGCGGCGCCGCGGATGTTCGCCGGCAGCCGGCGGAAGATGGCCTTGAGCTGCGCTTCCACCTCGCGCAGGTGGTGGCGCAGCAGATCGCGCAGGTGAGCGCCCTCCGGGGTCAGGGTGAACCGCTGGCGGGCGGAGCGGACCCAGCCCCGCTGCTCCAGTCGCCGCAACAGCTCGGCATCGCCGCTGCGGAGCGGCGTGGCCGGCTTGTCGCCCGCGCCCACGGCCTCCTCGCCGCCCAACCGGTCCAACAGGTCCCGCAAGGCCTCCAGCCCGCCGGCGTCGTCGACGAGGTCGGCCAGCGCCTCCAACTCCGAGTCGGCCAGGGAGTGCCCCCGGCCCTCGCCTTCGCCCTGGCCGCGGCCGTCCTCCCGCAGCCAGGAGTCCGACTCATCCGTGTACGGCGAAAGGTCCAGCGGAGTCTGCCCGCCGCCCGCATCGTGCTGCAGGGCCTCCACCTTGCGAATCTCCACACCCTGGGCGGTCACGTCATCCTCCACGGCGGCCACCAGGCGCAGCAGGAAGTGGGGCACGACCGCCGTGGCCAGGCAGGTGATGTGGACGTGGTTCTTGTGCGAATCCCTGAGGGTCGACTTGCGTCCGTAGGCCAGGCTGCCCGACACGCGGCCCCCGCCGGTGCCGGTCTGCAGGTCCATCCAGTCGCAGACACCCGCCGCCGCCGGTCCCAGCAGACGGCCGGCCTCCTGCCGCACCACCGCGGCGATGCGCCGGTGGTCCACCAGAGCCACTGCGTGGAAGAGGTCCAGGTGCACCACCTGGCCGGGGTCCCTGCGCCCGTAGAAGACGCGGCCGGCATCCGCCTCCTTCAGGATCCGCACCAGGCCGGGGCGGCTCGGCTCCAGCAGGTGGACCCGGGTGCTGACCACCGCCGTCTCGCCCACCCTCACACCCCGGCCGGCGGCCAGCTCGGCGGCCAGAACCTGCGCCGCCTCGTCCCAGTCAGACCTGAGGTTTCGCTCCAAGCCGTCCCCTCCTTACAGCAGCAGATCCTCCTCGCGGGACACCAGCCGGCCCGGCGCCATCTGCAGCAGCGGGACGGCCTGAGCGGGCGGGGCAACGCAGGGGATCTCCCCCTGCTGCGGCGCACCGGCAGTGGATCCGCCTTCCCCCGAGGAGGACGGCCCGGCACCGCCTCCGCCCATCCGGGAGCGACTCCCCAGGGCCTGCCGCAGACGGGACGTGATGGAGCTGAACAGGTCCCTGCCGGCCTCGGCGGGCTTGTGCTCAGGGCCGTCCGTGCCCGTCCAGGAGTCGGTGGGCAGCGGCAGGCGGGCCGCTCCCCCCCGCCCGTCGGCGTCGCTGCGGTGCTCGGCCTCCTGGTCGGCCAGGAAGCGCAGAATCCGGGCCAGCGTGTCTCCGTCCACGCGGTGGCGCAGGGCCATGGCGGCGATGGCCTTGAGATCGGCCACCGTAGCTTCGCGGTAGCCCTGGGTCAGCGCGTGAAGCCGCGAGCCCAGGTACATGGCCTCAATGGAGCGCAGGCTCTCCAGGGAGAATTGGGTATAGAGAGTAGCCAGCAGGCGCTTCAGCTCGGCCGTGGCCTGCACCAGGGGCAGCTGGCGCGCGCGAACCGCCCAGTCGGGGCGCGGGTCCTGCAGGACGGCCTCCACGCCCGAGGGATCCCAGGTCTCGGCCAGGGTGAGGATGTCCTCCACCACCTGGGCGTCGGCGGGGCGCGCCATGGCGATGGAGAAGTCGAAGCGGTCGGCCAGTTGGCGGCGAATCTCCTCCAGGGGCCCCGGCTCCTCGTCCGGGTTGCTGGCGGCCCAGATGGACACCTGAACGGGCACCTCCACCATGGGCACGCCGGTCTCCTCAATCTGAACGCGGCCGGGTTTGGTGCCCATCACGTCCAGCAGAACGTCCGCCAGTTCGGGGGAGGTCTCGGCCAGGCGGTTGATCTCATCCACAAAAACGATGCCGCGATGGGCCTGGGGCAGCGTGCCGGGAAGCACCGCCGCCAGGGGCCGGTCGGCCTGGGTCAGGCGGGCCAGGTCAATGCTGCCCACCACCGTGCCCACCTTGGCCGAGTGCGAGATCTCCAGGAACGGCATGGGCACCCACTCGGTGCCCAGCAAGGCGATGGACGGCCTGTCCAGGTCGCGATGCTCCGGGCAGTGCGGGTGGTCCGGGTGGCAATTGTAGAGGCAGCCCCTGATTCGCTGAATGGGGGGCAGGACCTGCCGGGCCGCGCGCATGATGCTGGTCTTGCCGGTACCCCGGAGTCCTTCGGCATGCAGGTGGACAGGACGGCCCGCCGCCGCGGCCAGAAGGGACATCTCCACTGTCCTGAAGAGCGCTTCGTTGCCGCTGTGGCGAACCAGCTTGGAATAGGACGTCAAAAGGCACACCCTCCCAGGTCATCGTTGGGGGTAGTGTGCCCCGGCTTCCAGGCCGGAACCGCCCGCGCGGGACGGTTCTCCAAAGGGATTTTTTGGCTCAGTGGCGGTCTCTGCCTTTCTGCGGGCCCGCATCCCGCTCCCGCTGGAAGGCGGCGTCGGTCCGGGTACGGATGGGGTCGCGGCGGCGCATGCGGCTGGTGCCGAACCAGGCCAGCCCCACCACGGCCGCCGCCAGAAAGATGCCCAGGTAGGTCCAGAGGTTCATCCAGGGGTTGCTCAGCATGTGCGCCTCCTATCGCAGGGTCCAGTTGGACCGGATGTCCACGCCGGCATCGCGCAGAAGGTTAAAAGCCGGGCAGCGGGACTCCACCGCCTCGCGCAACTGGTGCAGGCGCTGCTCCGACTCGGGGCTGTCAAAGGCGATCGTCTGGGTCACCCGCTGGAAGTGCCGCCGTACGCCCGGCTTGCCATGCATGCCGCGCAAGTCAATGGCACCGTCGGCGGAAAGCTCCAGCCCGCTGTAGCGGAAGTTCATTTCACCCGCGATCTGGTGGATCATGACCGCCAGGCAACCGTTATAGGCCGCCAGGACGGTCTCCATGGGGTTGGGGCCGGTGTCCGTCCCGCCCAGATCTTCGGGTTCGTCCGTATAGAAGGCCGGAAAACGGCGTACCTGGTGAAGGGTCCTGGCGCCGCCCTCCCATTGGCTGAGCGCCTTAACATGAGCGATCTCGGGCGCGGTGGCGGTGGTCACGCGTGCTCCTTTCCCGGCGGGGCCCGAGCCCGGGCCGCCGTCGAACGCATTCGTCGGAGGGGTTCCTAGGATAGCGTGTGAAAATGCGTCCCGTGTCAGCCATGCCAAATGACGGCAATAAAAGGAAGCCCGGCCACCCCCCCCCGCCGCCCGCGGTTGCCCCCCCAGAGGCACAAAGCCCTGCAGGGCGTGGACCGGGGGCACCAGGC
>JBLNCQ010000162.1:0-17647 GCA_050260815.1 Bacillota bacterium
CGGACATGATAAGGGACCTGGGGCAAGCCCCAGGTCCCGCAGCGGCAGGCGCAAGCTGTTCAGTCCGTGCGCACCGGCAGTGTCCGTTCCAGCCTCAGCCCGTCCCAGGAGGCCCGTATGGCCACACCCAGAAGCAGGACTCCGGCCTCCTCCGCCTCCCTCAAGGCCTGCCCGAAGTCAGGATGGGTGGTCCAGTTGGGCCTCACCTCCAGGGCGTCCTTGCGCTGCGCCACAAACAGCACCGCCGCCCCCTGCCCCTGCTGCCTCAGCCGCGCCAGTTCCCGCAGGTGGCGGGCCCCCCGCGGCGTGGGCGCGTCGGGAAACAGGGCTACTCCTTCCCGCACTAGCGTGACGGACTTGGCCTCCACCCAGAGGGGCGGACGCGCCGGGTGCGTCAGTAGGAAGTCGAAACGTCCCTGCCCTGCTTCCGACCGCGCCCCTTCAGGGATGCGCGGCTCGGCGGTGAGCATGGCATACCCGTCCAGGCCGGGCACCAGCCTGTGGCGCACCAGGGCGGGGATGACCCGGGTGGGACCGCCGGAATCCACGTGCACCCAGATGCCGCCGTGCCGCACCAGCGTGAGGGTCCAGGCCGTCTTGCGCCCCTCCCCGGCGGCGGGCAGCAGGCCCACTTCCGCACCCTCAACCAGCAGTTCCTTCATGCGGCCGGTCGCCGGCACGTGGACCAGCGCCTCCGCTCCTTCCACCATGCACCGGGCGGCGAACCGGTGCAGGCGTTCCAGAAAGACCCCGTGCATGAGGGCCCGGGGCCAGGTGATCAGCACATCCTGCAAGTCCATCCCTCCGCTGTGATTGTAAAGCAAGAAGGGACCGGATGCCTTTCGCATCCGGTCCCGCCCTTCTGCCCGGAGCTTGCGCCTACCGGGTTCCGATACGGTTCTGGTCTGGCTGTGCCTGCCGCCATCCTGCCGGGGCGACCGGTGGGTGACGGCCACTTGCAGCCGCTGGTGTAGGCGGTGACTCCGGCACAGACTACGGAGGGGAGGCCCTTGGGCCTCGTTCTCCCGCCCTCCGACTTCACTGTAGCACCCAGGCCCTGCCCCCTCTATCGGTCCCCGGACCGATATTGCGGGCGGGCGTGTGCCCCCGTCGCCTCGGGTGTGGCCAGCCCCAGATAGATGGCCGCCTTGACCAGATCCACCCGGTCATGCGCCTCCAGCTTCTCCCGGAGGTGAGCGCGGTGTGTCTGCACGGTCTTCAGGCTGATGTGCAGGGTGTCGGCGATCTGGCGGCTGGTGAGCCCCTGCGCCACCAGGCGCAGGACCTCCTCCTCACGCCGCGTGAGCCCCGCGGCCGGCGCCGCCGCTGCGGTCGCTCTGGTTCCCAGGGCGCGCAGCCACTCCTGCACGGTGCAGACAACCAGGTCGGCCTGCCACGACCGCGCCATGGCCTCCAGTTCGGACCGGTGGCAGGCCTGTCCCACTACGGTGACGTGCTCGGTCGCCTTCAAGTCAGCGGAGGTCTCCGAATCCAGAGCCCAGAGAAGAACGCGCCGCATGCTGACCACGCTCCTCAACCGCCTCAGTTCCATTATAGTCCGACAACCGTCCGTCCACCACGGGTAGGGCGGGGTAAACCGGATTGTCCGACCAGGACTCGGCGGAACCGGGCCCCGGCGGCGCCAGGAATGAGGCGGAAGTTCGGCGAATCTGGGGAGAAACGCGAACACACAGCAGGAGGCGCCATGAACACAGAGCGCTTGTTCCATCAGGATGCCTACCAGACAGCCTTCACGGGGCGCGTTCAGGACCAGGTTTTGCGCCAGGGGCGCTGGGCCGTGGAACTGGACCGGACGGCCTTCTACGCCACCGCCGGCGGCCAGCCCCATGACACCGGCCGCCTGAGCGGGTTCCCCGTCGTGGACGTCACGGAGGAGGATGACCGCATCCTCCACTGGCTGGATGCCGCCGGAGAGCAGCCCCCGCTTGCCCAGGGCGCCGAGGTGCAGGGTGAGATCGACTGGCCCCGCCGCCTGGACCACATGCAGCAGCACAGCGGCCAGCACATCCTGTCCGGCGCCTTCTGGCGCCTGCTGCAGGCGGAAACGGTCAGCTTCCACATGGGCTCGGAGTCGTCCACCATTGACCTGGACGCGGTCGACCTGGGCACCGAGGACGTGGCCCAAGCCACGCGCCTGGCCAACCAGGTGCTCTGGGAGAACCGGCCCATTCGCGTGCACTGGGCGGACACCGCAGAGGAGGCATCGCGCCTGCCCCTGCGCAAACCGCCCAAGGTTCTGACCGGCGTGCGCGTGGTGGAGGTTGACGGCTTCGACTTCTCAGCCTGCGGCGGCACCCATCCGCACTCCGCCGGCGAGGTGGGCGTCATTGTGGCGCGACGCTGGGAACGGTACAAGGGCGGCACCCGCGTGGAGTTCCTCTGCGGCGGTCGCGCCCTGCGCGACTACGAGCAGCAAAATGCGGTGGGCTGGGAGCTGAACCGCCTGCTGTCCGTGGGCGTGCCGGAACTGCCCCAGGCCGTTGCCCGCCTTCAGGAGCAAGCGGCTGAGGCACGACGCCAGTGGGAGAAGGCGCGCTCCGCACTGCTGGAACAGGAGGCGGAGTCGCTGTGGCGCCAGGGCGAACCGCTGGCTGGAGAGGGGCGCCTGGTGCTCCTCAACCTGGGCGACCGGCCCATGGAGGAGGCGAAGGCGCTGGCGGGCGTACTCTGCCGCCATCCCTTGACCGTAGCCCTGCTGGGCACCGCTGCCGGCGGCCGGGCGCAGCTTCTCTTCCAGCGCTCCCCGGACCTGGCGTTGGACCTCAACCAGCTTCTCCGCTCGGTGCTTCCTCTGTTGGAAGGCCGCGGCGGCGGGCAGCCCGGCGTCGCCCAGGGCGGGGGACCCAGGGTGGAGGCCTTGGGCGAGGCCTTGCGGACAGCGGCGGAGGCGTTGCGACGCGGCTAGGAAACCGCGCGGCAGGTGGTCCGGCGGGCATCACAAGAGGCGCACCCGTACCCAATAACAGAGCCGGCAGGTTGACCTGCCGGCTCTCGCCTTCTCCTCGATGGTCGGCCGTCCGTGAACGGCCGGTTGGTCGTCCCTGAGAGTCCGGCGCTAGGAGCGGGCGCCCTCACTCCGCCGGGGGAACACCAGGCGCAGCAGGATGGGTGTGATCAGGGTGGTCACCAGGGTCATGATGACCATGATCGAGAAGATGCTCTCGTCGATAATCCTGTGCTCCAGGCCGTAGCCGGCGACAATGAGCGCCACCTCACCGCGCGAGATCATACCGATCCCAACGCGTGCCGACTCCATCCAGTTGAAGCCTGAGAGCTTGGTCCCAATGGCTGCGCCGATAAGCTTGGTGACAATGGCCAGACCGACGATGACCAGCGTGAAGTTGATGCTGCCGGACAGCGTCCTGGCGTTGGCCTCCAGGCCGATGCTGACGAAGAATACCGGCACGAAGAAGCCGTAGGTCAGGGCCTGGAAGCCCTGCTCGATGCGCTCCCGGAACCGCGTCTGGGCAAAAAGGACGCCGGCGATGTAGGCGCCGGTGATCGGGGCCACGGCGCCGAGGATCTGGGCCGCCCATGCGTAGATCATGACCACGGCCAGCACCAGGGCCAACAGAACTTCGCTGCCGGCCATCCGCTCCGAGAGCTCGCCCAGCTTGCGGAAGAGCACCAGGCCGAGGAAAATGGAGGCCCCGAAGAAGACCAGCATCTTGACGATAATGAACAGCACTCCGGTCACGCCTGCGGCCGTGGCGCCCGCCGTCTTGGAGAAGAAGGCGATGACCAGCGACAGGATGATGAGCCCCATGACGTCATCGATGACCGCCGCGCCCAGGATGGTGGCGCCTTCCTTGGAGCGCAGCTGCCGAAGTTCGATCAGGGTCTGGGCCGAGATGCTGACGCTGGTGGCGGTGAGAATCGTGCCGATGAAAATGGCTTCCGCGAACTGGTAGTGACCCAGCGTCATGGCCGCCGCGGTGCCCGCCGCCAGCGGCAGCAGCACGCCTCCCAGGGCGCCGTTGAAGGAGGCCAGTCCGACGCGGGTCATCTCGCCGATATCGGTCTCCAGGCCGGCCAGAAACATCAGCCAGATGACGCCCAGCTCTGCGATCTGCTTGACCACCAGGGCCAGGTACGGCACGTTGGCCGGGTTGAAGATCGGCTGGTGAAGCAGGTTGATCAGGGTCGGCCCCAGGGCCAGGCCGATCAACAGCTCACCGAACACGGCGGGCTGGCCGATCAGCTTAGACAGGGCGCCTCCCGCCTTGGAGGCGCTGACGATGATGGCCAGAAGTACGAGCAGGTCCAGGGTGATGTTGGGCAGTTGAACCTCCATGAGAACCTCCAGGCGGGACAAAACTGGCTTCCCCCATTGTACCCCACAGGTAGGGTTCGCCAACAACCGCCAACTTCCCTCTTACATCGAGGTGGTCTCGACAGGGTTCTGCTTCAGGCTGGGACTGGGCCGCAAGCGCCAACCCCATTCCCGATGGCTTTACGGCGCGCCCTGCCGCCGCTCAGGGCTCAAACCTCGCCACACGCGGCTCCGACAGAAGGGTCCAGGTGCCGGTCCTGCCCCCGCGCCGGGCCCCCAGTTCGAAGTGCAGCATGGCAATGCCGCAGTCCAGGCGGCGGGAGATGTGGCCCGAGGGCCACGCCGAGACGACCTCCTCCACCAGAACGTCCTCCCCCTCTGAAACAAACCGCCAGGGCTGGCGGTTGACGGCCGAGGTCGCAAGGCGTGCGGCTTCCAAGGCGAGGCTGAGCCATTCCGACGGGGCAGGGCCGCGGTATATGTCCCCCAACCAGCTTGCGGCGTGCGCTGCCGGCGAGGGCAACCATCAGCCGCTCCTCCAGGGTCCAGGCCTCCGGAGTGTAGCCCAGGGGCGTCACGGCCAGGACCCGTTCACCGGTGCCGGTGCCCACCTGGGCGGCCACGGCCTCCGGCTTGAAGTAGCCGCCGATCCAGCAGGTGCCGACTCCCAGCGTGGTCGCCTCCAGGATGACTCCCTCGCCCATGTAGCCCACCGACTCCTGAACGGTGGGCGAATCCATGTCGCCGATGAACGCCACATAGGCAGCGGCGCCCTTGACCTTGCCGTAGGAGCCGATGGCCCCCGTCAGGATCGCATCGGGCCGCTCCGCTACCAGGACGGACCTGACGGCCGGCCAGGGGCGAAACCCCTCGCAGACCTCCTCGATGCGCCGCAGATGCGCCGGGTCCAGGGGCCGGCCGTCGAACTGCCGGCGGGAGCGGCGTGCGAAGACGGCGTCATACCATTCGTTACGGATGTCCATCATTTGTCCTCTCCCTGCACGCCCGCCGTGGCAGGATCCTCGCCCCGCACCCACAAACGGGCGGGGTAAGGCTCCGTGCCGTGGCCTGCACGCAGCCACGCGTGACATGTGGCGGAAGGCCGCCCCCTGAGAGGAGCGGCCTTCCGGCTCCGGGCCGACCGGCGCCTTGTGCCGCCGGCTCGCGACCTTACTGGAGGCCTAGAAGAAGCGGGGCAGCGCGGCCGCCGCCGTCGCCCAGTCAAGGAATGGCGACGCGTAGAGGCCCAGGGTCAGGGTGACGAGCATGGAGACGGCCACCACGGCGGTCACGCCGGGGGGCGCCTGAATGCCGGTGCCCTCCAGCGGCTTGCCCACGAACATCTCCTTGACGATGCCGTAATAGTAGCCCACGCTGATGGCCGAGTTGACGGCCATGATGACGGCCAGCCAGACGTAGCCGTTCTGCACCGCTGCTCCGAACAGATAGAACTTGCCCATGAAGCCGCCCGTGGGCGGAATGCCGATCATGGACACGAAGAACAGGGTCAGTCCCCAGGCCAGGAGCGGCGAGCGCTGCGCCAGCCCGGCGTAGCTGCCCACCTGGTCGCCCGGACCGAAGGCTTCCACCGCCAGGATGACCGCAAAGGCACCCAGGGTCATCACCACATAGGCCAGCAGGTAGAACATCACGGAGGCCACGCCCTGCACCGTGGTGGCCACCGTCACGCCCACCAGGAGGTAGCCGATGTGGGCGATGGACGAGTAGGCCATCATGCGCTTGACGTTCGTCTGCCACAGGGCGGTCAGGTTGCCGAAGAACATCGAAACCACGGCCAGGATGGCGAACGCATCCGTCCACCGGCCGCTGCTGGCCGCAAAGCCGATGGTGAAGGCCCGCAGCACGGCGGCCATGGCGCCCGCCTTGGGGCCCACGGCGAAGAAGGCGGTCACCAGGGTCGGCGAACCCTCATAGGCGTCAGGCGTCCACAGATGGAACGGCGCGGCCGCCATCTTGAAGCCGAAGCCGGCGATGAGGAACACCAGGGCGACGCCCACGATGGGCCAGTTGGCGATCTCCCCGCTCAGGACCCTGCCGATGATATCCAGGTGGGTCTCGCCGGTGAGGCCGTAAACCAGCGAGAGACCGAACAGCAGAATGGCCGAGGCCATGGCGCCGTTCAGGAAGTACTTGATGGCTGCCTCGTTGGACTTGGGGTCTTCACGAAGCAGGCCGGCCATCACATAGCTGGGAATGGAGGCCAGCTCCAGGCCCAGATAGATGGTGATCAGGTCGCGGGAGCCGGCCATAAAGACCATGCCCAGCGTGGCCGACAGCAGCAGGATGTAGAACTCGCCGACGGGCAAGCGCTTCTGCTGCAGGTAGGGGGCGGAGGCCAGGGTGATCATGGCGGCGGCCGAGAGGAAAAGCACCTTGAAGAAGATACTGAAGCCATCGGAGGAGACCATGCCGGCCAGGGTCTGGCTGGCGGGGGTCTGGGTGGCGGGCCATACGAATCCAATGGCCAGCAGGAGCCCCACAAAGGTGATCCAGGTCAGCGGTTGCTTCTTCCCCGGCGCCAGGCCCAGGTCAGCCACCAGGACGACCAGGGCCAGCGCCGTCAGAATCAATTCCGGAAGAAGCAGCGTGTAGTCAAAACTCACGCTACATTCCTCCCGCGAGGGTGATCAGCTTGCTCAGGGACTCAACGGCCGGGTTGAAGACGGAGAACAGCGGGCCGGGGTACAGGCCCAGGAAGACGATCAGAACCACCAGCGGGGCCAGAATGAAGGCCTCGCGGCCGGTGATGTCCGTGAGGCCCTTCCACTCGGGCATGGCCTCGCCCTGCAGCACCTTGCGCATCATGATCAGGTGGAAGGCGGCGGTGATGACCAGGCCAATGGTGGCCACCAGGACCAGCCAGCCGAAGGCCGGGAAGGAACCCAGCAGGACGAAGAACTCGCCGATGAACCCGGAAAGGCCTGGCAGGCCCAGGTTGGCGAAGGCGGTGAAGGCGGTGAAGGTGGCAATTGCCGGCACCGTCAGGAACAGGCCGCCCAGCTTCGCCATATCGCGGGTGTGGGTGCGCTCGTAGGTCATGCCCACGCTGAAGAAGAACAGGGCCGAGATCAGGCCGTGGGAGACCATGACGAACAGGGCGCCGTTCAGGGCCTCCGGGGTGCCGGCGGCCAGACCCAGCAGGAAGTAGCCCATGTGGTTGATGGAGCTGTAGGCCACCATCTTCTTGAAGTCCTTCTGGGCCATGGCGGCCAGGGCCCCGTAGACGATGTTGATCAGGGCAATGGCCACCAGCCAGGGAGCAAAGGCCCGCGCCGCGTCGGGCAGGGTGAAGGCGCTGATGCGGATGAGACCGTACGTGCCCATCTTCAGCAGCACAGCGGCCAGGATCATGGAGATGGGCGTCGGCGCCTCAACGTGGGCGTCCGGCAGCCAGGTGTGGAACGGGAAGGCCGGGACCTTAACGGAGAAGCCCGCGTACAGGGCCAGGAAGATCAGCATGGCCGTGGCCGGCGCCAGGTTGGACCCCGGCACCAGCTTGGCAATCTCCATGATGCCGAAGGTCTGGGCGCCGGTGGCGAAGAACAGGGCCAGGATGCCGACCAGCATGATGACGGAACCGACCAGGGTGTAAATGAAGAACTTGATGGAGGCGTACTCGCGCCGCGCGCCGCCCCAGATGGCGATCAGGAAGTACATCGGCAGCAGCACGACTTCCCAGAACACGTAGAACAGCACGTAGTCCAGGGAGGTGAACACGCCCATCATGCCGACTTCAAGCAGCAGCAGCAAGGCGTAGTACTCCTTTTGCCGCTCGTGGATCGCGGAGTACGAGGCCAGCGTGGCCAGGAAGGTCACCAGGGCGGTCAGGAGGACGATCGGGTAGGAGAACCCGTCCACGCCCAGGTAGTAGCGAACGCTGAAGTGCGGAATCCAGCTGTAGGATTCGGCGAACTTCATGCCGTTGGCGTCCACTGGGGCGCCGCCGTACTGGAACAGCGAGACCACGGCCAGCACCAGGGTGGCACCGGTGACCACGGTGGCCCAGGACTTGATGGTGGACACCGAGTTCTTGGGAAGGAACACGGTGACCAGCGAGCCGACCAGAGGGATGAGGATGAAGAGCGACAGCAGCGGAAGGCTCATGACTTAACCTCCAATCACCTGAAAGAGGATGATGCCGACGACTACCATGGCCGCCATGGTGAGCATGTAGGACTGCACGTATCCGGTCTGCAGCCGGCGCAGTCCCCTGCCGGCGGACATGGCCGCGGCCGCCGTTCCGTTGACGGCTCCGTCCACCACGTACCGGTCGGTCGCTCCCGCCAGGTCGGCGAACCATTGACCGGCCGCGCCAACCCAGTTGACGATGCGGTCAACGATGTTCTGGTCCACCCAGCCCACGGCCTTGGAGACGGCCATGGTGGCGGCAACCACCGTGCCCATGTACAGTTCGTCCACGTAGTACTTGTTCTTCAGCAGCGTGTAGAGCGGACGTAGGGCCGAAATGGCGGCCTGGCGCGTCTTCACGCCGGCGACACCGTAAACCAGGTAGCCAACCAGGATGCCCAGCAGGGCCATGGCGATGGCCAGCGGCATGACCCACCCGAGGTGATGCGGCTCGGCGGCGCCCCACTCCAGGGCCTGCTCCCCAACGAAGGCGGCCCAGAAGTTGCCGTGCTCGCCAAACCAGGTCGTGCCCGCGAAGCCGATCAGGGCGGCGGGAACGGAGAGCACAATCAGGGGCCAGGCCATCACGCCCGGGGATTCATGAGCGTGCTCATACTTGTGATGGTCCCGGGGCTGACCGAAGAACGTCAGAATCGTGGCCCGGGTCATGTAGTAGGCGGTGAGGAACGCAGTAGCCATGCCGAAGAACAGGACCAGGCCGCCCAACCAGGCCAGGTTGCCCAGCCCCAGCTCCGTCAGGCGGGCCGGCAGGTTAGCGGCCGCCAGCAGGACCTCGTCCTTGGAGAAGAAGCCGGAGAAGGGCGGCACGCCCGCCAGGGCGAGGGTGCCGATCATCCAGGCCCAGAAGGTGATGGGCATCTTCTTGCGCAGGCCGCCCATCTCATGCATCTCCTGGCTGTGCACAGCGTGGATCACCGAGCCGGAGACCAGGAAGAGTAGGGCCTTGAAGAAGGCGTGGGTGGTCAGGTGGAAGGTGCCGGCCGCCACGGAGCCCGCGCCCAGTGCCAGGACCATGTAACCCAGCTGTGACACGGTGGAATAGGCGAGGACCTTCTTGATGTCGGTCATCACCGTGGCGATGGACGCGGCAAAGATGGAGGTGAAGCCGCCGATCATGGCCACCACCAGGAGGGCCTGGGGCGGCGCGGCGCTGAAGATGGGGAAGCTGCGGGCCACCAGGTAGACGCCGGCGGCCACCATGGTGGCGGCGTGGATCAGGGCCGAAGCCGGCGTGGGGCCCGCCATGGCGTCGGGCAGCCAGACGTGCAGCGGGAACTGCGCCGACTTGCCCACGGCGCCGCCGAAGATGAGCAGGGCACCCACCAGCGCGGCCGCTGCCGGCACATGACCAGCCCTGATCATCTCGCCGATCTCACCGAACTTCAAGCTGCCGGTGTAGGTGAAGAAAAGCCAGATGCCCACCATCAGGGCGACGTCGCCGATGCGGGTGGTCAGGAAAGCCTTCATGGCGGCTTCCTGCGGCCCCTTCTGCTCATACCAGTGACCGATCAGCAGGTAGGAACAGAGGCCCATGATCTCCCACGAAACCAGGAGGATGAAGTAGTTGTCGGCGATAATCAGCCCCAGCATGCCGGCGGTGAACAGCGACAGCACCGCGTAGTAGCGGGGGACGCGCTGGTCGCCGTGCATGTAGCCCAGGGAGTAGATGTGGATCATGGACGATACCAGGGTCACCGCGGCCAGCAGGGTGGCCGACAGGTGATCCAGCTGGATTCCCAGCGGTATCTCCCGGGCGCCGGAGATGACCCAGGTGAACTCCTTGTGGTAGGTCGCCCCACCCAGCACTTCCACGAAGATGCCCGCCGACAGAACGAAGGCGGCCAGCAGCGCAGCGATGCCGAAGTAGGCGGTCTTGTCGCCCAGGCGTCGCTCCAGGGCCACAATCAGCAAGAAGCTGACGATGGGGAGGACCGCCACAAGCCACGTGAGTTGAATCAAGCTACGGACCTCCCTCTAGCCCTTGAGCAGGGTAATCTTGTCGATGTCCACAAGGTTGCGGTTGCGACCCAGCACCAGGATGATGGCCAGGCCCACGGCCGCCTCCGCGGCCGCCACGGTCATGACAAAGACCGTCAGGATCTGCCCCCGGTAGTTGTTGGGGGTGATGTAGCGTGAGAACGTAACAAGGTTGATGTTGACCGCATTCAGCATGAGTTCAATGGACATCAGGATGCGGATGGCGTTGGTCTTGGTGAGCGCGCCGTAGAGACCCACCCCGAAGAGGAACGCCGCCAGAGTTAGCGGGTAGAGGATGGGAATGGCCATCACCTGACCTCCTTTGCCGTCAGGATGATAGCCCCGATCATGGCCACAAGCAGCAGAACGGAAGCAATTTCAAAGGGCACTGCGTACTCGTTGAACAGCTGTAGGCCCAGTTCCACCGTGGTGGAGCCGGTGACAGCCTCTGAGCTCAGAGCGAAACCTGTGCCCCGATAGAGCCAGAACATGCTGCCGGCGAAGAGAAGGGCCAGCAGCACCGGGAAGTAGCCCCACTGCCGCGAGGCCCAGCGGCGGCGAAACCGAACCGGGAAGGGGTCTTCGTGGTCGGCGGGCTTGATTTCGTGAATGTCTGAAAGCATGATGGCAAAGATGATCATGGTGGTAATGGCGCCGGCGTAGATGAGAACCTGCGCTGCGGCCAGAAAGTCGGCCTGAAGCTGCAGGAAGATCCCGGCAATGGCCACAAAGGCCAGCGCCAGGAACAGCGCAGCGTGGGTGATCAGCTCCGTTGTGACCACGCGCACGGCAGACACCGCCGCCACCGCCGCCAGCACCAGAAACAGCAGAACCTGCGGGTTCAATGTTTGGCCCCCTCTCCCTCACCGGGCTTGGTTCCGTCCGGCCAGACGCCGTCCGTATTCTGGGCGGCCTCAGTGGCCGGCCGGGTGAGCGGCTCGGGGCGTTCCTTCTTCTCCGGGTCGTCCGCGTCCGGAATGGGACGGGCGGCGGTGTTCAGGACCTGCTGTCCCTGTTCACCGGAGGGGAACTGGGGGTTGACGTGCGGCTTGGAGTCAGCCGTCAGGCTGGGCCGGGCCTCATTGGCCGCCTTTTCCACGTTGGTGACCTGTACCTTGGACGCGGGGGCAGCTGCGGCCTCTGCCGGCTTCGCAGCGCCCTCAGCGGCCTTGGCCGCAGCGGCAGCCTTGGCGGCCTCCTGCTTGCGCTGGTACTCCACCTCGAAGCAGCACAGCTCGCCCAATTCCACGCCCTTCGGCATGTCGTCCAGGTCGGCGCCGGTCTTTTCGGCGAAGATCCACTCGGGCACCGCCCCGCCCACGTTGTTGCTGCGGACTGCCTGCTCTTCCGGCTTGGAGTAGGCCAGGCCCAGGCGCAAGAGGCGCTTGAAGTCATAGACCAGGTCGCCGGTGTTGTCTTCCGCCTGCTCGAAGTCGTTGCCCATGACCAGAGCGTCGAAAGGGCACGCCTCGACGCAGAGGTTGCAGAGCATGCAGCGGGACATGTCGATCTCATAAACGTCGATGAACTTCTTCTTGGTGACGGGGTCCTGATGCGATTCAATGTGGATGACGTCCACAGGGCACGCCTGCTCACAAAGACCGCAGGACGTGCACTTATACGCGCCCGTGGAGAGGTCCGTCTTCTGCAGCGGCACGGCCCGGGACCAGCCGGGCATGTCCGGCTTCTCATCCGGATACTGCAGCGTGACGGGGTCCTGGAAGAGTTCTTTGATGGTCACGCCCATGCCCTCGAGGATGGACTTGCCGGCCTTGAATGCTTCGCCCAGATAACTCATTGCGCGTACCACCCCCATACGTTCGCCAGAACTGCCGTGACGGCGATGTTGACGAGGGAGACGGGGAGCAGGAACTTCCAGCCAAGGTCCATCAGCTGGTCAATGCGGACACGGGGCAGGGTCCACCGCAGCCACATGGCCAGGAAGATGAACAGGTAGGTCTTGAAGACGAACCAGAAGAATCCGGTGACGTAGGGCCAGATGCCGTAGTTGAACACGTCCAGCGCTGGAATCCAACCGGCCAGGGCGCCCAGGCCGGGACCGGTCCAGCCGCCCAGGAAGAGCGAGGCGGCGATGGCCGACCAGGCCAGCATGTGGCCGTACTCCGCCAGCATGAACAGCAGCCAGCGAATGCCGGAGTATTCCGTGTGGTAGCCGGAGACCAGCTCAGACTCGGCCTCCATCAGGTCGAAGGGGGCGCGGTTAAGCTCGGCCAGAGCTGCTATCAGGTAGATGACGAAGGCCACCGGCTGGCGGAAGATGTACCAGCCCAGAATGCCCGCCTCCGTCTGCCGGGTGATGATGTCCTGCAGGGAGAGCGATCCGGCCAGCATGACCACGCCCAGGATGGACATGACCAAGGCGACCTCGTAGGAGATCATCTGAGCCGCGCCGCGCATGGCCCCGAACAACGCGTACTTGTTGTTGCTGCCCCAGCCGGACATGAAGACGGAGATGATGGACAGCGAGGTGACCGCGGCGATGAAGATGATGCCGATGGGCAGGTCGGAGAAGATGCCGCCCTTGCCGGGGCCGAAGGGGATCACGATCCAGATCAGGACCGCCGAGGCCACGGAGACGATGGGGGCGATGACGAACAGCGGCTTGTCGGCGGCCAGGGGGATGATGTCTTCCTTCATCAGACACTTGATGCCGTCGGCGATGGTCTGCGCCCAGCCCCAGCGGCCTACCCGCATGGGTCCCATGCGGTTCTGAATCCAGGCCGCGACCTTGCGTTCGTACCACACCAGGAAGAGCGCGTTCAAGATCACCCAAACCAGGGCAACGGTGCCCTTGATAATGGAGGCGACGATAGGCGACACGTTAACGGTCCACCTCCCCCAGGACGATGTCGATGGAACCCAGAATGGCCACCAGGTCTGCGATCTTCCAGCCGATGGCCATCGGCTCAACAAGCTGCAGGTGCACGAAGGCCGGCGAACGCCAGTGGCACCGATACGGACTGGGCGTGCCGTCGCTGATGAGGTAGACACCTACCTCACCACGTGAGCCTTCATGCCGAACATAGATTTCGGCGTCCTTCGGCGGTTTGAGGACCTTGGGCACCTTGCCCAAATAGTCGCCGTCGGGCAGGGCCTGCAGGGCCTGGCGGACAATCCTGGAAGACTGCTCGATCTCGCGCATGCGCACCATGTAGCGGGAGAAGACGTCGCCGCCCTGTTCCGTGACGACCTGCCAGTCGAACTTGTGGTAGTACCCGTAAGGCATGTCGCGCCGCAGGTCCCAGTCCACGCCGGAACCGCGCAGAACCGGCCCGGAAGCGCCGTAGGCAATGGCCGTTTCCGGTTTCAGCACGCCCACGCCCTGCGTCCGCACCTCGACGATGCGGTTGCCGGTAAAGAGTTTGTGGTACTCCGGCAGGGCCTTCTTGTCCAGGAAGTCCAGAAACTCCAGGACCTTCTCCTTCCATCCGGGCGGGAAGTCATTGCGCAATCCGCCGATCCGGAAGTAGTTGTAGAGGAGACGGCCGCCAGAGATGCTCTCAAACAGGTCGTAGATCCTTTCACGTTCACGGAAGGCATAGATGAAAGGCGTGGCTGCGCCGAGGTCCAGAGAGAATGTGCCGAACCAGATCAGGTGGCTGGCAATGCGCTGCAACTCGGCCACAATGACCCGCATGTACTCGGCGCGCTCCGGAACCTCGATGCCCAGCAGCTTCTCAATACCCAGGACAAAGGCCCACTCGTTGGTCATGGCGGACAGGTAGTCCGTGCGGTCGGTAAAGGTGATGACCTGGGTGTAGGTCTTCTGCTCCGATAGTTTCTCGAAACAGCGGTGCAGGTACCCGATGTCGGGCTTGGCCTGGACGACGGTCTCGCCGTCCAGCTTGACAACCATGCGCAGCACCCCGTGCGTACTGGGGTGCTGGGGTCCCATGTTGACAGTGATTTCGCGTTCCTGTGTCAGCGCCATTGTCTCACCTCACCTGTCGCCGCGAACCAGCCGCGGGCGCTCCGGACGCTTGTCCTCAAAGTCCTTCAACAGCGGATGGCCGCCCTGCCAGTTCTCCGGCAGCAGGATGCGCCGGAGATCAGGGTGGCCCTCGAAGTCAATGCCGAACATGTCCATGGTCTCGCGCTCGTGCCAGTCCACGCCGGGCCAGAGGTCCGTTACCGACTCGACCTTGGGATTCTGCCGGTCCACGCGCACCTTGACCGTCAGGCGGGGGCCGTGGGGCTCCATCCTGAACAGGTGAAGGACCACCTCCAGGTACTCCCGGCGGTCCGTTCCCGTCAGGTCGGAGGGATAGGCGAAGCCCAGGTCCTCCTTGACGTAACGGCAAAACTTCTTGTAGTCCTCACGCGTGACCGTCACCAGCGTCTCACCGAACGGCGACTCCGTCACCTGAGCACCGGGGAATTCGGCCGCGATCTGTTCAACCAGTGCCATCCGTCTACTTCCCCTTCCGCTGCGGGAGACCGAGGCCTTCCTTCTCTATGCGCTCCTGCAGCTTCAAGATGCCGTACATGAGAGCCTCGGGGCGGGGCGGGCAGCCCGGGACGTAAATGTCCACCGGGACAATCTTGTCCACACCCTGCACCACGTTATAGGCGTCCCAGTAGGGGCCGCCGTTGGTGGCGCAGGCACCCATGGCGATCACGTAGCGGGGCTCGGACATCTGCTCCCAGAGCTGCCGCACGCGGGGAGCCATCTTCTCGTTGACCGTGCCCGCCACGATCATCAGGTCCGACTGACGAGGGGAGGCTCGGAAGATGGCGCCGAAGCGGTCCAGGTCATAACGGGCGGCGCCAGCGCCCATCATCTCGATGGCGCAGCAGGCGATGCCGAAGAGCATGTACCAGAGCGAGGACTTGCGACTCCAGTTAACAACCTTTGACAGGCTGGTGGTAATGATGCCAGGCACCGCATCGGACTCGAAGATCACACCCACTGCAGCACCTTCTTTCTCCAGGCGTAGGCGAGGCCCAGGGCGAGAATCACCAGGAAGATGAACATCTCAATGATGACAAAGAGTGTGCTGCTGCCGAAGGCACGGAAGTTGACCGCCCAGGGGTACATAAAGATGGCCTCGACGTCAAAGACGAAGAAGGTCAGGGCGAACACGTAGTACCGGATATTGAAGTTGATCTGGGCATCCATGAGCGGATCCTCGCCGCACTCATAGGTCTCCAGCTTGGCGCGATCCGGATGGAACGGCGCGACGACGCGGTTCAGCCACATGCTCACGACGACGAAACCGGCGGCGATAATTGCAAACATGCCTACGTCAACATAGGACTGACTGACCATAGTCTCTCTCCCCCCTCTTCGGTATCCTGCTCCGGCCGAAAAAGACCAACCTTCATTATATCCAAACCCCCCGGGAACGGTCAACGAAACCACCGGCGCGACGCCGCTTTGAACTAGTCTTGCCCAAGCCAGGCGGGCTCTGGCGACGGGGCACGCCTCACCCCCGGCGAACCAGGGTCCGGCACGCTAAGGAAATCATTCACTTTCATTATAGCTTGGGTCCTACCTTCATTCTACATGGAAATCTGTCGGACCCAATTCCATGTTGCCATGACCGCAATTCCATTTAGTTATGGGCATTGACACCTGCTTTTCGCCAAAAACCGGGACATCCCCTGCCAGTCACCGTAGCCAGGAAGTCTGGATATTATGTTGCAGAAGCCGCCCGCCGCCCCAGCCGGGGGCGGCGTCCTCACGCAGGAGGAAGCCCGTGCACATTGCGTTGGTTGCCCCCGAGGCCTACCCGGTGCCTCCGGCCGGCGGCAATTCCGTCGAGATTTATGTCTGGCACCTGGCCCGCCACCTGGCCAACAATCATCAGGTCACGGTCATCAGCCGCGGCGCGCCGGGACTGCCGCAGCGGGAGGTCAGGGACGGCGTGCGGCACGTCCGCATCCGCCCGGGGTCCGCAGGGGCATACGCGCGCCGCGTGGCGGGAGTCCTGCGCGGACTGCACGCGGACCTCTGCCAGGTGGAGAACCGGCCGCTGTTCCTGCCGGTGCTGCGGCCGCACATCGGCGGAGCGCTGGTCCTGAACCTTCACTCCATGAACTTCATGCCGCCCACCGCGGCGGTACGCCGGGCCCTGCACTGTGCCGACGCGGTTGTGGTGAACAGCCGGTATGTCCACGGGGTGCTGCGGCGGCGCTTCCCGGAAGTGGCGCCGTGCTCGTATGTCCTGCATCCGGGTGCCGACAGTGACCGATTTAGCCCGCGCTGGTCGGAAGCGGGGCAGGAGGTCCGGAGGCGGCTGCGGGCCCGCTGGGGAGCCGCCAAGAGCCCGGTGGTGCTGTACGTGGGGCGCGTCATTCCGCGCAAGGGAGTAGATGTGCTGCTTCAGGCCATGGCGCTGGTTCTCCGGCGCCATCCCCGGGCCCGGCTGGTGGTCGCCGGCGGGACCTGGGCCGGCCGTGGCCACCCCTATCACAGGCGCCTGGCGGTCCTTGCCCGCCCCCTGGGGCGGCGTGTCAGGGCCCTGGGGGCCGTGCGCCATCAGAGCCTGCCAGGCGTCTACTGGGCGGCGGACTGCCTGGTGTGTCCCTCCCAGGAGCCCGAGGCCCTGGGGCTGGTAAACCTGGAGGCGATGGCCACCGGCTTGCCTGTGGTCGCCTCCGGCGCCTGGGGCATCCCCGAGGCGGTGAAGGACGGCGAGACAGGGCTGCTGGTAAGGAACTACCGCGCACCGGAGGCCATTGCTGCCGCCGTCTGCCGGCTGCTGGACTACCCGGAGGCGGCGCAGCAGTGGGGTCGAAATGGCCGGCGGTTGATTGAAGACTACTTCAACTGGGACCGGGTGAGCACGGAGGCCGGGACGATCTACGCCGGCGTGATGCAGGGCCGGGCCGAAACACAAAGGAACGGTGACAAGCGTGGCCACACGAGGTCCAGTGATCGGTATCCTGACCATGGAGCGGATCTCCCACAACGCACCGAAACCCCACTACCGTGAGATGACCTATCTGGGATCCCGCATGGGCCTGCTGACCTACGCCTTCGCTCCCCGGGACGTGGACTGGAAGCGGGGCGTGGTGTATGGATTCCGCGCCTTGCGACCACACGGCGCCTGGCAGCGCGGACCCTTCCCTCTCCCCAACATCCTGTATGACCAGACCAAGAGCCGGGTGCTGGCCCGCAGTGTCGCCTGCCGTTCGCTCAAGGCCCGTCTGGCGGCGCGCGGCACCATCATGCTGGGCCCG
>JBLNCQ010000163.1:0-26775 GCA_050260815.1 Bacillota bacterium
GGCAAGACGTGGCATGACATGCTCCTCCTCCTTAGGAAAAGCATACCACATTAAGAGTCCAATTGCAAGAGTCCTGTGGCACACTACGCTTTAACAAAGCGAAAAATGGCCAAACTCAAGACGGACGCCCCGCCCTTGACTCAAGGGCGGGGCGTCTGTGCGTTCCGCTATCCCCGGGGCACCGCCGGGTTCTCGCCCTTGAACACGTAGAACAGGAGGGCGAGGGACGGCAGGAGTACCGCCAGCCCCCAGGGGACGATTCGGAGCAGGAACTCCAGCACGTGGGGCGGGGCGGCGGCGTTGAGCAGGGTCAGGTCCGGGTAGACCAGGTAAGGGAACTGCGCCAGGCTCCAGCCCCAGAACAGGGTGATGACCTCGGCCACGGCCGTGAACCGGGCCAGGTAAAAGCGCTGCGTCCAGAGAGCCCAGAAGGACACGGCCGCGGCAAGCGCCCCCGCCGCCAGGAGCGGCAGGCTGCGCGGGTGCAGCAGGTTGGCCGCCAGCCAGGGCACGGTGCTCTGCATCAGGGGCAGAAGCGCCGCCGCCAGCGCCGCCACGGCAAGGCCGGCCGCCAGGGCGCGCCGCCGGAAGTCCTCGCGCACCTGCCCCTCGCCCTCCAGGGTGAGGTAGACGGCTGCAAGGTAGGCGCCCAGCATCAGCGTCAGGAGGCCGACCACCAGCGAGAAGGGGCTGAGCATGGCCCGGGCCAGGTTCGCCTGCACCTGGCCGTTCACCACCCGGATCACGCCGGAGGAGACGGCGCCCAGGCTCACGCCAAGGAGGAAGGGCGTGACAATGCTGGCCGCGCCGAAGACGCTGGCCCAGACGCGGCTCACCGCCGACTGAGGCGGGCCGTAGGAGCGAAAGACGAAGGCGGCGCCGCGGAGCACGATGCCCAGCAGCACCAGGTGCAGAGGCATGAACAGGGCGATGCTGAGCGTCGAGAACACTGTGGGAAAGCCCGAGAAGAGCAGCACCACGGCAAAGATCAGCCAGACGTGGTTGGCCTCCCAGACGGGTCCCATGGCCCGGGCAATCAGTCGGCGCCGTTCGCCGGCCCGCGGGCCGGTAGCCAGCAGGTCCCACAGGCCGCCGCCAAAGTCCGCCGCACCCAGGAAGGCGTAGGCGGTCAGGGCCACGACCATCCAGGTGGCCAGGTACAGCTCCGGGCCGGAGGGCACAGCCGCCGGGTCCGGGCGCAGCGCGTGGAGCACGGCATTCACGGCGCCGCCACCTCCCCGTAGGCCTCCTGCCCGGCGTCCTGGTGGCTCAGGCGCCGCAGCAGCCACACCAGCGTCAGGCCCAGCAGCAGGTAAAGCAGAACGAAGCCGACCATCGTCCCGACCACGCCCGGGGCGGGCGTCACCGCCTCGGCCGTTCGCATCACACCGTACAGGATCCAGGGCTGGCGTCCAATTTCGGTGACCATCCAGCCCGTCTCCAGAGCCACGAAACCCAGAGGCGAGGCGCCAATGAGGACGCGCAGCAGCAGGCTGTTCTCCAGCTCACCGCCGCGCCGCCTCCAGACGACGTACCAGTACCCGGCGGCCGCCAGGAGCATCAGCATCCCGGACGCCACCATCAACTGAAAGGAGACGTGGGTGACCGGGACGTTGGGCCACTCCTCCCGCGGAAACTCGTCCAGTCCCTTCACCTCCGCGTTGAAATTGCCGAATGCCAGGAAGCTCAGGCCCCCGGGCAGATCGATGGCGTAGCGCACCACGCCCGTCTCCGGATTGGGCCAGCCGCCGATGCGCAGGGGCGCCCTCTTCTCCGTCCGGAACTGGGCCTCCATCGCCGCCAGCTTGGCCGGCTGCGTTCGAGCCGCGTACTTGGCGCTGCGGTCGCCGGTGATGGGCATGAGCGCTGCGGACACCACGCCCACCACCAGCGCAATGCGCAGCGCGCTTCGGCGCAGAGCATCCCTCTTGCCGCGCAGTGCGCTCCAGGCGTAGACCCCGGCCACGGCAAAGGCCGTGGCGGCGTAGGTGGAGAGCGTGGAGTGAATGGCCATCAACGGCCAGGCGGGGTTGCCGAAGAGGATGGCGGCCGGGTCCGCCGCGGCCGGGTTGGTCCGCAGCAGGTCCGCGCCAAGCGGATTCTGCATCCAGGCGTTGGCGGCCACCACCAAAACGCTGGAGGCCGCGCCGGCCACGGCCACCGGGATGCCAGTCAGCCAGTGGGCCAGGGGCGAAAGGCGTTTCCAACCGTAGAGGTAGAGGCCAATGAAGATGGCCTCAACGAAGAAAGCGAATCCCTCGGCGGTAAACGCCGGGCCGACTGCGGTTCCGGCGAAGCCCATGAAGCCCGGCCACAACAGTCCCAGCTCAAAGGACAGGGCGGTGCCGCTGACAGCCCCAACGGCGAAGGTGAGGCCCGTGGCCTTGGCCCAGGTTTTTGCCAGCTGCAGGTAATGGGACTGCCGCGTCCGCAACCACAGGCCCTCGGCAATGAGCATGAGCAGAGGCATGCCCACCCCCAGGGCGGCAAAGATCATGTGAAACCCCAGTGAGAAGCCCATCTGAAAGCGGGCGGCCAGCAAGTTATCCAACGGGTCGCCTCCCTCTGATTCCGCCTGTCGTGATTCCCATGATGCTGGTCATACTCTCTCCATTTGACGATCTTTTTCCCCAGGGCCGCGGTGCACGTGGCCGTGGCGTCCCCCGGGATAGTATAGATTTTAGTTGCTAAACCCCTCCGGGTCTGTCCGGCAGGCTATGACCGCCGGGTTCGGGCAATCCCCCATGCCGCGCCCCGGCGACCATCCCCCATCACCGCACCCGCGGTCGCAGGCCCCGGCAGCGAAGAGAGGGCGCTGACGGGATGTCAGCGCCCTCTGCCGCGGCGGCGGTGCCTGTGAGTCGGACGGTCGCGAACTAGCGCACCAGCTGGTATGCCTGGTTGAAGTAGAGGCGGTAGGTGAGGAGACCCAGCGCAATGCTGCAAAGCGCGGCCGCCGACGTCAGGGAGAACATGATCAGAATCTGGTAGCGAACCGCCAGGATGGGACTGGCACCGGCCAGGATCTGCCCGGTCATCATGCCCGGAAGCTGGACCAGGCCCACCGTCTTGAGGCTGTCCACCGACGGAATCATGCAGGCCCGCACGGCGGCCCGGAGCTGGTTCTGAATGGCCTGCCGCGGCGTGGCCCCCAGGGAGAGCAGCACCCGCAGTTCGTCCCGCCGCGCGTCCACCTCGCCCTGCAGCCGGTTGAGCAGCAGGCCGGCCACCACCATGGCGTTGCCCACAATCATGCCGCTGATGGAGAGCACATATTGCGGCGTGGGCTGGATGACGCGAATGAGGAGCATGAGGCCAATGGTGACGACCTCTGCCAGCGTCAGGGCCGCCAGCACGCGCCACTGCACCCCGGGCAGCCCCTTGCCTCGCCGCGAGGCGTTCTGCGTGGCCACAGCAATCATCACCGCCACCATCAGGACGGTAAAGGCCGGCGACTGGGCGCTGAAGACGAACTGGAGGATGTAGCCGACGGCCAACAACTGCGCCGCCGCTCGCACGGTGCCGATAAGGATGTCCCGCTCCAAAGCCAGGCGCTGCCAGTACGAGGCTGCCATGGCCAGCGCTGTGAATGCCAGGGTCATCGACAGGGTGAGCCAGCTCATGGATGGACCTCCTTGCCCGACTCCAGGAAACGGCGGCCCTCCTTGGTGGACGGGCCGCTGAAAAAGTCCCGCGCGGACGCCTCTTCCGCCACGCGACCGCGCACCAGCAGCACCAGCCGCTGGCCGCAGCGCTCCGCCTGCGCGAGATTGTGCGTGATCCAGACCGCCGTCAGCGAGAGGCGGCCGGTCAGGTCCACGATCAGGTCCTCCACGTCCCGGGCGGAGCCGGGGTCCAGGGAGGCGGTGACCTCGTCCAGCAGCAGCACCCTGGGCTGGTTGGCCAGGGTGCGGGCCAGCGATACGCGCTGCTGCTCTCCCCCCGACAGGTCGGCGGCGCGGCGCTCCAGGAGCGCCGGATCCAATCCCACAAGCCTCACCAGTTCCTCCGCCCTCTCCCGCGGCAGGGACTCCCCCCGCAGGCGGGGGCCGGCCGCCACGTTCTGCTCCACGGTGCCGGGCAGCATGACCGGCGCCTGCAGCACCAGGCCCACGGAACGGCGCAGTTCCACCACGTCCCACTGGCGCAGGTCGCGCCCCTGGTAGTGGATGCTGCCCTCGTCCGGCTCGTCCAGGCGGTTGAGCAGGTGAAGCAGGCTGCTCTTGCCCGCCCCGGAGGGCCCCACCAGCGTGGTGATCAGGCCGCCGACCAGGTCAAGGTCGACGTGGTCCAGAATGGGCACGGGCCGTCCGGCGGCGTCGGGACGGCGGCGGCTGACGCCGCGAAGCTGAAACAGGGCGGGCGTGTCCGGCCGAACACCACCGGCGGGCCCGGCCCCATCCGCAAGGGTCGACATGAGAAGCCTCCAAACAGAGAATTGGCGCGCTTCGCTTGCCCCAGCCCGACGACTGGGTACGCGTCAGGCCGCCCGCACCGGCTGGTCCTTCACGGCCAGCAGTCGCATGCCATTGGCAATCACAATCAGGGAGGCGCCGCTGTCGGCAAACACCGCCATCCACAGGTTCAGCCAGCCGGGGATGATCATGAGCAGGGCTAGCAGTTTGATGCCCAGCGCAATGGCCACATTCTGGCGGATGACGGCCAGGGCCAGGCGCCCCAGTCGAACCGCATAGGGCAGGTGCCTCAGGTCGTCGCCCATCAGCACCACGTCCGCCACTTCCAAAGCTGTGTCGCTGCCGGCGCCGCCCATGGCGATGCCGACGTCCGCAGCCGCCAGCGCGGGGGCATCGTTGATGCCGTCCCCCACCATGGCCACCACGCCCTCCTGGCGCAGGGCCTCCACCGCTCTGGCCTTGTCTTCGGGCAGAAGACGCGCCTGCACCCGGTCCAGACCCGCCTGGCGCGCAGCCAGGTCCGCCGCCTGCCGCGTGTCTCCCGTCAGCAGCACCAGCTGCGTCATGCCGGCCCGGTGCAGGCTGTCCAACAGCCCCCGGGCTTCCGGCCGCAGCTGGTCGGCCAGCGCCAGAAGGCCCACTATCTCTGCGTCACGGGACAGAACCAGCACGGTCATACCCTGGCTCTCCAGCTGATCCGCCTCCGCGCTGAGAGCGGGAAGCCGCGCCATCCCCAGGGCCTCAACCTGAAAGGCGGGACTGCCGATGCGGCAGAGCCGGCCCTCCAGTCGGCCCACAGCCCCCTTGCCGGGCAGGGCTTCAAAGCCCTCCACCGGCTGCAGAGCCAGATTCTCCGCCTGAGCCGCGGCCAGCACCGCCCGGGCCAACGGGTGCTCCGAGGGATGTTCCAGCGATGCGCCCAGGGCCAGGACCTCACGGCTCGTCCAGCCGGGGGCGGCCACCACCCTGACGACCTCCGGCTGACCGCGGGTGAGCGTTCCCGTCTTGTCCAGCGCCAAGTGCGTCACCTGTCCCAGGCGTTCCAGATGGGCGCCTCCCTTGATGAGAACGCCGTGGCGCGCCGCGTTGCCCAGCGCGGACACCACCGTCACCGGCGTGGACAGGACCAGGGCGCAGGGGCAGGCAACGATCAGCAGACCCAGCGCCCGGTAGAACCAGGTGGTAAAGTGCCCCACGAACAGCGGTGGCACAATAGCCAGCGCGGCCGCCAGGGCGATGACCACCGGGGTGTACACGCGCGCGAAGCGGGACACGAACCGTTCCGACGGGGCCCTGGCCGCCTGCGACTGCTCCACCAGCCGAACGATGCGGGCCAGCGTGCTGTCACCCGCGGCGCGCGCGGTCCGGACCTCCAGAGCGCCAAAGGTGTTGATGGTGCCGGCGTACACCTGACTGCCCGGCTCCTTGTCCGCGGGAACAGCCTCCCCGGTGACGGAAGCCTCATTGACGGCCGAGCGCCCCGCCAGCACCACGCCGTCCACAGGCAACCGCTGGCCCGGCCGCACCAGGCAGACGTCGCCCACGGCCACCTGGCGGGTGGGCCTGCGCTCCAGGCCGACGGGGGTGATGACCAGGGCCTCGTCGGGGGCCTCTTCCAGCAGGGACCGAACGGAACCGCGCGCCTTCTCCATGGACAGCGACTCCAGGGCGTTGCCCAGGGCAAACAGCGCGACCACCGCCGCCCCTTCCTCCCACTGCCCCAGCACGCCGGCGCCAATGGCCGCAACGATGGTCAGAACGTCCATGTCCATGACGCCCTGGAGCAGGGAGCGGTAGGCGGATCGGGCAATAAGGTAGCCGCCTGTGACAATGGAGGTGATAAACAGGGCAATGAAGGCGGCAGGCGACGCGCCCAGGCGGGACGCGGCCATGCCGGCCGCGGCGAAGGCCAGCGACATCGCAGCCGCGCGGCCGTTGGGACGCGCCAGCCAGAAGGACCGGGTGAGACTCCGCCGCGACTGCCCCTGGGCGTCGCGCCCGGGGACGGCGGGACCGGTGTCCCCTTCCGGGATGGCGGCGTAGCCGGCTCGGGCGACCGCCTGCTCGATGGCGCTGCTCTCCAGTGCCGCCCCGGTCACCGTCAGACGGCCGGCGCCATAGTTCACCTGGGCCTGCTCCACGCCGGGCAGCCGCTGAATCTGCCGCTCCAGCCGCTGGGCGCAGTCCGCACAGTCCAGCCCCTCCAACCGGTAGTCCAGGGAGACCGCCAGTGCTGTGCTGTCCTCAGCGCTCATCCACGCGCAGCCTCCTTCATGTGGTCCATGCCCAGGGTCACCAGGCCGACCATGTGGCCATCGTCCAGAGAATAAAAGACCATCCGCCCCTGCTTGCGCGACTTGACCAGACGGTGGGCGCGCAGCAGCCGCAGATGGTGCGAGGTGTTGGAGACGGTCATGCCGGTCAGGGCCGCCAGATCGCAGACGCAGAGTTCCTCCTGCGACAGTGCATAAACCAGCTTCAGTCGAGTCTCGTCAGCCAGAATTTTGAACAGTTCCGCCAGCTCCCGGATTCCCTCCAGCTGCGTGCCCACGCGCTCCAGCCGGTCGGAGTGGATATGGCGGACCTCGCACAGGTCAGACGCCTGCGGACTGGTCATGATGTCACCTCAAATACTTGAGCCGTTATTCAAGTATTATAACGCAGTCGCTACCAGGTGCAACCCCTGGTTTCCTGTGGATCAAGGCATGCGGACAGGGAAGGAGCGGCAGAAGCCAGTGCTGCCGCCGCCTCACTAACCACCGGGAGGCCCCAAGGTAAAGCAGCAGCCGAAGCGATCGTCCTCGCGGCGGAGGATTTTTCATACATGTTTAGAACAGATACCCAACAAAAGAAATGCGTGCCAGCCAATCTTGGGAACTGCGATGCGTGGCTGGAGGGGACGACCGTGGACATAGGGGAAAGGATCCGAGCCTTACGCTTCCAGCGAGGCATGACGCAGGCAGACGTAGCTGGCAATGGATTGAGCCGTTCTTATATCTCGTCGTTGGAGCACGGACGTTTCATACCATCAGAGAAAGCCCTGGCCATCATTGCAGCGAATCTCGGAGTGTCTGTGAATGTGCTAATCGGCAGTGACCAACCCCGGGAGACCAGCCAGACAGTCAGGCGCCTGTTGCGCACCGTACGTTTGTCTCGATCAGTTTCGCTCCGAGAGCAGGTTGGCCTGCTCAAGCTTGCCACCCATGTGGCAAAGTCCAGCGGGGACACCCTCGTAGTCTGCGAGCATGTTCTTAGTCAAGTGCTCCAACACCTTAGTGATCTGGCAGACTTGTCTTTAACCTTCATCGTCAGCAACAACGCACGCGGCGGGTTATCTTCCGATTGGGTGGGTTTCAAGCTACGGAGCCCCACCGTCCAAGTAATAGCGCCCTGGTCTTGACTGCCTATGGTGAGCAGGTCATGATGATACACAACCGTTGACACGGGAGTGAGGCCGGTGCGCTGGAGGTTCTGGTCAGGTCGGCGTGATCGCCTGACGTTGGCCTTGCTGGGGGTCGTCGTGCTAGGCGCAGGCCTGTCGGTGATGTCCCAGTTAACCGACTCGGTCACGGGTACAGTGACCAGGACGTATGAACAGACGTGGCGGGCGCCGTACGACATCCTGGTGCATACACCGCTGTCGGGTTCAGAGGATTTGCCTGATGTAACAGAGCCGAACGTGCTTGCGAGCCTTCCGCCGGGCATCACTCTAGGGCAGTTGGAGAGGGTTCGGGAGACCGACGGTGTAGCGCTGGCCGGACCTCTCGCCGTAGTGGGCTACGTGAGCGTCGGCCCCAAGTTCCCATTCCCGCGAGACTGGTCCAGGGTCTTGACCGATCCAGCGGAGCCGGGCCTTCAGGATCTGGAGCCCGGAGTCTACCGCTTGACCAGCACGGTTAGCGCCAGCGGTGCGGCGACACCCCAGCAGATCAGTACCATGACATGGTTGGCGTCAGGAACCGAAAGGGTGGACCGCCCAGTTGGACTCCCCCTGGTCTGTGGGTCCTGGACTCCGAACATCTCGTGAGCTTTGATGCCAGTGTGCCAACGCTGGTGGTGGGCATCGACCCAGATTCCGAGGCTGAGCTTACCGGACTCCCGGGGGCGCTCACAAGCGGGCGGTATTTTGAACCCACAGATTCCGTGTCTTCCCTTGACCCCACAGGGGCATTCCTCAGCATCCCCGTCCTCATGAACCAGCACGCTTTTGAAGGGTTCACCTTCGAAGCCAGCGTCACGCGCGTAGACCAGAACGGCGCACTGCAGGACGTCATATATCGTCGAACCACCGGTAGCGCAGAGTACGCGCAGGCCGTGAGCGAGATGCAGAAGGCTAGTTCGGCCAGACCCATGTACCGACTCCTGGGACGCGCGGCACCTCTCGAATATCAGGAGACGCAGAGCCCTCAGCGGGAACGGTGGCCTTTTGCCGCCATGCTGTCGGCTGCACCCTCTGCTGACTTTGTCACACGGCTTCAGGCGGACTATCCGCTTGCGGGCAGGCAAATATCGGCGAGCGTCGGGGAGGCAGTAAGACCATTCATCAGTTCTCCGCCGCCTATGCAGCCGGGCGCCAAGACGCTGTTCTTCGATCTGCTCGGCTCCTTTGACGCCTCCCGCCTGGATGTGGTGAAGAATCCCGATTCGCAACTGCCCCTGATGACCTATCGCCCCGCGGTAGCCACGCAGGTACTGGACGCAAGCGGCAAGCCCCTCAACCCACCGCGTATGGTTACCGGTGGCATGAACCCGGCGGGGTTTCTCTCCTCTCCACCCATCTTCCTGACCACGCTCGACGCCGCGCTCAAGATCAACGGAGATGGGGCCATCAACGCCATCCAGGTTAAGGTCCAGGGTAGCGAACACTTCACGCCTGAATCCGTGGCCCACGTCCGGCGGGTGGCGGAGGAGATCGAAAAGCGTACGGGCCTTGTGGCGGAGATGGTCATGGGTTCATCGCCCATGAATGTCCTCGTGCACGTACCTGCCTCCAACGGACATCCCGACCTGGGCTGGTTCCAGGAGCAGTGGATCCACAAGAACGCCGCCGTAACTACAGTGCAGCAGGCTGAATTCGGCTACAGCGCCTTCATCGCCATGGTCTTGGCCGTGGCAGTGCTCTACGCGACAGCCACGGCCCTGGCGGGAGTCACCGCCCGGCAAAGGGAGCTGGGCGTGGCCACAGCCCTGGGCTGGCCGGGCAAGTCGCTCCGGTTCGTCGCCGTGGGCGAGCAGGTGCTGTTTGCCCTGGCGGCTGGCCTGCTGGCGGCGCTGGCCGCGGTCTATGGCAAGGCTGCGCCCGGAACGGTGGGACTGGTGCTTGTGACAGGCTTCCTGGTCTACCTGCCTGCAGCGCTTGCCACCGGGTACGCCGTCTCGCGGGTTTCACCCGGCGATGCCCTGCGCTGGGGTGACACGGCTCCTGGCCGCCGCGTTCTGCCGGGGAGCGGCATTGTGCCTCTGGCGGCCTCCGGCCTGATGGGCCGGCCGGGCCGCACCGCCCTGACGGTGCTGGCGATCGCGCTGCCCACCGCCCTGGTGCTGGTGCTGGCATACATCAGCCAGCACCTGAACGGTGTGCTCTACACCACCGTAACCGGGCAGTATGCGGCCCTGAAGGTAGGCCCGGTGCAGTACATCATTGGGCTGGTGGGGCTGGCCCTGGCCGCAGTGACAGCCCTCGACCTCATCCACCAGAACGCCATCGACCACCGGAGTGAGCGGGCACTGCTGCACGCTTTGGGCTGGCCGCGCAACTGGATTGCCCGCACCATCATCGCGGGAGGCGGGCTGCTGGGATTGGCGGCGGGCCTGCTCGGCGATGTCCTGGGCTTGTTGGTACTTGCGGGCCTCTACGGACCGGCCGTAGTCAACGCTTGGCAGACAGCCCTGCTGGTATGGCTGCTCCCGCTGGGGCTGGGGTTGCTGATGGGCGCCCTGACCAGCCTGACCGAGCTGCGGTCCTGGAACCGCGCCGCCATGGCCGGAGTGGGGGCCTCCCAGGTGGCCCGAATGGGCCGCTGGACCACGATTGCCGCCGTGGCGGCGGTGACCGCGCTGGTGATCGCAGTGGCGGCACCGCTGGTGAACCGGGCCGTCAGACAGGCCCGGCAGCAGGCCCAGTCGGCAGCGGCAGCGGCAGCCCAGCAGGCGATGCAGGATATTCACGCGGCAGTGGACGCGCAGAGCGTGGCCCTCAACAGCCTGAACTTGGATGCGTTTCTCGCTACCCTGGACCCGTCCCAGGAGACCGATCCCTACCGCATGGAGCAACGCCACTGGCTGGAGGACGCAGCCGTGTGGAAGCAGAACCACCCCCGCGGAAGGCTGAGCCGCGAGGTGCAGGAGATTTCGCTGCTGGGCACCAACACGGCGCGTGTCCGTATCTGGCAGACGGCGGATGCCGATGAGCCCGCCGATCCTGACTCCAAGCAGGTGCAGAGCCTGGACACCGTGTGGGTGAAGACGGCGGACGGGCGCTGGATGGAGCACGGGCTTCAGCATGAGGTGCTGACGGCCGGAGACATGACGGTCTGGTACTCAGGTAACGTGTCAGCGGCGGACGCCCAGGCATCGGCGGATAACCTTCAACGGGCGGTAGACGCGTTCCGCCAGGACCTGGGTTGGCAGGTGGCGTCGCCGGTCACGGTGGAGATGGGGGACAGCGCCAAGGCCGTGCGGCTGGGTATTGGCCCGCATCTCTCGAGCAAGAAGGGCATTCCTCCCTGGGTGGAGTATGGCGAGCCCTTGCGGGTGGCTGACAGCGGCCCCCTCAACCTCAACAGTGCCTACTACGATCTGGCCTACAAATCTGTGATGGACCAGAGCCACAACCACGCCGCAGAGTGGCTGCGGGAGGCCCTGGCCCGGTATGCCGTGCATCGACTAGCCGGCGTACCGCTGGATTTGCCGATCGAGGAGCTGCGGGCATCTGAGCCGATGGTCCTGGGCGACATCCCACGGTTCAAGGGATTTCTGGACCTGCCCCCTGCTGATTACCGTCGAGCTTCGGCCACGGCTGAGTTGTTCGTTGTGTTTCTGGAGCAGCGGTATGGAAGCGAAGCGATCACCGGGGTGCTGGCCGAACTGGCCAAAGAGCCGCCGGACCTGCGCATGACCGGGCCGGCGACCTACGATGAAAGGAGCCAGGCCTCCATCGCCGCCATCGAAAAGGTGACGGGGCGGATGTGGCAGCAGCTCGATCAGGAATTCCAGGCCTGGTTCGGGCAGTTGCCTTGAAGGGCAGAAGCACGCAGGGGAGAGGTGGCCATGTTGACGGTTTCGGGCGTTCAGGCGGGTTCCCGCGGACAGCCGGGCGAAAGCGAGCCCAAGAACGACAGCCCCGCTGTGCTCCTGAAGGATGTCACCAAGGTGTTCCGCTCCCGGGACCGGGAGGTACGGGTGCTGGACGGCGTCAGCTTTGAAGTGCAGAGGGGCGCTTCGGTTGGCATTTTGGGCCATTCCGGCGCCGGCAAGTCCACGCTGCTCTCCATCATCGCCGGGATCGAGCAACCAACGTCGGGACTGGTGCAGACCGGCGGGGTGGACCTGCTGCGGGCCCGGCCCTCCGACCTGCCCAGGTTTCGGTTTCAGCACGTGGGGTTTGTCTTTCAGCAGTACCACCTGATCCCCACACTGAATGCCCTGGAGAACGTGATGTTGCCCAGCGCCCCCTGGAAGGTGGACTACGACCCGCGACAGCGCGCCACGGAACTGCTGGGGATGGTGGGTCTGGCGGACCGGGCGGATCACCTGCCGTCCCAGCTTTCCGGCGGCGAACAGCAGCGGGTCTCTATCGCGCGGGCCCTGATCAACCGCCCGACCTTGCTGCTGGCTGACGAGCCCACGGGCAACCTGGACGAAGATTCGGAGCAGGAGGTCATGGGCCTGATCCGCGACCTGGCGGACCAGTTCGGCATGACCCTGCTGTTCGTCACCCACAGCCGGGAGCTGGCGGCGAGCTTTCAGCGGGTAGTGCGCCTGAAGAACGGCGTACTCGTTGACAGCGACTGACGGGCACGCCGCGCCGCAGGCCCATATCGCAGGGTACCGGCCAGTTCCCCATTCCGCCGGTTCTCCGAGGACCCGGCCCCTCGAACAGAAAAAAGAGGCGGCAACGACTGTCCCGCTCGTTGCCGCCTTCTTTTCACGGGTCCCGAGTCCGCCTCACGTTGCCCAGTCCGTCTTCGGACAGCACCTGCAGGGTCAGCAGGCTGGGGTCAGACATGCCCTGCAGCAGAGTGGTCTCGCGGTTGAGCGAATCAATGTAGTCCAACACCTCGGTGGTGATGCGCTCGCCCGGCGTGACAATGGGGATGCCCGGCGGGTAGACCAGAATCGTTTCGGCCGAGACCCGGCCCGCGGCGCGGGAGATGGGGACGATGTCCCGCCGTGAGAATACGGCCTCCCGCGGCGGCAGCACCATGGGCGGAACCTCCGGCGGGCGCACGGCCTCCGTAAACCGTTCGGCAGAGCCAGGCCCCTTGCCAAACCGCTGCGCCAGCCGCGACAGGGCGGACAGGAAGCGCTCCACGCGGTCGCGCCGGTCGCCAATGGTGATGGGAATCAGAATGTAGTGCTCGCCGGACAGCTCAATGGCGATGTCGAACTCCCGATTGAGGATGGCCTCCACCTCAAAGCCGGTCAGGCCCAGGTCAACGGTGCGAATGGTGATCTTGGTGGGGTCGATGGCGGCCACCGAGCCGCGCTCCACCATCTCCTCGCCAAAGGCGAAGAACCCGGGGATCTCGTTGATCCGCCGCCGCACCTCGCCCGCCAGGGAGACCGCCTGCTTGATCAGCCGATCGCCGTGGACGGCAATGTTGGAGCGGGCCACGTCCAGCGACGCCATCAGCACAAAGCTGGGGCTGGTGGACTGGAGATAATTCAGGATCTCCTGCACCCTGTCATAGTCCAGGAGGCCCTCCTTCATGACCAGGAGCGAGCTCTGGGTCATGCTGCCGGCCACCTTGTGGGTGCTGATGGCGGAGATGTCCGCCCCCGCCTCCATGGCGGATTCAGGCAGGGCCTGATTGAAGATCAGATGCGCGCCGTGGGCTTCGTCCACGATGACCGGCACGCCGCGGGCGTGGGCGATCTCCACGATCCGGCGCAGGTAGGTGGCAATGCCGTAGTAGGTGGGGTTGACCACAAAGACGGCCTTGATGTCCGGGTCCCGCCGAAACGCCTCCTCCACCTGCTCCGGCGTGATCTGCAGCGGAATGCCGAAGCGGTCGTCGTACTCGGGCTGGAGGTAGACCGGAATGGCGCCGGACAGCACCAACCCGGCAAACACGGACTTGTGGACGTTGCGGGGCAGCAGCACCTTGTCGCCCGGGCCCACCGCCGCCATGATGGCCGCGTGAATGCCGCCGGACGTGCCGTTGATCAGGAAGAAGGCATGGTCCGCGCCGTAGGCGTCGGCCGCCAGTTCCTGCGCCCGCTTGATGGGTCCCCGGGGAGCGCTGAGGAAGTCCAGGTCCGGCAGCACGGTGAGGTCGATGGCCAGCACGTTGGAGCCGACGAAGTCGCGGAACGGCCCGGCCAGCCCCACGCCCTGCTTGTGGGCGGGGGAGTGGAAGGGCAGCGTGTTCTGTTCAATGTAGTGAAGCAGGGCGTTGAAGAGAGGGGTATTCCGCTGGTCCATGCTCGCCATGCACCTCGCTCGGATAGTTATTCGTGACCGCCGGAGCTGAGGTAGGCCTGACGCGTCCGCTCCAGTTCCTCCACCGCAAACTCCAGCCCGCGCCAGCCGTGGGTGTGGGTGGGCTTGCCTTCAAGGCTCTTGTACACGGAGAAGAAATGCTCAACCTCCCGCAGGGTGTGATTCCCCAGGTGGTCGAGGGAGCTGACGTGTTCAAAGCGCGGATCCACGTTACAGACGGCCAGGAGCTTGGTGTCTCGTCCCTTGTCGTCTTCCATCAGCATGGCCCCCACCACCCGCGCCGGCACCACGCAGCCGGGGAAGGTGGGCACCGTGATCATGACCAGGATGTCCAGCGGGTCGCCGTCCTCGGCCAGCGTCTGCGGGACGTAGCCGTAGTCCGCCGGGTAGTGGATGGGAGAGTACAGCACCCGATCCAGGCGGAAGTACCCGCTCTCCTTATCATGCTCGTACTTGTTCTGGCTCCCCATGGGAATTTCAATCAGAGCATCAACCACAGGCGGTCGCAGGACGTGCGGCATGGGGCATCTCCTCTCGTCGTTGGGGCGCGGCGCTGACAACAAACCTTAGTGTAGCGAATCTGACTCGAACGTCAAGGAAGTTCTCCCCTGCCGCGCCTGTGACCTGGGTTTTCCGAGCATATCTCCCGGATTTTTTCTTTTCTCAATCAGAGACTAAGTTTATAATGGTGGGTGTTGGCCTGTGAAAAGAATTCGGCGGCGCCTTGACGCCTCTCCGGCCTTCGTTCATAATCAAATTGGTTTCGAAAGTAATCACTTTAAAAATCGTTCCGCACGATACAGAGCTTGGGATAGAGGCTCCCGGGCAACGATACCGGTAGCCCGCGTGCGATGGACGGCAAGGAAGGTGACTCCCCCCATGGGTAACGTGCTCGAGATTCGCGACCTGCACGTTAAGATTGACGACAAGCCCATTCTCAACGGCCTGAACCTGACGCTGAAGAGCGGCGAGGTTCATGCTTTGATGGGCCCCAATGGTTCCGGCAAAACGACACTCTCCTTCACCCTCATGGGACACCCCCGCTATGAGGTGACCGGGGGCGAGATCCTCCTCAACGGCGAGAACGTGCTGGAGATGGCGCCAGACGAGCGAGCCCGCCGCGGCCTGTTCCTGGCGTTCCAGTACCCCAGCGAGGTCGCCGGTGTCACGGTGGCCAACTTCCTTCGCACCGCGCTCAACTCCGTGCGCGGCACGGAGCTTTCCGCCTGGGACTTCTTCGAGCTGATGCAGGAGAAGATGAACTTCCTGGAGATGGACGAGTCCTTCGCCAAGAGGTACCTGAACGAGGGCTTCTCCGGCGGTGAAAAGAAGCGCAACGAGATGCTGCAGATGCTGCTCCTCCAGCCCAAGTTCGCCATCCTGGACGAAACCGACTCGGGCCTTGACATTGACGCGCTCAAGGTGGTCTCCAAGGGTGTCAACGCGCTGCGCAGCGATGACTTCGGCGCCCTGGTCATCACCCATTATAACCGTATCCTGCGCTATATAGAGCCGGACGTGGTACACGTCATGATCAACGGCCGCATCGAGCGCACCGGCGGCAAAGAGCTGTCCCTGGAACTCGAGGAGAAGGGCTACGACTGGATCAAGGAAGAAGTCGAAGCCGCTCGGGGCCGCTAGGGGGAACGCAGATGAGCACAGTTAAGGAAGGAACCCTCACCCGGGCCGCTGTGGAGCGGCTGGCCGCCGGCGAGCCGGCGTGGCTGCAGTCCCTCCGCAACTCAGCCTGGGAGTTGTATCAGTCCATGCCGCTGCCCGCCCCCACGGACGAGGCCTGGCGCCGCACCGATCTCTCCCGTCTTGACCTGGACGCCCTTCGGCCCGCGGAGCCCCGCCCCGCCGTGTCCGACCCGGCCGCCCTGCCGGAAGCCCTGCGCCTGGTGGTCACCGGCGAACGGCCCCCGGCCACCGTGTCCCTGCAGTGGGACGGCAGCGTGGTCTTCCACCGGGTGGACCCCAAACTGGCGGCCCAGGGGGTCATCTTCACCGACCTTCAGACCGCAGCGCGGGAGCACGGCGACCTGCTGCAGAAGCACCTGTTCACCGCGGTTCGTGCCGATGAGTCAAAGTTCACCGCCCTCCACGCCGCTCTTCTCTCCGGAGGCGTGTTCCTTTACGTCCCCAAGGGCGTGACCGTGGAGGAGCCCATTGAGTTTGCCCTCTACGGCGAGCAGCCTGGGGCCGGCCTCTTCAACCACACCCTGGTGGTGGCCGAAGCGGGCGCAGCGGTCACCCTGGTGGAGCGGTGGTCCTCCGCAGCCGCCTCCGAGCGCAGCTTGCAGTCCGGCGTGGTGGAGATCATCGCCCGCCCCGGCTCCCAGGTGCGCTTCGGCAGCGTGCAGAGCTTTGCCACCTCCCTGGACAGCTTCACCGTCCGTCGGGCGGTGGCGGAGCGGGACGCCCGCGTTGACTGGACGCTGGGCGAGTTCGGCGGCTCCCTCACCCGCGCCGAACTGACGTCCCTGGTGTCCGGCCCCGGCGCCAACTCCAACATCTTCATGGTCTTCTTCGGCGACGGCCGGCAGCATCTGGACGTTGCCGCCGGCATGGTGCACAAGGCCGGGGCGGACCACTCCACCTCCGACATCCAGGTGCGGGGTGTGCTGAACGGCAAGGCCCGTTCGGTCTACCGCGGCCTCGGCCAGATTGAAGCCGGGGCGCGCGCCTGCAAGACCTTCCAGCGCCAGCAGACCCTGGTGCTGTCGGAGGGCGCGAGGTCGGATGCCATCCCCGGCCTGCTCATCGACGAGTACGACGTGGAACAGGCGGGTCACGCCGCCACGGTGGGGCAGGTGGACCGGGAACAGCTATTCTACCTGATGTCCCGCGGCATCTCCAAGCAGGAGGCTCTCAAGCTGATAGTGGACGGCTTCTTCCAGCCGATTCTGCAACGCATCCCCGTGGAGTCCCTGCGCGCCGAACTGCCCGGCCTGGTCCAGCGCAAGATGGGCACGTAGGGGCCGTGCCGCCGGCGGTTACTCTCGAAGGAAGTGCTAACTCTTGTTGAACGTAGCCGACATTCGCCGGGACTTCCCCATTTTGGGGGAGAATGTACACGGACACCCCCTGGTGTACCTGGACAACGCGGCCACCACCCAGAAGCCGCGCCAGGTCATTGAGGCCATTGTCCGGTTCTATGAGACCAGCAACGCCAACGTCCACCGGGGTGTTCACACCCTGGCAGAGAGGGCCACGGAGCAGTATGAGGACGCGCGGCAGAAAGTGGCGCGGTTCATCAACGCCCCGTCGCCCCGCAACGTCATTTTTACGCGCAACTCGTCAGAGTCCATCAACGTGGTGGCCTACTCCTGGGCCCGAAAGTTCCTCAAACCGGGAGACGAGATTGTTGTCACCCCCATGGAGCACCACAGCAACCTGGTGCCCTGGCAGCAGGTGGCCCTGCACACCGGCGCGAAGTTGCGGTTCATAGAGATGCTGGAGAACGGCCTCCTGCGCACGGACAACCTGAGCGAGATCATTAATGAGAAGACCCGCCTGGTGGCGGTGACGCAGGCCTCCAACGTGCTGGGCACCATCAACCCGGTAACCGGCATTGTTCGCCTGGCACACCAGGTTGGGGCCAGGGTCATGGTGGACGGAGCCCAGTCCGTGCCGCACATCCCCGTGGACGTGCAGGCCCTGGACCTGGACTGGCTGGCTTTCTCCGGCCACAAGATGCTGGGTCCCACGGGCATTGGTGTGCTATACGGCCGCGACGAACTGCTGGACAGCATGGACCCCTTCCTCTTCGGCGGCGAGATGATCTCGCGCGTTTACCTGGAATGCGCCGAGTGGTCCGACCTGCCCCACAAGTTTGAGGCCGGAACGCCCAACATCGCCGGCGCCGTGGGCCTGGGGGCGGCCATCGACTACCTGAACCGGCTGGGCATGAAGAACGTCGGCGACCACGAACAGCGCCTGGTGCAGTACGCCATCGACAAGCTGGAGGCCATTGACGGTTTCCGCCTCTATGGCCCCCGGTCGCCGCGCGGCGGCCTGGTAGCCTTCAACCTGGGCGACGTGCACCCCCACGACGTGGCCACCGTCCTTGACACCTACGGCGTTGCGGTCCGTGCCGGTCACCACTGCGCCCAGCCCCTGGCCAACTGGCTGGACGTGACGGCCACCAACCGCGCCAGCTTTTATATCTACAACGACGAGGCCGATGTGGACGCGCTGGCTGACGCCCTGGTGAAGACGAAGGAGTTTTTCAGCCATGTCGCTTGAAGACATCTACAAGGACGCCATTATGGACCACTACGCCCGGCCGCGCGGCCGCGGCAAGCTGGAGCACCCGGTCATCGTCTACCATGCGCACAACCCCACCTGCGGCGACGAAATTGAGGTCCAGGCAGACGTGGAGGATGGCCGCATCAAGGACGTCCGCTTCAGCGGGCAGGGCTGCTCCATCAGCCAGGCCTCGGCGTCCATGATGACAGTGGCCATGAAGGGCAAGACGCTGGCCGAGGCCAAAGCCACCCTGGCCAAGTTCCTGGCCATGATGAAGGGTGAACCCGGCGCCTACAAGGAGCTGGGGGAGGTTCAGGCCTTGCAGGGCGTTTCCAAACTGCCGGTGCGCCTCAAGTGCGCCACCCTGGCCTGGCACGCTCTTGAAGTTGGGCTCAGCCAGCACGAGGCGGGCGGCTCCAAGCAGGGGCCGGTCCGCGTGCTGGAAACCAAGGATTTTTAGGTAAAGGAGGGACGCGATAGTGGGCAAGACCGAGGAGATCATCTCCCAGGAATATCAGTACGGGTTCCACGACCCGGAGAACTACGTGTTCAAGTCGGGCAAGGGCCTCAGCCGGGCGGTGGTGGAGGAGATTTCCCGCATGAAGGGCGAGCCGGACTGGATGCTTGAGTTCCGGCTGCGCTCGCTGGAGATCTTCCAGAAGAAGCCGATGCCCAAGTGGGGCGCTGACCTCAGCGGCATCGACTTTGACAACATCCACTACTACGTGCGTCCCATGGATAAGCAGGGGCGTTCGTGGGACGAGGTTCCCACCGATATCAAGAACACCTTCGACCGCCTGGGCATCCCGGAGGCCGAGCGCAAGTTCCTGGCCGGCGTGACCGCCCAGTATGAGTCGGAAGTGGTCTACCACAATATCCGCAAGGACCTGGAATCCCAGGGCGTGATCTTCTCCGACACGGACACCGCCCTCAGGGAGCACCCGGACCTGTTCCGGAAGTACTTCGGCACCATTGTTCCGCCGGAGGACAACAAGTTCGCCGCGCTCAACTCGGCGGTGTGGTCGGGCGGCTCCTTCATCTGGGTGCCGGAGGGCGTCAAGGTGGAGATTCCGCTCCAGGCCTACTTCCGCATCAACACCCAGAACATGGGCCAGTTCGAGCGCACCCTGATCATCGCCGAGCCCGGCTCCTTCGTGCACTACGTGGAGGGCTGCACCGCCCCCACCTACTCCTCCGATTCCTTGCACTCGGCGGTTGTGGAGATCATCGTGCAGAAGGGCGCCCGGGTTCGCTACTCCACCATTCAGAACTGGTCGCACAACGTCTACAACCTGGTGACCAAGCGCGCCGTCGCCTACGAGGACGCCACCATGGAGTGGATTGACGGCAACCTGGGCTCCAAGGTCACCATGAAGTACCCGGCCGTCTACCTGATGGGGCCGCGGGCCAAGGGCGAGGTGCTGTCCATCGCCGTGGCCGGCCCCACCCAGCACCAGGACGCCGGCGCCAAGATTGTGCACCTGGCTCCGGACACCACGTCCACCATCACCTCCAAGTCCATCAGCAAGGGCGGCGGCAACACCACCTACCGCGGGTTGGTCCACGTGGCCAAGGGGGCGGAGCGCTCCAAGAGCAAGGTCAACTGCGACGCCCTGATCTTTGACCCCGAGTCCAAGTCGCACACCGTCCCCTACATTGAGGTCAACGAGGACAACATCTCCATGGAGCACGAGGCCACGGTGTCCAAGGTCTCGGAGGAACAGCTCTTCTACCTGATGAGCCGCGGACTCTCCGAAGAGCAGGCCACCCAGATGATCGTCATGGGCTTCATTGAGCCCTTCACCAAGGAGCTTCCCATGGAGTACGCCGTAGAGCTCAACCGCCTGATCCAACTGGAGATGGAGGGCTCGGTGGGTTAGGCACCGAAATGGCTGCCGACCGCGCGAGAGCACAGGCCAGGGCGCCGGCCCGCACCGGTCCCTGGCCCTTTGCCTTCCGCCGCCCCGGTGGGGACGGCGGCCCAGACGGCCATGCTGGCCGCCGAATCCCTGGGCCTGGGCGGCGTCTACGTGGGCGCTATCCGCCAGTTCGCCGCCGAGGTCGCCAGCCTGCTGGAACTGCCTGACTTTGTCTACCCCGTCTTTGGCATGGCCCTGGGCGTCCCCGACCAGGAGCCCACTCGCCGCCCGCGGCTACCCCTGGAGGCGATCCTGCACGAGAATCGCTACGGTCCCGAGGCGCTCCCGGCCGCGCTGGACGCCTTTGACACCGTAACGGCCGACTACTATGCCCACCGTTCCGGCGGCACAGGTCGGGCCACGTGGACCGGCCGCATGGCTCAGATGTTCAGCCGACCACGTCGCCCCCACCTGCGTTCCTTCCTGGAGGCGAGGGGCTTTCTACTGCGGTGAGCGTTTGCCGCCTGCCGCGCAACTCCGGTATAATGGCCAAAAGGGGGGACGGGCCGTGTCCCGTTTTGTCAAGGTTGCAGAGCTATCCCAGGTGACGGTCGACGGCTGTCATCGGGTGAACGTAGAGGGCCTGCGGATTGCCTTGTTCCATGTGGGCGGCACCATTTACGCCATCGACGACACCTGTACCCACGCCGAAGCATCGCTGACGGAGGGCGAACTGGACGGGCATGAGGTGATCTGCCCCCGGCACGGTGCCCGCTTTGACGTGCGGACGGGGCGGGCCCTCACGCTTCCCGCCGTGGTCCCGGTGGAGACCTACCCGGTCCGGGTGGATGGCCAGGACGTCCTGGTAGACCTGGAGGCCTGACCCATGGCAGCGCAAGAGGCTACAGCCCGCGTCAGAGCCGCCCTGGAGGCGGCGGGTCTGCAGAGCGAGATCCTGGAGTTTCCGGAGAGCACGCGAACGGCCGAGGAAGCCGCTCGGGCCGTCAAGGCGGACGTGGGGCAGATCGGCAAGTCACTGGTGTTCGTGGCCAGCGATGACCAGGGACGCGAAGCCCCCATCCTGGCCATTGTCTCCGGCCGCAACCGGGCCGACCTGGCCAAGCTGTCGCGCCGCCTGGGCGCCGGCGTCAGGCGGGCGCCGGCCGAAGTCGTGCGCGAGGTCACGGGCTTTGCCATTGGCGGGGTACCGCCCCTGGGCCACGCCACGCACCTGCCCGTACTCATTGACGAGGACCTGGCCCGCTACCCGTGGCTGTACCTGGCGGCGGGCACACCGCACGCCGTTTTCCGATGTACCTTCGAGCAATTGGTAAAGATGACCGGCGGCGAGGTCGTAGATCTTCGCGAAGAGTTGACCTGCTGACCCTACATTTACCGTCACTTCAAGGAATTTCGGGCCTCAGGCGGCCGCTTACCTCTAGGGGTATGCGGCCGCTTTTCAGTACTGGCGCGGGTTTTCTCATTTACACGCCGTTGACACATTGTTGACAATGTGCCCCCCCCTTTGGTAGAAAAGAGATGGGCGGCGGCAGGAATCCTGTCCCAGCTTGACTTCAGTTTTGTTACGGGTTTCACAGGAACGCCAACTGAAGGGTGAAACAGCACATGCATGTCCGGAGCGCGCGGACGCTGGAGCCTGAGAGCACACCCTACAAAGGGCGGCATGGCAAGGAGTCTGGGTTGACGGCCCAGGTCCTTGCCGTTGCCGCTTTTGTGCTCTTGGGCCTGTTGGCGAGCCCTGGCCGGGCCCTGGCGGAGGGTCCGGCTGCGACGGCAGCGCCGTCTGAAGAGAGGCCCTCCACCGCAGTCTCCGTTCCCTTGCCCGAGAACCGGCTGTGCCTGGATTGTCACCAGGACCAGAGCCAGGTGATGACCAAGGGCGAAATTCAGGTATCGCTCTACGTCTCCCCCCAGGACTACAACAGCTCAGCGCACAAGGTCGTGAGCTGCGTGGCCTGCCACCAGGAGGTCCTGAAGCAGACGGAGGAGCAGCATAAGTCATCGGCCGGGACCATTCTCACCGGTCATGCCCTGCGCATCCAGATCTCGGAGCGGTGCGGCAAATGCCACGCCGGCGCCGTCCTGGCCACCTACCGGGAGAGTTTCCACTGGGCCGAGCTTGACCTGGGCGGGCGCAGGACGGCGGCCTGCGCAGACTGCCATGCCGCCCACTCGGTTCTGCCGGCCGACGACCCCCGGTCCTCCGTGTCGGCGGCCAACCTCCCGGCCACCTGCGGCCAGCAAGGCTGCCATCCCGGCGCCACCCCAGCCTTCACCGCCGGCGTCGTCCACAGCAGCCCCATGCGCCAGGGACCCTGGTCTCCGGTGCGCATCATCTGGAAGGCGTTTATCGTCCTCATCCTCTTTGACACCCTGAAGGATGGCCCCATCATCCTCTTTGAGCTGATCCGGCGGATCCGCCGCAGACCGGCCGTCCCCAGCCTGACCGCAGCGGAGGTGGGATCGCATGTCTCAGACTAAGCCAACCGTGGAGCGCTGGAACGTGCACCAGCGCCTGCAGCACCTTCTGCTCTTCGTTGCGGTCACCGGGCTGGTCCTGACCGGCTTTCCCATCAAGTACCACGCGCTGCCCTGGGCCCGGACCGTTACCGGCTGGGTGGGCGGCTTTCCCCGCCTCTACGGCATTCACCTGGGCAGCGCCGTGCTGCTGTTTGTAACTTGCGGCTACCACGCGGTCTACCTGGTGAGAGAGGGCCTGCGGGGGCGCATCTCCTGGGCCATGGTGCCCACCTGGAGGGACGCGCGCGACGCCCTTCACCACGCACTGCACCTGGTCGGGCTGCGGCGGGAGGCCCCCTATTTTGACCGCTACACCTACCTGGAGAAGTTCGAGTACCTGGCGGTGGTCTGGGGCATGGTCTTCATGGGCGGAACCGGGCTGATGCTGTGGTTCCCGGTGCAGGCGGCCAACCTGCTCCCCTCCTGGGGTCTGGAGGCCGTCCGCGTCATCCACAGCAACGAGGCCTTCATCGCCATGCTGGCCCTCGCCTTTGGACACTTCTTTGCCGTGCACTTTCACCCCAGCGTTTTCCCCAACAACGAGGTCTGGATGACGGGGCGCATCTCGCTGGTGCGGTTGGCCGAGGAACACCCGGCCGAGCTGGACCGGCTCATCGCCGCCGGCAAGATCAGCGCCGCCGATGTGGCGGATGCCCTGCGCCACAAGGAACCGCACCGGCCCATCATGCTGTGGCTGGAGCTGGCCGTCTATGGCGGCGTCTTCGTCTGGCTCCTGGCCACGTTCGTCCCCATGCTCTTCGCCTAGGAGGTGGCCCGCATGTCTCGCCCCAAGAGGTCGTGGTGGGCCGCCGGGCTTGCCCTGACGGTCACGCTGGCGGCTGTAGCCGCCCTGGTCTGGTGGCTGCCGGGGAAGGTTCAGGCCCAACCCGCCGCGTCCCCCGCCCAGGAGAACGCGGAGCGCTGCCTCTCCTGCCACGAGATGCAGCAGCAGGTGGATCTCTGGCGTGATTCCAGCCATAAGGAGACGGCCTGCCTGGACTGCCACGCCGACCCGGGAATGCGCGGGGTCTGGCAGCAGGTCCTGGACACCGTGCGCCGCCGCTACGTCCACGTTACGGGCGGCGTGGACGAGACCAACATTTCCACAGACGTCCCCAACGAGCGCTGCCTGCGGTGCCATGCGGAGCAGATGCCCTACGTCATGGAGGACTACCAGCCGCCCGCCATTGCAGCGGACGGAACGCTGCAGGGGTGCGACCTCGCGGACTTCGTCAAACTGCCGCTGCAGCCTGACCACGACCGCCATCTCTCGCAGGTGCCCGGCGCAACGTGCACCTCCTGCCACAACCAGGTGGGCCACCGTCCCCAGTCACAGCAGGCCTATGAACAGGCCAGCCATCAGACGTGCGACAGTTGCCACGAGCGGCGCCAGGTCAGCCTGATTGCCGATTCGTCCCTGACCTGCACCACGTGCCACGCGGACATGGTGCCCATTACGCCCCAGGACCACGACGCGTCCTGGCGCCTCAACCACGGGCAGGCCGCCCTGAAGGACGCAACCTCCTGCTCCCCCTGCCATACCAGCCAGGATCTGCCCGCCGTGCAATCGGTGTCAACAGGCGCCCGCGCCGGCGCTGACCCCAGCGCCTGGCTGCGCCCCAGGCCGGCCGGCCCCGTGGGCGATGCCTGCCGGGACTGCCACCAGACCACCATGCCCCACCCCAGCGGGTTCATGGACGACCACGGCAAGGACTTTCTGTCCAATCCGGAAGGCTGCGCGCGCTGCCACCTGACCCAGGACCAGGGCTTTGACCTGAAGGTTCGGGTGGACCCCCAGGACCTTCTGGACCAGCCCGCCTGCCTGGAGTGCCATACCCGGACCAACCCGCACCCGCCTTCCCAGGCCGTGGTTGACCTGTCCCCACTGGCGCCGGTCCGTGTGCTGAGCCACCCCACGGAACTGCCCACCGCCCCCGCCTGCCAGACGTGTCACAACCAGAACAACACGCAGGTCTGCGCACGCTGCCACCAGGGACCGACATGGCACCCGGAGGACTTCGCTCAGACGCACCGGCAGACCGCCTATCAGGAGGGCATTAACGGCTGCCGCACCTGCCACAACACCCCCGATGCCTGCACCCGTTGTCACCGCGACGTCGCCATCCAGTAGCCGACTGACCACCGGACCTGGATCCGTCGCGTTGGCATAGGCGTCCATCCACCCCCTTCCCGCCACCCCATCCCCAGCCACAACTCAACGCCACCCCGAGGCCCGGAGCCCACGGACCAGCCACCCTTTCTACGACACACGGTTCCAAAGCTCCGGACAAAGGGGGTTCCACTATGTTCCCGCTACGCAAGCGGGCCATCGTGCTGGGCACGGCCATGGCGCTGGTGCTGCTGCTCGCAGCAGCCGTCGGCGCCGAGCCTGCCGTCAGCGACATCGACGGCCACTGGGCGGCGGAGGAGATCCGTGAGGCGGTCTCCCTCGGCTACGCTCAGGTGGGCGGCGATGGGCGTTTCCGCCCGGATGACCCGGTGACGGGAAGCGAGTTCGCGGCCTGGCTCACGGCGGCAGGCAAGCCCGTGAGCGGCCAGAGCTCGCAAGCCATCGGCCGGGCCGACGCGGCCAAGATTCTGGTGATGGCCTTCGGCGCAGAGGCGGAAGCCACGGCGCTGACGGACACCCAGATCTCCGGCACCCTGACCCGCTTCACCGACCAGGCCTCCATTCCGTCCAGCCTCCGCCCCTACGCGGCCCTGGCCGTACAGAAGGGCTGGGTGGAGGGCACCCGCCAGGTCACGTCCTTCCAGGGCGTCTACACGTACCTGTTTGAACCGGGTAAGTCTCTGACCCGGGCTCAGGGCGTGACGCTGATGATGCGCGCCATGGGCCGCGTCACCCTGGCCGCCAAGATTGGCGAGTACGTGGGCTCCAAGACCTGCCTGGGCTGCCACGCAGACAAGTACGTGGACTGGAGCGAAACCGGCCACGCCAACATGCTGGTTCCCACCAGCAGGCCGGGCGCCGTCCCCGCTTCCGAGAAGGGCCTCACCGCCGAATGGAAGCAGATGCTCCAGAACGCCGAGTACGTGGTCGCCGGCCAGCGCTTCCTGAAGCGCAACCCGGACGGCTCCCACAGCTACCTGCCCTTCGTCTGGTCGCCGGCTGAGGGGACCTTCAAGGCCTCCTCCAACACGTCCAACTGGGAGGCGGGCTGCGCCGGCTGCCATTCCACCGGCTTCAACCTGACGACCAACAAGTTCGCGGACGAGGGCATCGGCTGCGAATCCTGCCACGGCCCCGGCCGGGATCACATCCTCGGCAAGGGCGATCCCACCAAGGTGGTCAGCAGCACCTCCAACGAGATCTGCGGCCAGTGCCACCTCTCCGGCAAGATGCCCAACGGCAAGGGCTGGCCCGTGGGCTTCCGTCCGGGCATGAAGGTAGCCGATACCGGTTACAGCTTCCCGGTGATTGACCCGAGCAAGCCCGCCACCAGCTACACCGGCCACATCCGGCAGTATCCGTTCGCCGTGGTCAGCGACCACGCCCGGTCCCTCACGGACCTGCGTGCCAACAGCCATGCTTCGGATCGCTGCTACGAGTGCCACTCCGCCGACTACCGCATCGCGGCCGAGAAGGGCCAGCCGATCGCCGGCAAGGACGCGAAGGAGGCCATTACCTGCGTCACCTGCCACGATCCGCATGAGGACGGTAATCCCGGCCAGCTGCGGGTGAGCAAGGAACAGGTCTGCGCTGACTGCCACAACAGCGAAATCCCGGTAGGCGGCACCTACAAGCCCGGCAGCGCCGTGCACCATCCGCAGAAGGAGATGCTGAACGGCTACGGTGCCATTGGCGTGCCCCAGACGGTCTCCGTCCACTTCAAGCAGGGCGTCACCTGCGTGGATTGCCATATGCCTGGCGGCAACCACGAGTTTAAGGTGGTCCTGCCCAAGGACGTCATGGGGACCAAGTCCGCCGACTCCTGCGACAGCTGCCACGGCAACTCCACGCCGGAGATCCGGCAGTCCTACGTTGACATGTGGCAGAACACCGTTTCCGCCAAGATTAACGCTC
>JBLNCQ010000164.1:0-4527 GCA_050260815.1 Bacillota bacterium
CAGGTCCAGGAGAATGAGGTCGAAGTCGCCTGCCGCCGCCTTGTCCAGGGCCTCGCGGCCGCTGGCGGCCGCGCTGACCCGGAACCCCTCGTGCTCCAGGCTGAGGCGCAGGCCTTTCACCAGACCGGGCTCATCATCGACAATCAGAATGTGCTTGACCTGTAACACCCCCGCCCACGGGACGATTCTTCCTCTATTCTGCCGTAAGGAGGAAGGCAAGGCTAGTCTGCAGCCAAAGACCCAGACCAGGGTCGGTCCGGGTCTCCGTCTAGCGGCTGTCCTCCGCGTCCTCCAGAATGTCGTTAAGCCGGTCCTGCTGGACCTGCTGCCGCTCTGCCGCCGCCTTCGCGGCTAGTTTTCGCCGGGGAACCCCACGTATGCGACCCGGCTGAGACGGAGTCCGCACGGAGGCGTTGGGTCGGTACCCTTTCTGGGAGTTTGCCCTGGATGAGGAGGGTGAAGAGGGCCAGGACGAGGCCACGGCGCGGCCACGGCCAGGCTCGGGCCTGGCCGCCCACGAGGTCTTCCCCGTGGAGGTCACGTCCCGTGTCCTGGTGGAGGGCGAGAGCACGCCGCGGCGAGTGATTGTGCCAGGCTTTCATATCGGAATCCGTCCAGGGAGATTGTGGAGGCGCGCTGACATAGGTTCTGTCCGCTGGGAATAAATGTTTGGGCGTTGGGGCGATGCTATCGTTGCCTTTTTGTGCAAGGCGGGGCTTGACTTGGCTCCCGTGGATTGCCTATATTAGTTACTGGACTTAGCACTCACCAGAGGCGAGTGCTAACAGCCATGAAAGGCACGTACTGGCGCGCTTTCCGGCCTTTGGGGCCTTCCCAGGGCGGAGAGTGGTCTGACGGCCGTCAAATTTAACCCGAGGGGCAGAGCCTCCGGGTTAGAGTTATCGAAGGAGGGATTGGTCCATGCAGATCAAGCCGCTCGGCGACCGGGTCGTGGTGAAGGCGCTGGAGAACGAGGAGAAGACCAAGTCCGGCATCGTCCTCCCCGACACCGCCAAGGAGAAGCCCCAGCAGGGCAAGGTACTGGCGGTCGGCACCGGCCGGGTCCTGGACAACGGCACCCGCGTGGCTCTTGACGTCAAGGTGGGTGACCGCATCCTGTTCTCCAAGTACGGCGGCACCGAAGTCAAGCTGGACGGTGAGGAACTGCTTATCCTCTCCGAGCGCGACATCCTGGGCGTTGTCGCGGACTAGCCGCTCCGACGGGTTTGCCCGCGGGCTGAGAGCCCGTGCGGGGACAGCAGTCTACGGTTAAGAGGAGGTATTTTGCGTGGCCAAGATGATTGTTTTTGACGAAGAGGCGCGGCGCGCTCTGGAGCGTGGCGTAAACGCCCTGGCCAACACGGTCAAGGTCACCCTCGGCCCGAAGGGCCGCAACGTCGTGCTGGATAAGAAGTTCGGCGCTCCGGCCGTTTCAAACGATGGCGTGACCATCGCCCGGGAGATCGAGCTGGAGGATCCCTACGAGAACATGGGCGCGCAACTGGTGAAGGAAGTCGCCACCAAGACCAACGACGTGGCCGGCGACGGCACTACCACGGCCACCGTCCTGGCCCAGGCCATCGTCCGCGAGGGCCTGAAGAACGTGACCGCTGGCGCCAACCCGATGATCCTCAAGCGGGGCATTGAGAAGGCCGTTCGCGCCGCCGTTGACGGGCTGAAGGAGATCGCCATTCCGGTTGAGGGCCGCAAGGCCATTGCCGAGGTTGCCTCCATCTCCGCCAATGACGAGGAGATCGGCAAGCTCATCGCCGACGCCATGGAGAAGGTCGGCAAGGATGGCGTCATCACCGTCGAGGAGTCCAAGACCCTGGCCACCGAACTGGAAGTCGTCGAGGGCATGCAGTTCGACCGCGGCTACATCTCCGCCTACATGGTCACCGACACGGAGAAGATGGAGGCCGTCCTCAAGGAGCCCTATATCCTCATCACCGACAAGAAGATCTCGGCCATCGCCGATCTGCTGCCCGTGCTGGAGAAGGTTGTCCAGCGCGGCAAGCCGATCGTGATCATCGCCGAGGACGTTGAGGGTGAGGCCCTCTCTACCCTGATCGTCAACAAGCTGCGCGGCACCCTCACCGCCGTCGCCGTCAAGGCCCCGGGCTTCGGCGACCGCCGCAAGGCCATGCTGGAGGACATCGCCATCCTCACCGGTGGCCAGGTCATCTCTGAGGAGCTGGGCCTGAAGCTGGAGAACGCTGATGTCAAGTACTTCGGCCAGGCGCGCGAGGTCCGGGTGGCCAAGGAAGAGACCACCATTGTGGACGGCGCCGGCGATGCCGCCAAGATCAAGGACCGCATCAAGGCCATCAAGGCTCAGATTGAGGAGACCACCTCCGACTTCGACCGCGAGAAGCTGCAGGAGCGCCTGGCCAAGCTGGCCGGCGGCGTAGCGGTGGTCAAGGTCGGCGCGGCCACCGAGGTGGAGCTGAAGGAGAAGAAGCTCCGCATTGAGGACGCCCTGAACGCCACCCGCGCCGCGGTGGAGGAGGGCATCGTCGCCGGCGGCGGTACCGCCCTCATCAACGTGATCCCGGCCGTGGCCGGTCTGAAGCTTGGCGGTGAGGAGCAGCTTGGCGCCGACATCGTTCGCCGCTCGCTGGAGGAGCCCCTCCGTCAGATCGCCATCAACGCCGGCTTTGAGGGTTCCGTCGTGGTGGAGCACGTCAAGTCGGAGAAGAAGGGCCGCGGCTTCAACGCCCTCTCCGGCGAATATGTGGACATGGTGGATGCCGGCATCATCGACCCGGTGAAGGTGACCCGCTCCGCCCTGCAGAACGCGGCCTCCATCGCCAGCATGATCCTGACCACCGAGTCCCTGGTCACCGACAAGCCCGAGCCCAAGAAGGACGCCCCGATGCCCCCGGGCGGCGGCATGGACTTCTAGGGTCTCCCTCACAGCTTCTTTCAAGCCGCAACAGAAGGCCCCGCTTCTCTTCGAGGAGCGGGGCCTTGGCCGTTTTGGGGCCGCGGTCCGGCCTGTGCAGGCACCTCGGTAAGCCGTGTGGAAACCCTCCGGTGTCCATAAACCGATCTGCCCCGGAGATGTGCCCATGAATTCCTCACTGCTGCATCGCTTGACTACGGCCCCAAACCTCCTGTCGCTGCTGCGGCTCATCCTGGTCCCCGTCCTGCTGGGCATCGCCTGGGCCGGAGATCCGCATGCCTTCTTCTGGACGCTGGCGGTGGCCTTCCTTACAGACCTGCTGGACGGACCTCTTGCCAGGCGGCTGGGGCTGATGACGGACTTGGGGGCGCGCCTGGACAGCATCGCCGACGTGGGTGTCTTTGGGGCTGCACTGGTTGGAGTCGTGTGGTTCTTCCCCGATGTTGTCCGCCAGTATGCTATATTGCTTGTCCTGGCGTTTCTGCCCTGCGTAGCTGCTCAGGCCGTCTGCTTCATCCGGTACCGTCGGCCGGCCGGATTCCACACCTGGCTGGCCAAGGCAACGGGTCTCACGGTTGGAATCGCTATTCTTAGCCTGTTCTGGGTCCAACGTGGCACCTGGCTGATGTATGTGGTTTGCGTCATGGGCGTTCTGGCGCAGACGGAGCAGTTAGCCATCGCTCTGACGCTGCGTTCCTGGCAGGCGGATATGCCGTCGTGGTGGAACGTGTGCCGGGTACAGGCGACAGTAGTCGGTGTCTTTGGGCATTACAGCATGCAAGGGCAGTTTGATGCCGAACATACTCGGGATGTGGTCGCCCGGCAGATTGTCAGGGATGTACGGGGTGGCGACCGCCTAACCAACAAATAACCAGGCTGTTCGCCTTGACCTCTACGAACACACGTTCTATACTGAAGGCACCCCCTGCGGGAGGGTGCCTTCCTTTATGCCGTTTTTGCTTGATTTGGCAACGTTTTTAGGATGGGGGAGTGGCTGTGGCACGTGTCGCCTGCATCCTTCTTCCTCACTTTGCTCTGATGGTGGAGCAGCTCCGCCGGCCGGAACTGGCAGGGAAGCCGCTGGTCCTGGGCGCCGCCCCCGGCGAACGCCCGGTGGTCCAGGACTGCTCCTATGAGGCCGAGGATTGCGGCCTCTACCTGGGCCTGCCCCTCCGCCAGGTGCTGGGCGTCTGCCGCGATGCCGTGGTGGTGCCGCCGGACCCCGCCTACTACGCCCGCCTTTTCCGCCGACTGCAGGAGGGGTGGGAGAACATCAGCCCGGCAGTGGAGGCGGCCGAGCTTGGCTGCGCCTACCTGGACCTGGCGGGCCTGGAGCCCGTGTACCCCACAACGCAAGACCTGCTTCAGGCCATTCTGGATGTGACACCGGCCAGGCTGAAGCCGCGGGTGGGCATCGGCCCGGGCAAGTTCGTCGCCCGCATGGCCGCCATGGAGGCCGCCCCTGGTTTTCCCCGGGTCGTAACCGAAGACAAGGCCGCCCAATTTGTGGCCCCCCTGCCCGTCCGGCGTCTGCCCGTGCCCCCGGACGTGGTGCACCGGCTGGACATCATGGGCCTTGGCCGCCTGGGGCAGGTGGCCGTGCTTCCCCTCTCTGCCGTACA
>JBLNCQ010000165.1:0-3517 GCA_050260815.1 Bacillota bacterium
CTTCCTGAACTTGCCGGTAGGTCGCCGCGGTGTGCCCCACATTGGCCACGATGCCGTGCTCCTTCAGCCATCGTACAGCCTCTAGCCCACCTGGCAGTTCCGGCGCCAGCGTGACCATGCGGATGGTGCGGCCCGATGCCTCCTGCCACAGGCTCAGTTCGACGATGGACGGGTCGCGCACGACCCGCGGGTCGTGGGCCCCCTTGTACTCCATATTGATGAAGGGCCCCTCCAGGTGAGACCCCAGGATCTCCGCCTGCCATGGCACCTTGCGGCCGGGATCGCCTGTGGCCTGGATCTTCATGGCCTCCGCGATGTTGCGTACCCCGCGCTCCATGTCCTGGGCGCTGCCTGACACGACCGCCGCCACGTAGGACGTGACCCCGTGGCGCGGCATGACGGCAGCCATTCCCAGCTGCTCGTCCAGGCCGCCGGTGCAGTCGAAGCCGTCGCTGCCGTGAATGTGAATGTCGATCAGCCCCGGGGCCACCATGCGCCCCTCGGCCGAGAGGCGCCAGGCGCCGGCCAGGCTGCCGGGCGCAGGCCCTCCGCCGGCGGCTGCAGGGCCGCTCGGCTGTCCCTCTCCGACCGCCGCGATGCGTCCGCCCTGGACCTCAATCCAACCCTGGCGCCAGCGTCCGTCCGGCCCCAGCCAGCGCGCGTCCGTGATGACCATATGGCTGCTGTTGTACTCACGATTTCCGTTCATGGACTCACCCCCGCTGCTCTACATCCTTCCATTTTGGTGGAGAAAAATCCTTGGGGCTTGTCCGGCCTGACGCGCCGCCCGTCGGTCCCCATGGGGGTCACTGCTGGCACGCCCGGTACCTTTGGAAACCCGACGGGTCTCCAAAGGTACCCAGGTGTGCCAGGGTGCTCTGTAACAATTGGGTGGGCGTCCTGACCCGATGTACCAGCATGGAAAGGCGACCCGCCAGGGAAAGCGGGTCGCCACCGAAAGAAGGTTGACGAGGATGGGCACCGGCGCGAAGGCCAAGAATCAGGTCGTATGCCACTGGCCCAGGCCGGCCGCGGGCGGCGCCACCACGGCGTGCTCGCCCTGCAGGCAGGTCTCGCAACCACGGCAGAGGGTCACCCGGTCCCCGAAGACGCTGCGAACCGTCTCCACGGCCTCGTCCCGGCCGGCCATCACGGGCAGATGCAGGGTCACGCGGGACGGGGCGATGGTAATGAGCGAGCTGATCAGCAGGTCCTCATAGTTGACCTCGCTGTCGACCATCTCCACCACGAACTCTTCCAGGTACTCGTTGTGAATCGCCTGGCCGGACTCGTCCAGCAGCTTGAAGCCGCCGCCCGGGTACACTACCACGTGAACCTCGTCCACGCGGGGCTCCTGGGCCTCCACGAAGTAGCGCAGAAGCCGGATGAACTCCATGTACTCCTTCTCCATGAGGAAGTCGTCCACGGCCCGGTCAACGGCATCCTCCAGCTCCTCTACGTAGTCCTTCATTCGGAAGGTGACAAAGCCCTCCAGGACCAGTTCGTCGCCGGTGTCCAGGTAGTCCAGGAGCCGGTGCAGCACCTGGCGCTTCCGTGCCAGGGTCTGGGCTGCCGGCCGCTCGCTCTCGCCACTGTTCAGGTTGCGCCCGGCGTAGGTGAGGATGGTGTCCTGTTCCTCGGGGCTGAAGTAATAGTAGCTGGCGCGGATGAACTTCTTCAGGAGACGCTGTTCCCAGTTGTCGACAATGACGTCGGAGAGCGCTCCGGCGACGGTGTGGCGAAGAAGGGAGCTCAGGTTCCGCCCCGCCTCGGTGGTGACGTCGCCGTCCGGCCCGTCCGCCAGGTTGCAGCCAAAGAACGTGAGCCGGCCGCGGCTCTCTTCGTCCACACGCACGTCCAGGCCTTCTTCACGCAGGGAGCGAACCTCGGTCGAGAGGCGCTCGCGGAGGGGTTCCAGGCAGCTTTCGGTGCCGATGGTTATGGCGTTCACGCGCACTCACCCCCTGGTGGCCGTCTGGTTGCCGTCTTATCATATGTGCGGCCACATGGTTGTATACGGTCCACCCCGTCCAGCATCTTCCAGGCAACCAACCGCCACCCGGCGGAGAACCGCTTGCGCCACCTGTCTTTCGTTATGCCAAGCTGTTGGGCTGATCTCCAGGTATTGCCGATGGGCCCGCGGCGCGCCTTCCATGAATTGGTCGGCCGTCGGTCCACTGCCGTACCGCCATCGCACAGCCGCCGTCAATACTCCGTTTAAAGCGTATGCGCCGCGGCCCTCTGATGCCCCCTTGTGCGGGGCGTCCCCGGGGCCGCTTTTGCGTGCTCGTAGGCGGACCGGACTCCGCCATATCCTTCGGACGACCCCCGAAAAAGCTGGCTCGCCGGACGTCCCTTGAAAAAGCTGGCCCGCGGGTGCGGCGGCGGCCGCTGCTGCATACAACTGTCGACAGAAGGGCGCATTATCGGGGGGCCGGGTCAAGCACACCCTGGAGAACCTGGCGCTCTGACGCCGGAGGGAGGTCCGCCATGTGGAAACCCGAGACGGAGTCCATGCCGCGCGAGGCCGTTGAGGCGCTGCAGCTCAAACGCCTGCGCCGACTGGTGCGCCGGCTGGAGCAGACGGTCCCGTTCTACCGCAACCGCATGAGGGCGGGCGGCGTCACCGCCAGGGACGTGCGCACCCTGGAGGATGCACGGCACCTGCCCTTCACCACCCGCTCCGACCTCCGCGACCAGTACCCGCTGGGCCTGGTGGCGGTGCCCCTGGACCAGGTGGCGCGGTTCCACGCCACATCCGGGTCGCGAGGCAAGCCGACGCTGGTGTCCTATACCGCCCAGGACCTGAGGACCTGGGCCGAGTTCGCCGCCCGCATGCTCTACGCCGCCGGCGCCCGACCCGGCGACGTCTGGTACATCGCCTCCAGCTATGGTCTCTTCAGCGGCGGTATGGGCGCCCACTACGGCCTGGAGCGCCTGGGCGCCGCGGTGGTACCCGCGTCCAGCGGCAACACGCTGCGGCTGGTGCAGCTCATGGCCGACGTGAGGCCCGCCGGCATTCACTGCGTTCCCACCTATATGCTGCGCATCGCCGAGGTGGCGCGCGAGGCCGGCATCGACCCGCGCGACCTGGGCCTTCGCTTTGGATCGTACGGCGGCGAGACCTGGTCGGAACCGCTGCGCCACCGCATCGAGGAGGAGTTCGGCCTGATCGCCTACGACGTCTACGGCCTGGCCGAGTGCTACGGCCCGGGCGTTGCCTATGAGTGCGAGGAGCGCGGCGGCCTGCACCTCTCGGAGGACCACTTCCTCTTTGAGGTCGTCGACCCGGCCACGGGACAGCCGGTCCCGGACGGCCAGGAGGGCGAGCTGATCATCACCACCCTGACCAAGCAGGCCATGCCGCTGCTGCGCTACCGCACCGGGGACCTGACCCGCATCCTGCCCGGGGAGTGCCCCTGCGGCCGCACCTTCCGCCGCATGGCCCGCATCAGCGGGCGCAGCGACGACATGCTGATCATCCGCGGCGTCAACCTCTACCCGTCCGAGGTGGAGC
>JBLNCQ010000166.1:0-9086 GCA_050260815.1 Bacillota bacterium
GGCGGAGGCGCGCGAGCTGGTGCTGGCGAGGCAGGGCGAAGTCAGGCGCGCCGCCCAGGAAGTGGTGCGGCGCGCCGGCAAGGACTACGGCGTGAAGGTGGAGGTGGGGCGCTTCGTCTTCCCCACCAAGGTCTACGGCGACACGGCTCTGCCGGCGGGCAAGTATGACGCGCTGCGCGTCTCCCTGGGCGCGGCCGAGGGCCAGAATTGGTGGTGCGTGCTGTTCCCGCCCCTCTGCCTGGTGGACGCCGCCGGGGGCGTGGCTGTGGCGTCGCCCGGGTTCGAAGACGCCCTGGTCGACGTGGAGACGAATGGGGCGGGGCAGGTGGGTGAGCGCCGGTTTGGGGGCCGGGAGCGTCAGGGCACCCAGCCCCCCATGGAGGTCCGGTACGCCCTGGTGGAGTGGCTCAAGCGCCAGCCGCTGACGCCGCGCCTGGAGGCCTGGCTGAAGGCCCGCGGCTGGGCTGTCACGCCGGACGCTTGGCGTGCAGCTCCGCCCGCACCCTCTCCAGTTGCCCCCCATCCAGGGGATAGGTCCGAAGAAACGCCAGAGCGATGAGCAGCCCCCCGATGGGGATGAGGCTCACCAGGACGCGCAGGCCCCAGATGGCGGAGGCGGGCTGGGCGGCCAGGCTGGGGTCATAGCCGGTCTGCTTCAGCACAAAGCCCATGATCACCGCCTGCAGCGAGATACCCAGGCGGATCAGGAAGCCATTGACGCCAAAGTACATCCCCTCGCGGCGCACGCCGGTCCTGAGTTCATCTTCATCAATCACGTCCGCGATCAGCACGTCCAGCAGCAGGAGAATCCCGGCCACACCGCCCCCCAGCAGGGCGGTGCTCAGCATGCCCTGCCAGAGGTTCCGGGCGAAGAGCAGGGGGATCAGGAAGATACCGTACACCACCACCGATAGCATGAGGGTCCGCCGCGCCCCGAAACGGGCGGTGAGCCTGGACCAGACGTAGATCATGGGCAGTGCCACGGCAAAGATGGCGCCAAGCAGCATGGACGTCTGGGCTTCAGAGGCGCCCAGTACGTACTTGGCGTAAAAGGGGATTGAGGCCGTCAGCATGACAAAGGTGAACTGAATCATCATGCTGGCCAGCACGTAGCTGAGGAACGACCAGTTGGCGAACGTGGCCTTCAAGGCCCGCCCCAGTGGCAGCGCCGGCTCAGCGGCAAAAGCCGGGTTCTCGTGGCTCCCCAGCAGCGAGGCCATCAGGGCCAGGGCGATGATGACGGCGAAGATGATGCCCATCGCCGGCCACCCCAGCGTCCCGTAGAACAGAGGCGGCAGGGCGATGCCCAGGATCAGCCCCACGATGCCGATGACCTGGCGCCAGGCCGAAACCCTGGTCCGGTCCTCCAGGGAGGCGTACATCTCCGGGAACAGGGCCGTCCAGTTCAGGATGACGAACGTAAAGAGGCTGTCGAACACGAACATGGCGGCCAGGTAGTACCAGAAGAGGGGCATGGTGCTGCCAGGAGGGAAGGGAGGCATCCAGAGCAGCGCAAAGGCCACGGCCACCGGCACCGTCAGGAAGCGCACATACGGAATGCGGCGCCCCCAGCGCGTACGGGTCCGGTCGGACACCTGTCCGAACAGAGGGTCATTGATGGCATTCCAGATACCGTACAGCACCATGGCCAGGCTGATCAGCTCGACCCTCACCCGCAGGACGTCGGTGTAGTAGAAGATAGCGAAGGTTCCCACGGCCTGCCCGGCCAGGTTCGCGCTCAAGTTCCCCATGCTGTACAGGACGTCGCGCCACTTGTTCACCGTAGCACCTCCGCGCCGGCGGCCCGCAGACGCAGGTAGCCGCCCGCAATGTGTCGTAATCTTTCGCCAGGGATCAAACCCATTCCTGTGCGGAGGCGTTATCCATGGACCTGAGCGACATCCTGCCCGTACCCAACCTGCTGGAGGCCAGGAACGTCCTGTGCTTTCAGCCCCACCCGGACGACCTGGACATTGCTGCGGGCGGCACCCTGTTCAGGCTGACGGACGCCGGCGCCCGCGTCACGCTGGTGACGATGACGGACGGCAGCAAGGGCACCAGCGACCCCAACCAGGAGCCCCGGACCCTGGCCGAATCCCGCCGGGCGGAGCAGACGGCCGCGACCCAGGCCACCGGCGTGCAGAATCTCGTCTGGCTCCCCTACGTGGACGGCGAACTGCCGGAGACGGACGCGGTCCGTGACCAGATCATCAGCCTCATCCGCCGGATCAGGCCCGACCTGGTGCTGACCATCGACCCCGATATCCCTTACGAGGCCCATCCCGACCACCTGCGTACTGGTCGTATGGTGCTGGCGGCGGCGCTCTTTGCCCCGCTGCCCCGCTTTGCCTTTGGGAGCGAGCCCCATGAGGTGCCGGCGGTGGCTCTGGCCCAGACCCACCGGCCCAACACCTATGTGGATGTGACGGCCGTCTTCGACCGCAAGCTGTCGGCCGTGGCCGCCCACCGCAGCCAGTTCCCGCCTGAACAGCTTCAGCGGTTCAGTGCCTACCTGCACGTCCGCTGCGCGGACTACGGAAAGAAGATCGGCGCCCAGTACGCCGAAGCGTTCAAGGTGCTTACCCCAACCCACCTTCACTACAACCCTGACGCCGAGGAATGCTGATGTCGGGGAGGCGAAGCGATGACGGGGGAGGCGCGGCGATGAACGGCCTGTACCTGGGTGTGGACGGCGGCGGAACCAAGACGGTGGCCCTGGTGGGTGATGCCGAAGGCCGCGTGCTGGGCACCGGACGGGCCGGGGGCTCCAACTATCAGACGGTGGGGCTGGAAGGCGCCGGGGCCGCCATCGGTCAGGCCGTGAGGCAGGCCCTGGGGCAGGCGGACGCCGGACTGTCCGACTTGCGCGCCGCCGCCCTGGCCCTGGCGGGAGCGGACTTTCCCTCGGACCTGTCCCTCCTGGAGGAACTCGCCGCCCGCCGCCTGCCGGGCGTGAAGGCCACCGTGGTCAACGATGCCTGGGCCGCCTGGCGCGCCGGCACCCAGACCGGCTGGGGCCTGGTGGCCATCGCCGGCACCGGCAGCAATGTCGCCGGCCGCACGCCCTCCGGACGGAGCAAGACCGGCTACGGCCTGACCTATGAGTTCGGCTCCCGCGGTGGCGCGGTGCACATGCTCAAGGACGTCCTCTACCACGTGTTTCGCGCCGGGCTCATGGCCGGGCCCGAGACCGCCCTGCTGCCCGCGGCGCTCGCCGCCTTTTCCCTTTCCGACGTGGACGCGCTGGCCCAACTGCTGTACACCGTGCGGGCCACCCCGGCCCCGGCTCCTGCCAACGATGCCACGAACGGCAGGAACGGCGAGGGCGGCGGCACGCCGCCGGAAGCCGCCGCCGCCAACCTGCTCATTCCCGTCCTGTTTGAGCTGGCGGAGGACGGCGACGCCATCGCCCAGCAGGTCATCGTCGACAACGCCGCGGCGCTGGGCGACCTGGCCGGCGGCATGGCCAGGCTCCTTGGCCTGGAGAAGGAGGAGGCGGAGGTGGTCGTGTCCGGGAGCCTTTTCGAGCGGCCCCACTACCCTCTGTACCGGGACGCTTTCACCGCCTCGCTGCACCGCGCCGTCCCCCGGGCCTGGGTGCACGCGGCGGCGGCGCCGCCCGCCGTTGGCGCCTACCTGCTGGCCCTGGAGACCGGAGGCGTTGCGGTGACCGAGCGCGTGCGGCAGGCGGCCCAGGCCGCAGCCGGGGCGCCGGCGCAGCAAGACAGCCGGCTTTGACATTCCCCACTTCACCTCGTCCCTCCGGTCGCATATACATGGTACCGGACTCCCTGCAACCGGGAGGTGGTACGAGGGTGCACCGCATGTCCGATCTGAGGCAGCGCGATGTGGTGAACATCAATGACGGCAAGCGCCTGGGCACGGTCAGCGACGTGGACGTGGACCCGGAGACGGGCCGGATTGTGGCCCTTATCGTCCCCGGAGCCAACAAGTTCATGGGGCTGTTCGGCGGCGTCAGCGATTACGTGATTCACTGGGACCGCATCGTACGCATTGGGCCTGACGTAATCCTGGTCGACTGGGAGGACAGGGAGCGCGGCGGGGGCCGCGGCGGCTCCCGCCAGCGTGGTGAGTCCGGCCCCGGCGGCCCGGGCCCCGGCGCCTTTCCCCCCGGCATGATGCCCCCCGGCTTCACCGGCATGGGTGGGCCGCCGGGCATGGGCGCCCCGCCCGGGGCCGGTCCCGGCATGCCGCTCGCCGGGCCGCATCCCGGTGGAGGCGGGCCTGTGGTGATTCCCGGCCCCGCAGTGGGCATGGGCGGAATGGGTGGCATGGGCGGCATGGGCGGCCCCGCGCCCCCCATGCCGCACGGCCTGGGCCTCCCGCCGGGAATGGGCGGGTCCATGCCGGTGATGCCGCCCGCCGCACCGCCACCCGAGGTGGAGCCTGACCAGGAGCGCCGCCGCCGCCAACGTCCGTAACCGTACACAGAGGACACACGAAGCCCCGGGGCGAAGCCCATACTACCCGGGGCTTCATCTATTATTGTTCCCGGCTGGACATCGGACCCCCACCTGGAGGGATGGCGTTGCTCCCCACGCCTGACGGCGTTTCGCTTGAGACTCTCAGTAGTGGTGTTTCCGTGCTTCGATTTGATTTCCTGACGCAGGGGACAGGTGCCGGCGCCTGGTTCACCACCCGGCGCGGCGGTGTCAGTGAGCCGCCCTATGCCACGCTCAACGTGGGCTTTCACGTGCAGGACAGTCCCGAGGCGGTGCGCGAGAACCGGCGGCGCGTCTGGACCGCCCTGGATTTGGCTGGCGAGCAAGCGGTGGGCGCGGAACAGGTTCACGGCAAGCAGGTGCGTCGGGTCAGTGGGCCGGACGCCGGCTGCGGCGCCTTTGATGCCGAGGGGGCCATCCCCGCCACCGACGCGCTGGTGACGCAGCAGCCGGGACTGGTGCTGACCGCCTACTATGCCGACTGCGTGCCCATCCTGCTGCTGGACCCGGTGACGCACTGCGGCGGTGTGGTACACGCCGGTTGGAGGGGCACCTCACTGAAGGTGCCGGCCGAGGCCGTGCGGGAGATGCAGGCCGCCTACGGCATGGACCCCCGATCCTGCCGGGCGGTGGTTGGCCCTTCCATCGGGCCCTGCTGCTACGAGGTGGATGACAGGGTGCTCGTCCCCATGGGCGAAGCGTTCGGCGCCGCCGCGAGGGGTCTGGCCGAAGAGACAACGCCTGGGCACGCACACCTTAACCTGTGGGAGGCCAACCGCATCAGCCTGCTGGAGGCCGGCCTTCAGCCGGGGAACATCCTTGTCACGGGACTGTGCACTGCGTGCCACACGGACTGGTTCTTCTCCCACCGGGCTGAGCACGGGCGGACCGGGCGGATGATGGCCGTTCTGACTCTCTAGCCCGGACTGGAAGGATATGGAATGCCCCGGGGCGAAACCTGGTCCCGGGGGTGGTGGCATGCCGCCACGGTGGGATCTGGACCGCCAGTACGGAGGGCCGAAGCGCCGGCCCGGTACAAGCCCACGGCCCCGGGCGCGCTCCCGCCTTCGCCTGGTCTGGCGGGCCGTGGGCTGGCTCCTGGCGGGCCTGGCGTTGGGGGCCGCGGTGGCCTGGGGAGCCGAAGGCCTGCGTTCTCGCGCCGCCCCCATCGAATTGGTGAGCTGGGGGACTGTGGAGGAGACGTTTCCCGTGCGCGCCCTGGTCATACGCCGCGAGGAGGTGGAGGTGGCCCCCATCTCCGGCCGCCTGTCGCGCCTGGCGGGTGAGGAGGAGCGGGTGGCTTTGGGACAGGCCGTGGTCGAGCTGGTCAACCCGGAGGCGAGCGCCTCGCTCGCACCCTGGGCCGCAGATGTGAAGGAGGCCTGGGAACACTTCCAGAAGGAAGATGGAACCGCGCGGCCGACGCCACCGCGGCAGGCGGCTGCCAAACAGGCGGCGCGGGAGAAGGAGCGGGCGGTGCTGCTCAGCCGTCAGGCCCGCCTGGCGACCCTCAGCCGCGAGGCCGTGGTGCGCCTGTCCGCATCGCAGAGCGGCCTGGTCTCCTACCACGTGGACGGGCTGGAGCCGCAGTTGCGTCCGGACCGCCTGCCGGACATCGACCCGCGCCTGGCGGAGTCGCCGCCGCCACTGCTTCCCGCGCCCGGCGACCAGGCCCAGGCCGGACAGCCCCTGTTCAAGGTGGTGGACCCGGAGTACGCGGTGCTGGCCTTCCGGCTGCCGGAGCCCCAGGCTCAGATGCTGGACGGGCGCGGCCGGGTGCGGCTCGTGCGCCCGGACCGTCCCGGTGAGGAACTGGTGGGCCGCGTGGAGTTAATGGGGCCGCGCCAGTCGGACGGCTACCGGCCCGTGTACGTGCGGCTGCAGTCGCTCCTGGGCGGAGACCTTGCCACGGCGCGCGCCGTCTCCCTGTCGGTCACACTTCGCATCGCTCAGGGGCCCCGAGTGCCGTCTGCGGCCATCACGCCCGACCCCGGGTCAGCGGTGCCGTCCGAGGCCAGCCCCGGCGTATGGCTGGAGGAGGCCGGAGAGACCCACTGGCGGTCCGTTACGGTAGAGGCCAACGACGGCCATTGGGCCGTTGTCCGAGGCCTCACGGCGGGAACCGTCCTGGCGACGAAAGGTGAAGGGCGCAAAATTCGGTAAGGGAGCCAAAATCAGGAGGGAACGCAACCCGAAATGTCGAATGTGGGTGAGAAAGTAGCCGCGCTGCAGGAGAGGGTGCGCAGGGCCGCGCTCAGAGCGGGCCGCAGCCCGGACGCCGTGACCGTGATTGCGGTAACGAAGACCGTCCCGGCTGAGCGCGTGCAAGAGGCCCTCGCCTGCGGCATTCGGCACCTGGGCGAGAACCGGGTGCAGGAGGCGCGGGACAAGCGGCCCCAGGTTGTGGGCGATGCGGTGTGGCATCTCATCGGCCACCTGCAGACGAACAAGGCCCGGCAGGCCGTGGATCTGTTTGACTGGGTGCATTCCCTCGACCGGCCGGAACTGGCGGTGGAGCTTCACCGTCGAGCGGTCGGCGCCGAGAGGCGGCTCCCGGTGCTGGTTCAGGTCAACGTGGCCGGCGAGGTCAGCAAATTCGGCGTGGCTCCGAAGGATCTGGTGGACCTGGTGCGCCTGGCGTCCCGGCTGGACGGGCTGCAGGTGCAGGGCCTCATGACCATTGCCCCTCTGGTCGAAGACCCGGAGGAGGTGCGCCCCGTGTTCCGCCGCCTGGCGCAGTTGGCCGCGGAGGTGGAATCCCTGGGGCTGGACGGGGTTCGCATGGAGCACCTGTCCATGGGCATGAGCCACGACTTTGAAGTGGCAATTGAAGAGGGCGCTACCATGGTGCGCATTGGTACAGCCCTCTTTGGTGAAAGAACGGCGGCGCACGCCCGCGGTTGAGCGGGCCCCACGGGGACCGGGCAACAGCAAGGAGGAGCATCAATGGCCAAGAGGTTCTGGGACAAGCTGCTGGCGCTGATCGGTTTCGAGATGGAAGAGGTCGAGGACGTAGAGGAACGGCCGCTTCCGCCTCCGCCGCCGGCCCGCGAGCAGGTCGTGGAGGAGTGGGTGGAGGACCTGCCCCACGGCGGCAAGAAGCGCGGCACACTGGTCAGCCTGCCCGGTCAGAAGCAGGTCAAGGTCGTGGTGGTGGAGCCCCGGTCCTTTGAGGAGGTCCAGAGCATTGCCGACCACCTGAAGAGCCGCCGCCCCATCATCCTCAACCTGGAGGTAACGGACAAGGAGCAGGCGCAGCGCATCCTGAACTTCCTGTCCGGCTGCATCTACGCCCTGGGGGGCGAGATGCAGCGCATCAGCAACGGCATCTTCTTCTTCGCCCCCTCCAACGTGGACATCGCTCTGATGCGCCGGTCCAAGTCCGGGGCGGAGGAAGCGGCAGCCACCACGGAGGGCCGCAAGCCCACCGCCGCATACCTGGGCGGGTCCTCGAAGGATGTGGCGGACCGCAAGTCCGGTCTGAACGTTCCGGTGGGAATCGGCCGAGACCTGGACGACCAGGACGACCGGGGCCTGAATATCTGGAACAAGTAGGAGGTGACTGCGGCCCGTGGCCATGGGAATTATCATCAGGGCCGTTGACTACTTTTTCAATATCTACTACCTGTTGATCATCGCCGCCGTGATTTTCTCCTGGGTCCGACCGATGCGGGGCACGTTCCTCTACGACCTGGCCCGCATCACCTATCAGCTGACCGAGCCGATTCTCTCGCCCATCCGGAGGGCACTGCCCACCATGGGCGGGCTGGACTTCTCCCCCATCATCGCCCTGCTGCTGGTGCAGTTGGTGCAGCGCCTGGTGCGGGGGCTCCTGTTCCAGATCGCGTTCTGAGGCCTGATCTCGTCCCAGGCGCGCCGCCGCCCGCCGCAGGCGCGTGGATTGAAATAAACGGAGGTGCTGGCGTGCTAACGCCGCTGGACATTCATCAGAAGGAATTCAAGAAGGGCTTCCGCGGCTATGTGGAAGAGGAAGTTGACGAGTTTCTGGATGAGGTAATGAAGGACTTTGAGGCCCTCATCCGCGAGAACAATGCGCTGCGCGAGGAACTGGAGGCGGCCCAGGGTAAGCTCCAGCACTACGCCAACCTGGAGAGCACGCTCAACAACACGCTGACCATGGCGCAGAAGACGGCGGAGGACGTCAAACTGGCCGCCCGCAAGGAGGCCGAGGTGATCATCGCCGAGGCCAAGAGCCAGGGCGAGCAGATTGTCCAGTCTGCCAACAACAGGGCTCGCCGCATCGGCGAGGAGTTCGAGGCCATGCGCCGCGAGATCCAGATGTACCGGGCCAAGATGAAGAGCCTGGTCAAGTCCCAGCTTGAATTGCTGGAGGAGTCCGATCGCGAGGACGACGCGCACGGCCAGGTGGCGGCGTCCAGCGAGGGCCGCTAAGAAAGCTGGCGCCGGCCGTCAGGCGGACCTTGACGGTTTTGGCCGCCATTGACTATACTGAGTAGCAATCATAGGTCATCGACGATGAGAAGGCCGAGTAGCCGCGTAGCCGGGCCCAGAGAGCGGGTGGTTGGTGCAAACCCGCGTCCTGCAGCGGTGAACATCTCCTTCGAGTCGCCAACCGAAGCCGCCGTTCGCGCTCTAGGTCGG
>JBLNCQ010000167.1:0-46792 GCA_050260815.1 Bacillota bacterium
CTTACGAGGCCGAGCAGATCCGCGTCTTCGGCCAGATGGCCCAGAAGGGCTACATCTACCGGGGCCTCAAGACGGTCTACTGGTGCACCCACGACGAGACCGCCCTGGCCGAGGCGGAGATCGAGTACAAGGACAAGACCAGCTACTCCATCTATGTCGCCTTCCCGGTGCGCGACGGCAAGGGGGTGCTGCCGGCGGCGGCGTCCCGCGGCGGCCCCGAAGGCGTTCACGCCTACGGCCCGGAGGCCGGCCCCTTCTTCGTCATCTGGACCACCACACCCTGGACCATCCCCGCCAACACCGGCATCGCGCTGCACCCCGACCTGGAGTACGGGCTCTACGCCACCGAGAAGGGCCGCATGATCCTGGCCACGGGCCTGGCGTCGCAGGCGCTGGAGGCTATGGGCCTGACGGGCCGCGCCGAGAAGACCTTCAAGGGCACCGACCTGGAGGGTGTCGTCTGCGGTCATCCCTTCCTGGACCGCGATTCGCGCCTGGTCCTGGGCGAGCACGTCACGCTGGAGGCCGGCACCGGCTGTGTCCACACCGCCCCCGGCCACGGCGCCGAGGACTTTGAGACGGGCGTCAAGTACGACCTGCCGGTGATCGTGCCTCTGGATGGGCGCGGCATCTTTACCGCCGAGGCCGGTCCCTTTGCGGGGCAGTTCTACGACAAGGCCCAGCCGGCCATCAACGACCTGATGCGGCAGCAGGGCGCCCTGCTGGGCGAGGGCAAGCTGGAGCACTCCTACGCCCACTGCTGGCGCTGCAAGAACCCCATCATCTTCCGGGCTACGGAGCAGTGGTTCGCCTCCGTGGAAGGCTTCAGGAAGGAAGCTCTGGAGGCTATTGGGCACGTCCAGTGGATCCCCGCCTGGGGCGAGGAGCGCATCCACAACATGGTGGCCGACCGCCAGGACTGGTGCATCTCGCGCCAGCGCGTCTGGGGCGTGCCCATCCCGGTGTTTTACTGCCGCCACTGCGGCGAGCCCGTGATCAACAACGAGAGCATCGAGGCCGTGGCCGCACTTTTCGCCCGCGAGGGCTCCGGCGCCTGGTTCAAGCGCGAGGCCGCCGAGATCCTGCCCGCCGGCTTCGCCTGCCCCAAGTGCGGCCATGGCGAGTTCCGCAAGGAGACGGACATCATGGATGTCTGGTTCGACTCCGGCTCCAGCCACGCCGCCGTGCTGGGCGCGCGGCCGGAGCTGAAGTGGCCGGCCGACCTCTACCTGGAGGGCTCGGACCAGCACCGCGGCTGGTTCAACTCCTCGCTGTCCACGGCCATCGCCACTCGCGGCCAGGCCCCCTACAAGACCGTGCTCACCCACGGCTGGGTCCTGGACGGGCAGGGGCGCACCATGCACAAGTCCCTGGGCAACGCCATCGCCCCCGAGGAGGTCATCAAACAGTACGGCGCCGACATCCTCCGGCTTTGGGTGGCCTCATCCGACTACCGCGGCGACGTCCGCCTCTCCCACGAGACCCTGAAGCAGATGGCCGAGGTCTACCGCAAGATCCGCAACACCCTGCGCTTCCTGCTGGGGAACGTGGCCGACTTTGACCCGGCGCAGCACGCCGTGCCTTATGCCTCGATGCCCGAAATCGACCGCTGGGCCCTGGACCGGCTGCAGCGCCTGGTGCAGGACGTCACCGCCAGCTACGAAAAGTACGAGTTCTGGATGCTCTACCACGACCTGCATAACTTCTGCGCCGTGGACCTCTCCGCCGTCTACCTGGACATCCCGAAGGACCGGCTCTACACCTCCGCCCGCGACAGCGGCGAGCGCCGGGCTGCGCAGACGGTCCTCTACGAGACCGCCGTCACCCTGATCAAGCTCATCGCCCCCGTGCTCACGTTCACCGCCGACGAGGCCTGGGACTACCTACCCCGCAGCGGCCAGCCCGGCCTGGGCATCAACCCGGGCGAAGGTGACGCCTGGACCGTGCAGGTCGCGTACTGGCCCGAGCCCAAGCGCGAGTACATGGACGACGCCCTGGCCGCCGCCTGGGACCGTCTGCTTGCCGTCCGCACCCAGGTCACCAAGGCCCTGGAGGAGGCGCGTGCCGCCAAGGTGATCGGCACCTCTCTGGAGGCCCAGGTGGAGCTGACTGTGACTCCCTCACTGGGCGACTTCCTTGAAGGCTACCTGAATCAGCTTCCCGGCATCTTCATCGTCTCCCAGGTGCACCTGCTTCGTGGTACGCCTGAGGCCTCCGGCGGCATCGCCCTGGGCGACGCCCCGGACAGTGTGCAGGTGGCGGTGAAGCCCGCCTCGGGCCGCAAGTGCGAGCGGTGCTGGACCTATTCCGAGGAGGTCGGCACCCACGAGGACCACCCCGGCCTCTGCGACCGCTGCGTCACCGTGGTGCGGCAGTTGTAGACCGCCTCGCCGCCCCTTCGACCGAGGCCGGAAAAGCCCTACCATCAAGGGGTCCAAATTGGAGGTGCCCCTCGCATAGAGGAAGGCCGAGGGAAGCTGGTGGCAGCCCCACGTTGTCCCTACCCAAAGCAGAATCCCACTCGTCATCTGGCGAGTGGGGTTTTTCTGTCGCAGGGGAGGAGTTCCGCCACAGCGAGTCGAAGGAAAACTGCCAAACCCGTCGAACGACCGGTAGGTTGGCCCAGTCTACACCCGGCCGCCGCGCTGCTCGATGATACGTACGGCGTCCTGCACCTGGTCGGTGGATACGACGGTGGTGAGCAGAACGCCCTGCTCGTCCACCATCTCGCCAGACATGCCGCTGGCCGCGGGGTCTGCCGCAATGAGCGGGCCGGCGTTGCCGGCGGCGAAGTCGTCGCCGCTGAGCTGGGTGAGGCCGGACAGCGTGTTGGCCTGGCCGCGCACAGGGTCGTTGTACTCGCGGTTTTCGTTGTGGCCGTAGCGGGTTACGCGATCGAGTTGAACCACGTCGAAGCCCGCCGCCTTCAGGTCCTGCGCCGCCTCCTCGGCGACGTTCCAGGACGTGAAGGTGGCCAGGATGGAGCGGTCGCCCTCAGGCAGCTTCATGATCGGTCCTCCCGTGTGGCCGCACTGCGGCCCGTCTGAACGGTAGAGTGCCCCTCGCCGGCGGCGGCTCATGCGATGGAGCACCTCGGTTCGCGAGGTGAGCCGGACGCCGCGCCGCAGGGGAGCGGCATAAGATGAAGAAAGACCCGCCCCGGAGCCAGGAGCAAGGAGGGGTCGCAGTGGACGATGTGAAGGAGCGGCCGTGGATTCAGCACTACCCGGAAGGTGTACCCCTGGACCTGACCATCCCCGACAAGCCACTGCACGCGCTGCTGGACGAAGCCGTTCGGGATTATCCGGACCGGACGGCCACCATCTTTAAAGGCAAGAAGGTCACCTATCGGCAGCTCGACCACATGGCCGGCCGGTTTGCCCGGGCCCTGCGGGAGATGGGTGTGAACCCGGGGGACCGCGTCGCCATCATGTTGCCCAACGTGCCCCAGGTGGTGGCCGCCTTCTACGGTGCGCTCCGGGCGGGCGCCGTGGTGGTGATGACCAACCCGCTCTACGTGGAGCGTGAGCTGGAGCACCAACTGAACGACTCGGGCGCCAGGGTCATCCTGGCCCTGGACCTGCTCAAGCCGCGGGTGGAAGCGGTGCGGCCGCACACCTCGCTGGAGCACGTCATCTACACGAGCATCAAAGACGCGCTGCCCTTCCCCGTGAGCGTGCTCTATCCGCTGAAGCAGAAGCTACCCACCATCCAGGCGGGGCCGACCACGCACCTGTGGACGGAGCTGATGGCCCGCTACACGCCGGCCTTCCAGCCCTTCGACGCGAGGCCCGGCGACATAGCACTGCTGCAGTACACAGGCGGCACCACGGGCGTCTCCAAGGGCGCCATGCTAACCCACCGCAACCTGGTGGCCAACACGCTGCAGACCATCGCCTGGCTGGGCCGAGACGATGCCAGGATGAAGGAGACGCGGATCCTGAGCGCCCTGCCCTTCTTCCACGTGTACGGCCTCACGGTTTGCATGAACATGGCGGTGGCAGTGGCGGCCACCATGGTCCTGATGCCCAAGTTCGAGGCGGGCGAGGCGCTGGAACTCATCGAGAAGCACAAGCCCCACCTGTTCCCGGGCGCGCCCACCATGTACGTGGCGGTCATCAACCACCCGGAGGTGACCCGGCGCAACCTGTCATCCATCGAGTCCTGCATCAGCGGTTCCGCCGCTCTGCCGGTGGAGGTTCAGACCACCTTCGAGCGGCTCACCGGCGGCAAGCTGGTGGAGGGCTACGGCCTTACCGAAGCCTCGCCCGTCACCCACTCCAACCCGCTCACCGGGCTGCGCAAGACCGGCAGCATTGGTCTGCCCTTCCCCAGCACCGAGGCCAAGATCGTCGACATGGAGACGGGCGAACGCGAGCTGCCGATGGGCGAAATCGGCGAACTCTGCGTGCGCGGGCCGCAGGTCATGGCCGGCTACTGGAACCGGCCGGAGGAGACGGCCCGGGTACTGCGCGACGGCTGGCTATACACCGGCGACATGGCCAGGATGGACGAGGATGGGTTTACCTACATCGTCGATCGCAAGAAGGACATGATCATCGCCGGCGGCTTCAACATTTATCCCCGCGAGGTGGAGGAGGTCCTGTACGAGCACCCGGCCGTGCAGGAGGCGGTGGCCGTGGGTGTGCCCGACTCCTACCGCGGCGAGACGGTCAAGGCCTACCTGGTGCTGAAGCAGGGGCAGGAGGCCACGTCGGACGAGATTATCGCCTTCTGCCGTGAGCGCCTGGCCAAGTATAAGGCCCCGACCGCGGTGGAGTTCCGCGAGAGCCTTCCCAAGACCATCGTGGGCAAGGTGCTGCGCCGCAAGCTGCTGGAGGAGGAGAAGGAGCGCCAGGCGCAGGCGTCGGAGTCCGCCCGGAGTTGAGTTGCGGGCGCGGCGCAGTACTGAGTTGAGTTGCAGACGAAGCGACAACATCAGAAGCGCAGAGCGAAGACCGGCCTGACCCCAGGCCGGTCTTGTCACCCCTAGGCAAAAATCGCCCCGGATGCTATCATCAGGAAGTGAGTGACTAATCACTTTTGTAAACCGATTCCCTGAAGAAAGGCGATTGGGGCAGTAACGGCGGGCCGTCGGGTCCGGGGAAGCCAGCCCATCGCCGAAGCCGTGCAGACGCCGTGGAGCGCAGACAGGAGCGAGGGGGAAGGACCGTGGTGGAAGAGAGGACACGTCATCAGGGGCTTCGCCGGCTGGTATGCTCGCCGCGCGAGGCCTCGCTGCTCATCCGCGATGGCGATGTGGTGGGTATCAGCGGCTTCACGCGGGCGGGCGATGTCAAGGTGGTGCTGCTGGCCCTGGCGGACCGCGTCCGCGAAGAGGGGCGGCCCATCCGCATCGACCTGTGGACGGGCGCCTCGGTGAGCGACCAGGTGGACGGCGTCCTGGCGGAGAACGGCATGCTTCGCCGGCGCCTTCCCTTCCAGGCGGAAGGGCGCCTCCGGTCGTCCATCAACAATGGAGACGTGATGTTCATCGACCAGCACCTTGGCCATACCGCGGAGTTTGTGCGCTCCGGCACCATGGGGCGGCTGAACGTGGCCATCATCGAGGCCACGGGCAGCATGCTGCCGGCGTAGGCGGGCGTTATGCCACGCGTTCGCGCCTCCTGGATGGACGGGCAGGAGCGCCGCCGCTTGATCTTGGAGGCGGCCCTGCAGGTGTTCTCTGAACGGAGCTACGCCGCCGCCACCACCAACGATGTGGCGCAGGCGGCAGGCGTGTCCCAGGCCACCGTCTTCAAGTACTTTCCCGCCAAGAGGGACCTGTTCGTTGCCGCCCTCGACCACACCACCGGCCTGGTCCTGGAGCGCTGGCAGGAGGCGGCGGAGGGAACGGCCTCGCCCCTGCAGCGGCTGCGGGCCATCGCCCGGGCCTACGCGCGCATGGCCGCCACCGAGCATGCCAGCTTTCGTGTCCGCCTTCGGGCGGTGGCCGAGTCGGACGACCCGGTCATTGCCGAGGCCGCACGCCGGTCATACCTGGCCATCGTGGACTTTGTCCGGCGCGAGCTGGAGCGGGCCAGAGGGGCGGGGGAGCTGCCGGCGGACCTGGACGCCGCGGCGGCGGCCTGGTACTTCCTCTCCGTTGGCCAGGGTTTCAATCTGAACCACTTCGTGGGCTTCAACTGGGACGACGCCACGGTGGACCGGGTCACCGAGCACCTCTTCCGGGGGCTGGGCTTGCCTCCCGGCTAGTGCGGTCTGGCACCGTGCCCTGCCCCGCGCGTCAGATGAAAGAGAGCCGCTTCCAGACGATGGGGAGCGGCCCTTCTTGTGTCGGGCTTTGCGCTGAGCAGAGCGCGGTGAGTGAAGCGCCGGGCTAGTAGCCCCGGTTCACCGGGCCTTCGAAGAAAACGGCGATGCATCCCGGGCCCACGTGCGATCCGATAGTGGCGCCAATCTGGCCCACCACGACTTCGGAGGCGCCATAGCGGGTGCGGAAGCGCTCGGCAAAGTCGGCGGCCGTGGCCGGGTCGGCGGCGTGGGAGAAGCCCATCCGCTGGCCCACGGTGTTGGCGCCCAGCCGCTCCATCTCCTCCAGCAGGCGGTTCAGGGCCTTCTTGCGGCCCCGGACCTTTTCAAAGGGCACCAGGTGGCCTTCCATATCCACGTCCAGGACCGGCTTGATGTCCAGCACGCCGGCGGCGATGCTGGAGAAGCGCGTGACACGGCCGCTGCGCGCCGCGAACTCCAGCGTGTCCAGCGTGAACACGTGGCAGACCCGGGCGCGGTAGCGGTCGATCTCTTCCTTGATGGCGGCGGCGGGCAGGCCGGACTCGGCCAGGTCGGCCGCCTTGAGGACCATGAGCCCCTGGCCCACGGAAGCACCCAGGCTGTCCACCACCTGGACGCGCCCGCCCAACTCCGGGGACTGAGCCGCCAGGAAGGCGTTCTGTATGGAGCCGCTGAGACCGGAGCTGAGGCCGATGTAGACGGCCTCGCTGCCGTCCGCGACCGCCTCTCGGAAGAAGGCGCCATACTCCACAGGCGTGATCTGCGACGTTCTGGGGGCCAGCTTTTCGCGCTGCACCCGCTGGTAGAACTCGTCGGCGGTGATATCGACGCCGTCCTTGACCTCCCCGTCGCCAAGGTTGACGGTCAAGGGGATGGAGTCAATGCCTCTGGACTGCAGCAACTCGCGGGGAAGGTCGGAGCAGGAGTCGGTCAGGATTCTGACACGCTGGGTCATCTTGGCTTGTCCCCCTCTCGCCTCTCTAGGATACCATGCGGACCCAGGGCGGGGTAGGGTAGACCGGTATACCCCTTCCCGGCAGGAAACCCCGCGGCCTAGCGACGGCGCCCACGCAACAGGGCCTGCCAGGCATAGCTCCCGGCCTGTCCCGCCAGCCGCACTCCGGCGACGCCCGCCCGGCCGGCCACACGGGCCGCGGCACGGGCACCCGCCTTGCTGAGCCGCCAGGTCTCGCGGGCTGCCGTGCCCAGGGCGGCGGCCACGGCCTGACGGTCTGCCGCCAGGTTGTCCTGGGTCAGGTCGGCCTCCTTCAGCAGCGCCGCGGAGGCATCGGGCTCGATGGCCCGGAGTGCCTGAGCCAGGGTGGCCAGCAGGACCAGCAGGTCGTCCAACTGGCCCACCACGGGGATGAAGCCCGGGACCAGGTCGATGGGGGAGACGCTGTAGAGCACGCCGCCGGCCAGGATGGCCTTGGCTCCGGGCGGCACGCGAGGATCCCTGGCCAGGGACCAGGCCAGGCGGGCGTAGCGCGGCAGCCGGACGATGGCGGCTTTCAGCTCGGGCGTGAGCAGGGGGCTGCGGCGTTCCGGGTTCATCGTGCAACACCTCTCTGAGGTTCCGGCGCAGCCGGACTGGCGGTATTGGACGCCGGACTAGTGGTGCGGGGTGGGGGAAAGAATAGCCGGAGCAGGGAGGGACTGACGATGGACCAGATGGAGAGCCGCTCGGGCCTGGAGAAGAAGGTGGAGCGCCTCTCCTGGGCCCTGGAGAAATCAGCCCTCAGCGAGTATGCGGAGCTATGGCGGCGGCCCTGGCACATGATCTGGCTGAACTTTGCCTACGGCATCGCCAGGGGGTTGGGCACCGCGGTCGGCTTCACCATTCTGGGCGCCCTCCTAGTGTACCTGCTTCAAGGCGCCTTCTTCCGAAACCTTCCGGTCATCGGCGACTATATCGCCGACCTGGTGCGCATCGTGCAGTACAGGCTGGACCACTAGCGGACCGTCGACCGGCGGAAGGCCCGTTCCCGGGCCGCTGCCGGGCGCCTGTCCCATTCAGGCAAGGAGGCGTTGCGTTGAACCGCAGTCAGATGGAGCACTTTCGGCACCTCCTGGAGGAGGAGCGCCGCCGGTACCTGAATATGGAGGACGGGCTGCGCGCCCGGGGCATGGGCACGGCGCAGACGGACTCCGTGGGGGAGCTTTCCTCCTACGACAACCATCCCGCGGATCTGGGCAGCGAGACGTTCGAGCGGCAGAAGGACCTGGGCCTCATGGGCCACGCCCAGATGATCCTGGACCAGATTGACCAGGCGCTGGCCCGGCTGGACGAAGGCACTTACGGCTGGTGCGAGGCCTGCGGCAACCCCATTGAGCCCGAGCGCTTGGAGGCCGTTCCCTATGCTACGCGGTGCGCAGCCTGCAAGCGGGAAGAGGAGGCACTGCCTGACACCAATGATCGCCCGGCGGAGGAGGACGTGATGATGCCGCCCTTCGGCCGGAGCTTCCGCGACGAGACCGGGGAGCCGGGCTTCGACGGCGAGGACACCTGGGAGGCCGTGGCCCACTACGGCACCTCGGAGACGCCCCAGGATGAGCCCGGATCCCGCAACTACGAGGAACTGGGCTCTGACGAGGCCGTTGACTCCGGCACCGTGGAACTCGCCGAGCGCCTGGTCGATAACCAGGGCGAGGTGCTGTTCGAGCAGGTGCGGCGCACGGACGAGTGGGAGCGCCTGTAGCCGACGACATCCGCGGACATTTTGCCGATGGTAGGACCTCCTCCGCTGCGTCACATACCATAACGCAGGACGAAAACGGAGGAGGGTGGAGACCATGTCCGAGACGGGTGCGCGGCCGCTTGTGCAGCAGGTCAAGACGTTCCTTACCAACGCCACGCCCGGGGCGAGCGTCGCCCACAGTTACCACGCGGAGGCCTTGACGGTCCCCGGGGTGGGGACGGACCCGGCCTTCCAGCGGTTCAGCCTGGTGGAGCTCAACGAACTGCACCACTTTGTGGCCGCCCTGGGGAGCGTCTACCGGTTTGAACAGGGTGACCCCACCGCCCTGCAGAGCCTTGGGCTCAACCTGGCGGGTTTCCTGGAGAACAGACAGATGGCTCTGCGGCTGGCCGCCTCGCTGCCGCCCGCCGTCACGCGGAACCCGCAAGTGCAGGCGATGATGAGCCTGATTCAGAAGGACCAGCAGCAGTTGGAGCAGAACCTGCCGCTGTTCAAACGGGTCATAGCCCTGTCCGGCGTGCCCTCCCCGGGCCCGCTGCTGGTACGGTGCCCGATGCCCAGCACCCCGCAGTACGGCTGGGCCGATTAAGCCGGTGTACACAGGGGCCCTCCCGGAGGGCCCCTTTCGCATGTACCTGCGGCCGCACGGATACCTTAACCGTACCTCCGGCCGCGGCCTGCCGTCCCGGGCGACCGTGACGGCCACGGACGGTCGGAAGGAGTTGGAACACGGGTGGCTAACCTGTACACATGAGAAACCAGCCTGTGGTGCCCCCCGAGTACGTACAATTAGATGTCCCCGCCGGCGATTGGCGTGAGGCGATCCGCCGGGCGGCGGCGCCCCTGGTGACCGGCGGCGCAGTGACTCCCTCCTATGTGGCGGCCATGGAGCGCGTCATGGAGGAGATGGGCCCCTACTTCGTCATCGTGCCGGGGGTGGCCCTGGCGCACGCCCGGCCGGAGGAGGGAGCCCTGCAGCCTGCTCTCGCCCTGTCGCGTCTCTCCGAACCCGTGAACTTCGGCCATGAGGACAACGATCCGGTATGGCTGGTCATGGTCCTGGCCGGTTCCAGTGACGAAAGCCACCTGGGACTGCTGCAGCAGGTGGCCCGCTTCCTGGGTGACACGGCCGCCCTGGAGCGGCTGCGTAGCGCAGAGACGCCCGAGGAGGCCGCCGCCCTGGCGAACCGATCCATGTAGGAACGCTATCATCCTTTGGCTCCAGGTCGAGGAGTCTTCGCCCGCCCGGGTTGGGCAAGCGGTCTGCACTCATGACGGAAAGGAGGTGTATGGGCTTGGCAGGACGGCGTCTCAGGATCCTGACGGTGTGCGGCGTGGGTCAGGGCAGCAGCCTCATCCTTCGCATGTATGTGGAGGATGTGCTGAAGGAGCTGGGCCTGAATGCGGAGGTCCAGGTGGCCGATGTGGCCACCGCCAAGAGCACTCCCGCGGACCTCATTCTCGTCTCTCCCCACCTGGCGGGCAACCTGTCCGGCACGGAAGCCCCGGTTTGCCCCATCAAGAACTTCACCAGCAAGGCCGAGATCAAGGAAGCGCTGCAAGACTTCATGGGGAGGAATGGGGGTTGACCTCCGCCCCACGGCTGAAAGCCGGGGGGTTCACGGTCATGGGTCATGCCACATTCGGGACAGTTCCAAGTCCGTACGCTCAGGTCGAGGTCCTCGAGCACATGCCCGCAGTTTGAGCACATCCTGCTCGATGGATAGAACCGGCCCACCTGGACAAAGTTCCGCCCGTACCATCGGGCCTTGTACTCGAGCTGGCGCAGTAACTCGCCCCAGCCCACGTCGCCAATAGCCGAGCCAGTCTATGGTTCTGCATCAGGTTCTTCACCACCATGCCCTCCGCGCAGACCACTTGGTTCTCGTTGATCAGACGTGTCGTTCGAAGGCCCGGTTGAGGTGCCGCAGGGTCTGCTGGAGAGGAATGGCGGAAACCTCGCTGAGCCAGGCGGTCTCCGGCTGACGCTTCAACATCGTCAGTTCCGCTGAGGCTTCGGCGTAACTGAGGCTCAACTGCCGCTCCCGGTAAGCGGTGCGGCGCAGGTCAAGAGCCCAGTTGTGGACGCACCGGACGCAGCCAAAGGTGCGAGCCAAGATAGCCTCCTGCTCCGGCATGGGGTAGAAGCGGTAACGGAACGCACGTTTGGTCTTCATGCCTTCAGTCTACCACGAAATCCCTTTACTGAGGAGGTGAACAGCGGCGTTTCCTCCCCGTGGTTCAAGCCAGGGGCCTCGACGCCGCTGGGAAATCGATGACTGCTTTAAGTGCGATCGCCAACTTCCTCAAGGACTACGTGTTCAACCAACCCGCCTTCTTCATCGGCCTGGTGGCCCTCCTGGGCCTGCTGCTGCAGAAGAAGTCCTTCAGCGACACCGTGTCGGGGACCATCAAGACGGTAGTGGGCGTGCTCATCATCACCACGGCCGCCGGCCAGATTGCCGGTCTGCTGCTCAGTCTGGCGCCCATCATCCAGCACGCCTTCGGTCTGCAGTCCTTCAACTTCAGCGCCATCGGCACAGACAAATTCATCCAGCAGTACGGCAGTCCGATCACGCTCATCATGACCTTCGGCTTCCTTGTGAACCTGCTTTTGGCCCGGTTCACCCGGTTCAAGTACATCTACCTGACCGGCCACCTGATGTTCTGGATGGCCCTGGTCTGGGTAGCCGTCCTGGTGGAGACCTTCGGCACGGATCTCTCGCAGACGGCCATTATCGCATCAGGCGCCGTCGTCATGGGCCTCTACTGGACCTTCCAGCCCGCTCTAACCCAGCCCTACATGCGGAAGATCACCGGCAACAATGAACTGGCGCTGGGCCACACCACCGGCGTTGCCGCCTTCCTTGCCGGCTGGGCCGGAAAGTTCGTCGGCGACCCTAAGGACAGCACGGAGAACATGCGTATCTCCGAGGGCTTTCGGTTCTTCCAGGACATCACTGTGGCCACTTCCCTGGTGATGGCCATCGTCTACATCGTCGCCAACCTGTTCGCCGGACCGCAGTTCGTGGCCACCTACGCCAAGGGCCAGAACTACGTGTACTGGGGCCTGCTCCAGGGCATTCAATTCGGCGCCTTCGTCACCGTGTTGCTCCTGGGCGTTCGTCTGATGATCGCCGAGATTGTTCCGGCCTTCCGCGGCATCGCCATGAAGGTCGTGCCGAACGCCATCCCGGCGCTTGACGCTCCCATCGTGTTCACCTTCGCCCCCACCGCCGTCATTGTCGGCTTTCTCAGCACCTTCGTCACCGTTATCATCCTCACGTTCATCTTTGGTCTCAGCGGCATTGGGGTGCTGATCCCGCCCATGATCCCCATCTTCTTCCCCGGCGCCACCGCCGGCGTCTTCGGCAACGCCACGGGCGGCCGCCGTGGCGCCATCCTGGCGGGTGTGATCACAGGCCTGCTCATTGGCCTGGGCGAGGTGGCCATGGTGCGCGTGATGGCCACTACGGTGCCAGACGTTTTCGCCTGGGCCACCGACCCCGACTGGGCGGTCTTTGCCGGCTTCTGGCGCGCTGTCCTGTCCCTGTTCCGTTAGTCGGCTTCAGGGGTTTCCAGCAGGGGAGGCGCCTGCCGTGCTTGCGGCGGGCGCCTCCCCTGGCGATGATACCAAGAAGGGGCTGATTCCGCATGTCCGAACCCACGTACCTGACGACGTACTTCGACCGCATCCGCGAGGACCTGGACAGGATCCTGGAGGCACAGAGGGATCTGCTGCAGCAGGTGGCCGACCGCATTACCGAGAGCGTCAAACAGGGCGGTGTGGTGCACATCGTGGGTGCCGGCCACTCCCAGTTGATGGTGGAGGAGGTGTGGTACCGCGCCGGCCAGTTGGCCTGCGTGCACCCGCTCTTTGACCAGGGGCTGTGGCCCCATAACGGCCCCACCAAGGGCAGCCTGTTCGAGCGCCGCGAGGGGTACGCCCGCGACATGCTGGCCCGGGAGGACCTGCGGTCCGGTGAGGTCATGTTCGTCGTCTCCAACTCCGGCCGCAACGCCGTCCCGGTGGAGGCCGCACTCATCGGCAAGGAACGCGGCCTCTTCGTTGTGGCCCTGACCGCCCTGGCCTACTCTCGGAGCGTCCCCAGCCGTCACTCAAGCGGCAAGCGCCTGTTTGAAGTGGCTGACGTGACCCTGGACAACTTCGGCGTGGAGGGGGAGGCCGTGGTGGAGCTGCCTGGCGGCCTCAAAGCCGGCGCCAGCACCACGGTCACCAACGCCGCCATCCTGAACGGAATCCTGGCCCAGGTGGCCGGCAACCTGGCGGCAGGCGGGGAGACGCCGCCCGTCTTCGTCAGCGCCAACCTGGAGGCTGACCCCCAGCACAACCAGCGGCTCCTGGAGCGGTACAGCGGGCGGGTGCCGCTTTACCGGGGGTAGAACCGCCTGGGCGAAGCGCGCCGGGGGGCGGGCACGGGCTGCATCAAGACGGCCGGGCCGGCCCCGGCCGTCTTCGACGTTTTTCTGCGGCCGCGACGTCGCGCGAAAGGATTGTATCTCCTCGGACAAGAAAGAGTGAGGGATGGAATCGGAGGTGCCTATCGTGCTGTTCAGAAGCTCCAAGGGCCATCAGTTCTTTCACCTCCTCAAGTCAGCAACGGAGAACGTGGCGGAAACGGCCAGAATGGTCAGTGAGCTGTGCGCGCAGCCCTCTCGCTTTGCGGAGCTGGGCCCTGTGGTCAAGGACCTGGAGTCCAAGGGCGACCAGTACACGGCTGACCTGTTTGAACTGATTCACAAGACGTACGTTACGCCCCTGGAAAGCGAGGACCTGGCGGCCTTGGCCCGAGCCATCGACTCCGCCGTGGACTCCATGGAGGCCGCAGCCGCCCGCACCGGTATCTACCAGGTTCAGGACAGCGACGAGCACCTGCGCGCCTTCGGTGATGTCCTGATGGCTCAGGCCGCCGAACTGGTGGAGGCGGTGGACCTGCTGTCGCGGAAGCGGCTTCACGAGGTGCACCAACGGGTTCTGCAGGTGCGTACCTTGGAGAACCGGGCCGACCAGATCTTCCGCGATGCGCTGAGCGCCCTGTACGAACAAGCCCGACACGACCCCGTGCGGTTTGTGACCATGAAGGAAATCTACGAGGCTCTGGAAGATGCGACGGACTTGGCCAAGAGTGTGGGCACCACGCTGGACGCCGTGGTCATGAAGCAGTCGTAGCTGATCAGGCCCGGGCAATGGGGTAACGGCCTATGAGTGTACTGGCTATGGCCATCGTCGTAATTGTTCTAGCCATAACATTTGACTTCATCAATGGCTTTCACGACACGGCCAATGCTGTGGCCACCGTTGTTTCCACGCGCGTCCTGTCGCCCACGGCCGCCATTCTGATGGCGGCCACGCTGAACATCATCGGCGCCCTGACCAGCACCGGCGTCGCCGAGGCCGTGGCCAAAGGCATTGTGCGGCCCGAGGTGGTTACCCTGGACGTGCTCATCGCCGGCCTGCTGGGCGCTATCGTGTGGAATCTGATCACCTGGTACCGGGGCATCCCCTCGTCCAGCTCCCACGCCCTGGTGGGCGGCGTGGCGGGCGCCGGCCTCGCCAGCGGCGGGCTGGCCGCTCTGAACCACACCGGCTTCACCGCCATCGCGCTGAGCTTTGTGCTGTCGCCGGTGATCGGCCTGATGGTGGGCCTGGGCGTGGCCAACCTGGTGCGCTATTTCATCAGGAACACCAGCCGCACCGGCGCCACGCAGCTGTTTTCCAAGCTCCAGCTCATTTCCGCGGCGGCAATGGCCTTCAGCCACGGCTCCAACGACGCCCAGAAGTCCATGGGCATCGTGGCCAGCGCGCTTTTTGCGGCGAAGCTGATTCCGGTGCTCCACGTCCCGCAGTGGGTGGTCATCATGGCGGCCCTGGCCATGGGCCTGGGCACGTCCACCGGTGGCTGGCGCATCATCAACACGCTGGGCCACAAGATGGTCAAGCTGGACCCGGTGCAGGGCTTCTCCGCCGAGACCTCGGCCGCCCTGGTGATTGAGGCGGCCACGCGGCTAAAGCTTCCCGTCAGCACCACGCACGTCATCTCCAGCACCATCATGAGCGTGGGCGTGCGGCGCGGCCGCAGGGCCGTGAATTGGAGCGTGATCCGGGACATTGGCTGGGCCATGCTGCTGACCATTCCGGCCAGCTCCGCGGTGGGGGCGGTGTCGTTTCTGCTGGTGCACGCGATCGTGGGGTAGAGTCCGCCTGATACGACGCGGCCGCGGGAACCCCGGCCGCTTTTTTCATTTGTCCCGAAAAACCCTGGTTCCGAAGAAGGGATTTGGATGAGCGCCAGCGAAAAAGGTAGCATGTTATAACAATATGCCATAGTCAATGCAGGTGGAGGCATGACATGGACGGGCAGAGCCGGGTTCTTATGGTAGTCGGGGCTCATGCGCTGGATGCCGAACTGATGGGTGGGCCGGCCGTCATCAAGTGGACGCGTGCCGGATACAGGGCCGTGTTTGTCCATGCTACGCGCGGGGAGCGCGGGCACCGGACGAAGTCGCCGGCGGAGTATACCCCTCAGCTGGAGCGGGAGATGCAGGTCGCGGCGGAACGGATGGGCGCGTCGGTGAAGTGGATGGGCTATCCGGCGGGCGCGATCCCCGACCTCGATGTGGCTGCTGACGACATGGCCAATCTCATCCGTCACCTTCGACCTGAAGTCGTCATCACCCACTGGCGGGGAAGCCTCCACCCCAGGCATGTACAGACCTACCACAACGTCCGGGAGGGTATTCGTCGCGCCGCGCTGCGGGCTAGTGCTGACGGGACGGTCCCCTATGCAGTCGGGGCGGTCTACTTTGGCGAGAACCTCGAGGACCTTGATGGGTTTGTGCCAAATGCGTACCTGAACATCACGGACGTTTTCGATCAATGGTATGCGGCGCTGGAGACGTACGAACTCTTCCGTGGTGGAGTGCAGGCATTCCCCTATAGGGAGTACTATCGGACGAGTTCCATCGTCCGGGGAATTGAGGCGGGATACCCCATGGCCAAGGCCTTCATGCTGGATGCATTCCGGGTGGATGACCTGACAGCCATGCCAGGGGCCCTACCTCTTGATCCAACGGTCTGACCACGGGTTGCGTCTGAACTGGGGGTGGTTGGTGACAGCAGCCTTGGAGGCAGGAGTATCCACTACATTCTTGGGAGGGATACGGAATGGAGTTTAGCTTCTGGCAGGCACTCGCAGTAGGTCTCTGGGCCGCATTCTGCATCATTGACCTGAAGTCGCTGAAGATCGTGATGGCCACCCGCCCCCTTATCGCCGCATTCGGTGCGGGCCTCATCCTGGGCGACGTCAAACTTGGACTTCAGGTCGGCGCACTGGTTGAACTCATGGCCATGGGCGTCTGGAACTATGGCGGTGCACCTATTCCGGACTACGCCGTTGGGTCCATTCTAGGCGTGGCCTTCGGAATCGCCAGCGGTCAGGGATTTGAGGCTTCGCTGGCCCTTGCCATCCCGCTGGCGCTGGTGCTCACCTACTTTGACGTGCTGGCCATGACGGTCAACACCTTTATCCAGCACAGGAGTGACCCGTTGGCAGCGGACGGTGACGCTAATGGACTGGATCGCCTGCACAATTGGGGCTTTCTGGTCTGGGGGCTCAGCCGCTTCATCCCTGCGTTCCTAGGCGTCTGGTTCGGCCCCTCCATCGCCAACGTGGTTCTGGGCTTCATGCCCGAATGGCTGATGGGCGGAATCAAGGTGGCCGGCGGCCTGTTCCCGGCTCTCGGTATTGCGATGCTGCTGCGCATGTTGCCAACCAAGCGCTTCTTCGGCTTTCTTCTCATCGGCTTCGTTCTGGCAGCCTACTTCAAGGTCAGCATCATTGGCAGTGCCCTAGTAGGACTCGGACTGGCTCTTGTCGTTCGCTACATTGGCGCGCGCGAGCAGCGTGCGGATGACCTGGCTGCTTGAGAGGGGGATTAAGGGATGACTTCGGCGAATGTGGAAGCGGGCACTGAGCAGAGGAAGCTCAATCGTCGTGACTTAATGAAGGTCTTCTGGCGTTACTCCACTACCTTCCAGGCCTGCGAGAACTTCGAACGCGAGCAGTCCTTCGACTTTCTTTACACCATCCTGCCTGTATTGAGAAAGCTGTACCCCGATAAGAAGCAGTTGTCCGAACGCATGGTTGCTCACAACAGCGGCTACTTCAACTCCAACCCTGTCATGATGGGACCCATCGTTGGCCTGACCGTGGCTATGGAAGAGCAAGGCGCCGATGAAGACGCCATTCAAGCGTTGAAGGTCGGCCTCATGGGACCCCTGGCGGGAATTGGCGACTCCCTCCTGCTGGTGCTGTACGCCACGATTGTCTACTCAATCGGCGCGCAGTTTGCGCAGCAGGGGAGCATTGCAGGCCCACTCATGGTCATACCCCTGATCTTCATCCCGTTCTGGAGCATCCGCTACTGGTCCATGATGGCGGGCTACAGCCAGGGCGTGCGAGCTGTGGAGCAGTTGAAGGGCAGCCTGGCGCAGATCACCGAAATGGCTACCATCGTGGGACTTACTGTCATCGGTGGCATGGCCGCTTCTGTGGTAAGCGCCTCTACCCCGCTGAAGATTGCTATCGACAAGACGTCCATTCAGGTGCAGCAGATCCTGGACCAGATTCTCCCGAGCCTGCTGCCTGTTGCGGTCGTGGCGCTGGCCTATTACTTGCTGCAAGGGCGGAAGTGGAAGCCTACTAGTGTTCTTCTGGTACTCTTCGTGCTCGGCCTCGGCCTGCATCTGATCAAGTTCCTCTAGTCCGTTCCGCGGCGGGGCGAGAGTGGGAGGCCCTATCTTACCTCGCCCCGCAATCACCCTGTAAGGAGAGCTGCTGCATGCCTGGTGTGGTCCACTTTCGCGTCGACGATCGGCTCATCCACGGGCAGGTGACCACCACCTGGTCTGGCGTCGTACAGCCAAACCGCATCCTGCTGGCGAATGACGCTGTCGCCAAGGACCCGCTGCTGCAGTCACTGCAGAAGGTTTCGGCACCGAAAGGCATGAGCGTAACCATACTTCCGGTCCTGGAAGCTGCTGAGCTTCTGGCGGCAGGGAAGTTCGCGGAGGACCGTGTGTTCTTGTTGGCCAAGAGCCTGGAAGACGCGGCCCTACTGGTCAGGGATAGCCCGGAAATCACGTCCGTCAACATTGGCAACCTGGGATACAAGCCTAACGCCAAGCAGATCAGTACCCGCGTGTTTCTGTCTCCGGGTGATCAGACTGCACTGCAGGAACTCCTGAGCAGGGGAGTAAAGGTGACCGTTCAGATGATGCCGACCGATCGGCCCACCGTGTTGACGAAAGTCTAGCCGCAATGGGAGGCCGCAAGCCCGATGGTAAACCGTGATAGCTACGTGCCCCTGTATCATCAGCTAAGAGAGTTGATCATGCAGGAGGTCGAATCGGGCGCGCTGCGCCCTGGCGACCAGATTCCAACGGAAGCCGAGCTGGGTGCCAGGCACGGCATTAGCCGGATGACGGTTCGCATGGCGATAACGGAGCTGGTGCGCGAGGGCGTGCTGGTGCGCACCCGTGGTAAGGGGACGTTTGTAGCCAAGCCGGCCATTCAGAAGCGCCTGAGCAGTCTTCTCAGCTTCACAGAAGAGATGACGCAGCGCGGCGCGTCCGCCGGATCCAGGCTCCTGTCGTTTAGCCGCCAGGAGGTAGGCAAGAAACTTGCGGAGCATCTGGAACTGCAGCCGGGGGACCCGGTGTGGGAAGTCCGCCGGCTCAGGATGGCTGATGGGGAGCCGATTGCCATCCAGCGGGTTTACCTTCCGGTGGCACTCTGCCCGACACTGTCGGCGGAGCATGTTGAAGGACGCTCGCTCTATCGCCTTCTCTCCGAACACTACGGACTGGTGCCAGCCCGGGCGCAGGAGCGGTATCGCCCCGTCCTGCCGGTCGATGCGGCCGAGGCGGCTTTGTTGGGAGTCTCCACCGGTTCGCCCTGCTTTTGGGTAGAACGCACCACATACCGTGCCGATGGGCGCGTCATGGAGTTTGTGCAGTCGATCTTGCGTGGCGATCGATACACGCTTGAAGTCGATCTCCTCAAGCCAACGTCACGGGATGTCCAGCCAGGGCGCAGCGCATCCGGCGCTTCGGATCCCGCATTGGAGGCGACGCGGCTTTGACGGTTGGCATTGTGATTGTCGGACACGGTGGGTATCCTGAGGGCCTGCGGAGTGCCGCCGAACTGATAATGGGCCCTCAGGATTCCCTTGAGACTGTGTCGTTTCGGCCAGGGGAGAGCCCGGAGGTCCTCGCCCAACGCTACCAGGAAGTGTTCGAGTCCCTGGCACTATGTGACGAAGTGTTGGTCCTGGCGGACCTTGCGGGTGGCAGCCCCTTTACTGTAGTGGCTCCCTATGTGGCGGGTAACAAGAGTCGTAGGTTAGTCGCCGGAGTCAACGTAGGTATGCTTCTCGACGTACTCACCAGACGCGAAGAGTGGCCCGTCAGCGAATTAGCCGAGGCCGCGTTGCAGGCGGGCACGACTTCGGTGACAACGCTGGAGCAGTTCCTGAGTTAGCGCCAGCCGGCAGCGGAGCAGCCAAGCTTCGCCTTGAACCAGAGAATGAGAAGGAGACGGACCATGAGCGCTATGCAGTATTTTGACCGAGCCTCGGCTATTCTGACAAAGATTGCCTCCATGCAGACTCCCAAGATTGTTGAGGCCGCCGGCTACTTTGCCGACTCCATCGCCGCCGGCCGCGTGGTGCACCTGTATGGCAGCGGCCACTCGGTGCTGCCGGTGCAGGATATCTTCCCCCGCTACGGCGGCTACGTGGGCTGGCATCCGCTCCAGGACCCGCGCCTTATGTGGATGGCCCCGACCGGCCCCGGCGGTGCACCGGAGCTGCTCTGGCTCGAGCGCCAGGAAGGCTACGTGGAGCACTTCCTCCGCAGCTTTGACCTGCAGCCGCAGGACTCCATGCTGGTGTTCTCCCACGGCGGGCTGAACGCCGCGCCGCTGGAAGTGGCCAGGCATGCACGGGAGAAAGGCTTGAAGGTGGTTGTCGTAACCTCTATGGAGAACTACAGGACGCGGGCTTCCACGCACTCGAGCGGCAAGAAGATGGCGGACTTTGCCCACGTGGCCATCGACAACTGCTGCCCGCCGGAGGACGCCGTGGTGTCGGTGGAGGGTGTGACCGGGCCGGTTGGCGCGTCGTCCACTCTGGCCGCCGTATCCATTGCCATGGCCCTGGTCTCTGAGACCGCGGCCCAGCTGGCCGCTCGTGGCATACATGTGAGACCCTTTGTGTCGCCTAACGTGACCGATGCCCCAAAGGACACCAACGACCGTGTGTACGATCTGTACCGCGAACGGGTGCGGGGGCTGCGGCACTGAGGGTCTGCACGAGCGCTCATGGGCATAGGCAAACAGAGGCCGCGCGGCCTCTGTTTGCCTATACGAACTGATGTTCTCATGATACGATAGACCTGAGGCGAGGGGACAACCCCTCCCGGCTTCCTTCCTCCGCGCGCGAGGCAGCGCGCACCTGTGGCGAAGCGTTGCGTAGCGGCGTTGGAACCATGGGTTTCGGCGGAGGGAGGTGGGAACGGTTGAGCTTGGATCCAACGGCCATCATCGTGGCGGTTCTAAATGGAATTGCCCTCGTTCTGGCCGCATGGCTCAAGCGCCGGCGCCCTGAAAAGGGCGAAAAATGTTCTAGGCGCCCCCAGAAGGCGCCTAGAACCCGGAACCTTTCCCAGTAGCTTCGGCCACAGGCTGCGTTGCCTGTCTCCGAAGGGCGCCCGCCGCAAGCGGGTGCCTTTCGCCTTTAGTATAGGGGACATTTGGGGACAAATGCAACCGAACGGGGACAAGAGATTGGGGTTTTGGCTAAGGAGCGGTTCTGGGTTCTTTGCCGAGTCACTTGGGGCTAAGTCCGGTGCGCCAGGCACCTAACAAGGAGTCTGCCGCTTCGTCCGCGAAACCAGAGGCATCATACCAGGGGAGGTATGGCCCGTGGAAGACGCGTCCCAGAGCCTGCTATTCATCCTCAACGATGCGCCCTACGGCACGGAGCGGCCCTACAATGGGCTGCGCGCGGCCCTGAGGGTGGCCAAGCGCGACGGCGTATCGGTCCGCGTCTTCATGACCGGCGACGGTGTCCTGTGCGCCAAGTCGGGACAGAAGACCCCGGACGGCTACTACAACGTGGAGCGCATGATCAAGTCGCTGGCCCGACGCGGCGAGGCCGCCACCTGAGGGAGCTGCTGCGAGGCCCGCGGGATCGGGCCTGAGGACCTGGTCGAGGGCGTTCAGATGGGCAGCCTGGACCTGATGGGCGAGTGGATTGTGGCAGCGGGCAAGGTGCTGGTGTTCTGACGAAAGGGGCTCCAGATGAGAGGCGTTTCAAACGAGAGAGGGCGCACCGGGATGCCGGTGCGCCCTCACGTGTCAGCGCGTCATGCCCGGCCCTCGATGTCCCTATCGTGCTGCTCGGCTCCGTCTTCCGGGCCTCGTGAGGCGATACAGACGATGTCGAGCAGAGGGTCCCGCCCTGGCCCCTCCTGGGCGCGCAGGTACTGTTCAAGGGCTTCACGAATGACGCCCGCTTCCGTACGGCCTGCCCGGACGGCGACACGCTTGAGCGCCCTGTCCTGCTCCGGGGTGATATAGGTCAGCTTTCGCACGAGTCTGCCCACGGCAGACCACCTCCGTCACGTCATGACACAGCAGCATGACTCCACTGTTGGGCCTTACCGGTTCACCGTGCCCATGTTGGCGTATCGGTCGCCGGCGGTGGCACCCCTGGGGGCGGCCTCGTCGAGGCGGGCGAGGTCATCGGCGGTGAGGCGGATGGAGGCCGCGGCCAGGTTCTCCTCCAGGTAGGCCCGGCGCTTGGTACCGGGGATGGGGACGATGTCGTCGCCCTGGGCCAGCACCCAGGCCAGGGCCAGTTGGCTGGGCGTGACGCCCTTCTCGGCGGCGATCTCCTTGACCCGCTCAACCAGTTCCAGGTTCTTCTTGAAGTTCTCGCCCTGGAAGCGCGGCATGTTGCGCCGGGAGTCGCCGGGCTCCAGGTCCTCCGGGCTCCTGATGGCCCCGGAGAGGAAGCCGCGGCCCAGCGGGCTGTAGGCCACGAAGCCGATGCCCAGCTCGCGGACCGTCTGCAGGATCTCGTCCTCGGGCTCACGGCTCCACAGGGAGTACTCCGTCTGCAGCGCCGTCAGCGGATGGACGGCGTGGGCCCGGCGGATGGTGGCCGGTGCCGCCTCTGAGACGCCGATGTAGCGCACCTTCCCCTGCCGCACCAGGTCGGACATGGCGCCGATGGTCTCCTCGATGGGGACCGAGGTGTCGATGCGGTGCTGGTAGTAGAGGTCGATGACGTCGACGCCCAGGCGCTGCAGCGAGGCGTCGCAGGCCTGGCGGACGTACTCCGGCCGGCCGTTGATGCCCAGGAAGCGCCCGTCCTCCGTGCGCTGGTTGCCGAACTTGGTGGCGATGCTGACCTCGTCCCGGTGCCCCTTGATGGCGCGGCCCACCAGCCGCTCGTTGGTGAACGGCCCGTACATGTCGGCCGTGTCCAGGAAGTTGAGGCCCAACTCCAGCGCCCTGTGGATGGTGGCGATGGCCTCCTGCTCGTCCCGTCCGCCGTAAAAGTCGGACATGCCCATGCAGCCGAGGCCCAGCTCCGACACAACGAGACCCTGACTGCCCAGCTTGCGCTGGTTCATGCGTGGACCCCTCCCTGTTGCCCCTTGTTGCTCTAGTGGGTGCGCCCGAGGCTGGCCCGCGGACGCCCTATGCCGAGAAAGGTAGCACGCGGTGGAGGGGAAGTAAAGCGAACCGGGTCGACGGGGTCCGGCCCCTACTCGCCCAGCCCCTTGCCCTCAACTTTATCCCGCCAGAACTGCTGGTAGGCCTCGCGCACCTTGGCGATGACCGCCTTCTTCATCGCGACGATTTCTTTGGGCGACCTGCCCTCCACGTCGTATGAAGTGCGGTTGGCCGCCTCATTGCAGAAGCGGCAGGCCGTGACCCGGTAGGACGGATCCTCGCGGCGCGGGTGGCCGGGCGGCAGCAGGTGGTCCTGGGACAGGAAGAGCCAGTTCGGCCACTGCGCGCCGTCGAGGCCGCAGTAGACGCAGCGGAACCCGTCACGCGCGTGGATGGGGTAGGCGTATCCGCGCAAGGCATCGTTAAAGCGGGGCATGGGGGCACCTCCCCTGATCTTGCTCATCCTCACGATTTGGCGCACCGGGGCGTTCTCCTGGTGTCAAGGCCGCTCGAAACGTACAACAGTTGGCCGGTCGCGGATGGCAGAGGCGAGAACCGCATTCGCAGAGACCTGGCTGGCCCCAGTCGCCAAAGCCGTTCTTGGACGTCAGCGCAATGCTACCGCGCAAGTACCGGACTGACACGAGCCGGGACAGCAGCGTGTGCCGGTCTAGTCCGGGGGCAGGTAGCCCACCTCGTCAATCACCGGGCTCTTCGGGCTGAGGTAAACCCGCATCCGCCCGCCTGCGGTGAAGCCTGATGGGACTCGGACTGCGTAGGCGCATAGGAAGTGTTTCAATCTCCATCGGAGATTCGCCTGCGGTGCGGCTGCTGGCCGACCAGGGGGAGATGAAGTTCCTCAAGCTTCAATCTCCATCGGAGATTTGCCTGCGGTGCAGCTGGGCCGTGCGCCGTAGGTACCAGTTTGTCCACCTAGTTTTCAATCTCTTTGCCTGCGGTGCAGCTGGGACGCACCGGGCGGCACGGTGACCGGGGCCGACTTTTCAATCTCCATCGGAGATTTGCCTGCGGTGCGGCTCCACGTTGGCGGTGAGCCTCGCGACGGCCCCCGGCTTCAGGTTTCAGTCTCCATCGGAGATTCGCCTGCGGTGCGGCCAACCCTGCAAGGACCGTTCCGCGACCCCGCGTCAGTTTCGTTTCAATCTCCATCGGAGATTCGCCTGCGGTGCGGCCGCCAGGGATAGCAGAGGCGCCGTTGTCCTCCGGGTTTAAATCTCCAACGGAGATTCGCCTGCGGTGCGGCTGGAGCGGGCCGACGAGATCGCGAAGGCATTCCGCGTTTCAATCTCCATCGGAGATTCGCCTGCGGTGCGGCCCGGGTACTGGTCCCACAGCTCGCCGTCCAGCAGGCGTTTCAATCTCCATCGGAGATTCGCCTGCGGTGCGGCGGCAAGCACAGAAACGTCGTTGCCAAGGGCCGCCAACGCGTTTCAATCTCCATCGGAGATTCGCCTGCGGTGCGGCACCGCCCGGCCAGACTACGGATGAGCCGCCAGCCCAGTTTCAATCTCCATCGGAGATTCGCCTGCGGTGCGGCCTCAGCTTCGTGTCCGACATGTGCCAAGCAGCCTCCAGGGTTTCAATCTCCATCGGAGCTTCGCCTGCGGTGCGGCCCATGGCACCAAGAAAGACGCCGAGCGTGAATTAAGTTTCAATCTCCATCGGAGCTTCGCCTGCGGTGCGGCCGATGACGGCTATCATGGTCAACGAGTCCAACGGCACCTACGTTTCAATCTCCATCGGAGATTCGCCTGCGGTGCGGCGCGCTGCTGAGCGCCGCATTGGGCTACGTGTTTGGCGTTTCAATCTCCATCGGAGATTCGCCTGCGGTGCGGCTAGGTCGTATTGCCGGTCCAGTTGGCCCAGTTCCGTTTCAATCTCCATCGGAGATTCGCCTGCGGTGCGGCCTGTTTGCCCCTGACGTTGTACCCGTACCTCGTTGCCGTTTCAATCTCCATCGGAGATTCGCCTGCGGTGCGGCGGATCGCATGGACTGTCTTCGCGGCCGTGATCAACCAGGTTTCAATCTCCATCGGAGATTCGCCTGCGGTGCGGCTGGACGAGCTGCCCCTGGCGGCCAGGGTGGAGGCGATCGTTTCAATCTCCATCGGAGATTCGCCTGCGGTGCGGCTGGATGCTTCTCTCTCAACCACTCCCGAAACCGCTCGTGTTTCAATCTCCATCGGAGATTCGCCTGCGGTGCGGCACTTCCACCGGCAGGAGATGGAGCGCGACCCCAAGGCCAAGTTTCAATCTCCATCGGAGATTCGCCTGCGGTGCGGCACGTCCTGGCCGTCGGTCGGGTCCCGGTGAATGAACCAGTTTCAATCTCCATCGGAGATTCGCCTGCGGTGCGGCACCTCCTCTTGATCTCTTCCAGATGATTGTCCTCCGTTTCAATCTCCATCGGAGATTCGCCTGCGGTGCGGCCCCCACCGTCACTGTCACCGAGTATTGGGAACGCCCCGTTTCAATCTCCATCGGAGATTCGCCTGCGGTGCGGCGCTGACCGTGTACTTCGTCCCGTTCGTGACCGTAGTGTTGTTTCAATCTCCATCGGAGATTCGCCTGCGGTGCGGCGGAGCCCAAGGCCCCCATCCACCACGATGATCTTGTTTCAATCTCCATCGGAGATTCGCCTGCGGTGCGGCCCGACGAATGGGGTGGGCGGGCGGAGGGCTGACCAGAGAGGCGTTTCAATCTCCATCGGAGATTTGCCTGCGGTGCAGCGATGGCGGACTGACCGTACGTGGTGGTGGGTTCGCAGTTGTTTCAATCTCCATCGGAGATTTGCCTGCGGTGCAGCCCGACCAGGCTCTGACCATCGTCGCGGTCACTGGCGGTTTCAATCTCCATCGGAGATTTGCCTGCGGTGCAGCCCAAAAACAAGTCATGGCTGTTTTGCCAGTTACCCCAGTGTTTCAATCTCCATCGGAGATTTGCCTGCGGTGCAGCTCACGTTCTCACCTCCGCCTGAAGGGGTAGATTTTCGCGGTTTCAATCTCCATCGGAGATTTGCCTGCGGTGCAGCACCCCTGACCTATTTCCGGTGCGTCCTGTCCGCCCCGTTTCAATCTCCATCGGAGATTTGCCTGCGGTGCAGCCCGCCAGAGTGGATCGAGCGCGGCCGGGTATCGGCAGCCGGTTTCAATCTCCATCGGAGATTTGCCTGCGGTGCAGCACAGAAGGGGTCTTACGTAGACCGCCGCGTTACGTGTTTCAATCTCCATCGGAGATTTGCCTGCGGTGCAGCCTCGGCATCATCGCCGCCTGCGCGGAGGATTTTTTCGTTTCAATCTCCATCGGAGATTTGCCTGCGGTGCAGCGTGGTGAAGGCTGAGCGTGACGAACTGGGCTACCAGGTGTTTCAATCTCCATCGGAGATTTGCCTGCGGTGCAGCCAAGTTAGATTGGGGGTGTGGTGGATGCGGCGAACCGGTTTCAATCTCCATCGGAGATTTGCCTGCGGTGCAGCCTGAAGTGGCTCAAAGAGGTCCGAGGCCTGACACTGGAGTTTCAATCTCCATCGGAGATTTGCCTGCGGTGCAGCCCGACCTGGAGGCGGGCACCCTGGCCGTCCGCCAGTTTCAATCTCCATCGGAGATTTGCCTGCGGTGCAGCCCTCAAAGGAGATACCGGCCAGGGCTCCTGTGCCGTCATGTTTCAATCTCCATCGGAGATTTGCCTGCGGTGCAGCATCTCAGGCCGCCGGCTTGACGTCGCCGCTGAGCTTGTAGTTTCAATCTCCATCGGAGATTTGCCTGCGGTGCAGCACCGCCCTGGCCGGTGATCGGTCCACCGATGCCGGCGGAGTTTCAATCTCCATCGGAGATTTGCCTGCGGTGCAGCTTACTCCAGACGGAGGGCCTGCCGCCGATCGCCGCCTACGTTTCAATCTCCATCGGAGATTTGCCTGCGGTGCAGCATCACGATACGCGGCCACCACCAGACGAGCTTTTGGGCGTTTCAATCTCCATCGGAGATTTGCCTGCGGTGCAGCGATAGCCGACCCCAATCGGTTCTGCCGGCACTGCGTTTCAATCTCCATCGGAGATTTGCCTGCGGTGCAGCGGGCAACATCGCCGGGTACCCATACGGGGTCAATAGTTTCAATCTCCATCGGAGATTTGCCTGCGGTGCAGCTCAGGCGGTCGAAGCTCTGGCCACAGAGCTGCGCGACGTTTCAATCTCCATCGGAGATTTGCCTGCGGTGCAGCACGCCGTCCAAACTCGCTGCGGCCCGAAACCTGGACGTTTCAATCTCCATCGGAGATTCACCTGCGGTGCGGCCCTCCTATGAGGTGGGAGACAGAGAACCGGACTTTGAGTTTCAATCTCCATCGGAGATTCGCCTGCGGTGCGGCACGGCTACCGTGACGACCTGACCATCGACCGTGTCGTTTCAATCTCCATCGGAGATTCGCCTGCGGTGCGGCCCCATAGCCACCCCCTTGACCGCAGACCACCCAAATGTGTTTCAATCTCCATCGGAGATTCGCCTGCGGTGCGGCCTTCGACGCGCAGCACGCCGGCCAGGGGGCCGGTCGTTTCAATCTCCATCGGAGATTCGCCTGCGGTGCGGCCTGCCACGGAGAGGTCCTGGCAAGGGAATCCTCCACAGTTTCAATCTCCATCGGAGATTCGCCTGCGGTGCGGCAGTCATGGCGAAATCCGCATTTGGCCAAAAAAACAGCCGTTTCAATCTCCATCGGAGATTCGCCTGCGGTGCGGCGGACGTTGACCACAACGTTATGGTCGAACCCCTGGTTGGTTTCAATCTCCATCGGAGATTCGCCTGCGGTGCGGCGCCCCATGGCATGATGCCTACGGTAGGCCGTTCTAGTTTCAATCTCCATCGGAGATTCGCCTGCGGTGCAGCCCTGAAAGCAATTCACCCGTGACGGACATCGACCCCAGGTTTCAATCTCCATCGGAGATTCGCCTGCGGTGCAGCCAAATCGACCTGGAGACGGCAGCTGGCCAGATTAAGGTTTCAATCTCCATCGGAGATTCGCCTGCGGTGCGGCTCCTCGTCGGTCGCGTCAACCCTTAGATGCGCCTTGTTTCAATCTCCATCGGAGATTCGCCTGCGGTGCGGCTGGATGGAAGGTGGACAAGCCCTGGTGGACCACGATTCGTTTCAATCTCCATCGGAGATTCGCCTGCGGTGCGGCCCCTGAGCCGAGAGCGCCCCGGCCCAGTCGATCTGCTGTTTCAATCTCCATCGGAGATTCGCCTGCGGTGCGGCCGCAAAGACCAACCCGTTGTCCTCGTACTGAGCCCCAAGGGTTTCAATCTCCATCGGAGATTCGCCTGCGGTGCGGCTGGCTCAGGGGGTTGGACAGTGAACGAGAAGTATCTAAAGGTTTCAATCTCCATCGGAGATTCGCCTGCGGTGCGGCCTCGATGTACGACGCGAACCAGGACGCGCTCAAGAAAGGCGTTTCAATCTCCATCGGAGATTCGCCTGCGGTGCGGCACTCGTCCCCACCCAGTTGCCGTTCGCGAGGATTTGTTTCAATCTCCATCGGAGATTCGCCTGCGGTGCGGCCCTGTCCACGGAGATAGCGGAGTGGCGCAGGTCCGACAGCACTGCTGCGCAGGACGTCGGCCCAGCAGTGTCGCGCCTGGAGAAAACTCCCGGCAACGTCAACTTACCAATGGCCGTTATCTTCCGGATTCTACGCCAGGCGCCTCCTTCCTTCCTCGGCGCCACTGTGCCCGGAGCAGCCACGTAACGCGCCCCTGCGCAGCGTTCACGGAACTTCGCAACCATAGTGTTCCCGCTTGCGGGTAGAGGCTACGTGTCAAAAAAAGAAGGTCTAGTAGAGCCCTGGATTGGGTCGCGCCGAGCCCAGGCACAGAGCCATTGGTTCGACACTTACAGTAGCAGGAACTAGCGGTAACGATGGCTAAACTCCTCACAGAATGTAGAACTAGTAAAGTCGGGTGGTGGCTTGTGCCCTCGAGCTTCTTGCTCGCTATTGAGCCAACGGTAGGACACCGGTTCGACGTGGACCTCGGCAGCCACATACACGGTATGCTGTTTCGCCTCTTGCAGCTGGTCGATGTATCACTAGCTGAGCAAATACACGACCGATGGGAGAAGAAGCCTTTTACCGTGTCCACTGTATTGGATGCCCAGGCGAAGCCGGTAAGAGAGTTGCGCCAAGGCCAGGAGTGCTTTGTCCGGATCACCCTGCTGCACGACGCCATTGCTGATGCTCTCGACGGTTACTTCCTCGCCGGCCGCCTGCGGGACATCCATCTGGGTGAGGCGCATGCGATTGTTCGGGGAGTCTACCTGGCAGGTGCTGTTCCCAACGCGAACGGCGTCGGGCCAGGGCCGGTGCTGAGGCGGCTCTGTCGAAGGCAGACCTATGCCGAAGTGGAGGCGGAACCGAGTTCCGGCGTAATCAGGTTGTCGTTTTTGTCGCCCACAACCTTCAGGCGGGCGGGAAGGAATTTCCCGCTGCCAGACCCGGAGCCCATGTTCACGGGCTTGCTGAGCCGATGGAACAACTTTGCCCCCAGCCGGCTGGATGGTGAGGTGTTGAATGCGGCACTGGCTGACGGTGCGGTCGTAATTAGCTATCACAAGATCGAGACAGCAGTCCTCAGACTGCCCAAGGCCATGCAGATCGGATTCGTAGGGGATGTAGAAATCCGGGTGCTGGATGATGCAATTCGCCCAACGATAGGAACCCTAACGCGTTATGGCTTTTATGCCGGCGTCGGGTACAAGACCAGCCAGGGCATGGGGCAGGTCTTGCCCCAGGTGCTGGCATAGTAAGAGCGGCGGGTAATCTCGCCGCTCTCACCAGAGATCTCACCAGGAGATTGAAATGGCCCTACGATCCCGTTGTTTCAATCCCGCCAGGGGCTATCCCAATGATACCACATTAGTGACGGCCAATGCCATTGCAGACCATCGGGAGGCGACACCATGGCGCGCTACAGCAGTCGCTTCGACGACTTTGTGATGCTCCTGCTGGAACGCCCCAGCGGCGTCACCTGCCGGGAGGCCGCTGGCGAGCTTGGGACGAGCCGGCAGACGATCTACAAGTATCTCGATGCCGCCAGGTCGCGCCTCGGGTATCGCCTCATCAAGGAAGAAGATGGCCGCTACCGGCTCCCGTCCCGGTATCGGGACGAAACGCGGCACTCGTTCACTTTAACCGCAGATGAGATTCATGACTTACTGGCGGCGGCGCGGGCGATGGGAGACGTCTCGCAACACCTGCGGTCTGCCCTTGGCAAGATGCGGCAGAGCATGGGTGGGCTGGCCGCAGAGGAGTTCGAATCTCCGCCCGTTGTCTACTTCGCAGATGGCGACGCCACGTCCAGCCAAGTCTACGAAAGGGCCGTTCGGGCCACCAGGGGCCACCGCATCCTTGAAGTGTCCTATCAACCGGCCTTGGGTAGCACCAGACGACTGCGGCTCAGACCCCATGGCCTGCTTGCGCAGTCCGGGCATTTCTACCTGATTGCCACTCCCGATCGTGAGGGTGGGGGGGACGGTTCACCCACCGCGCTGAGGTTGCGCCTGGACCAGATTCAGGCGGCGACCATTCTCCCGGAGCGCTTTGCAGCCGAACCTCTCGACCTTCAGGAGTATGCTGCAAGGGCATTTGGCCCCTTCGAACCGCACTCCGCACCGGTGCAGGTTCGTCTTCGCTTCTCGGCCGAGAAGGCAGGCTTTGCGCAGCGCACCCGCCGGCATCGCTCCCAGGTGTGCCAGCAGCATGCAGATGGAAGCTGTACGATGACGCTGTACCTGCCGATTACGGATGATCTGGTCTGGTGGGTGGCGGGGTATGGGCGTCACGTCGAGGTCCTTGAACCCGAGGAACTCAAGTTGAAGGTCGTGGACCATGCGCGCGGCATACTGACCGCCAACGGGGCGGGGACAAAGGCCAGAGTAAGGGCGGGGGCCGGAGCCGGGGCAGAACAGGGGGAGAATGTGCAGCGGTCGCCAAATGGGTTGACCGGTAAGGAGCAGACTTGAAACCATGATTAGCCTTGAACTGCTGCCGACATGGTCCGAGTACGCTTGGAACGCAGGGTCAGTACCATTGCCGCAGCACATCCGGCTGGTGAGCCACCAGGCGGAAGTGTACCAGCTTCTACAGCGGGATGATATCGATGTCATTTTTGACACCGCCCTTACCGGGGACGGAAAGACCCTGGCTGCACTTCTGCCCCTACTTGTTCCGCCAGGGCCGGCAGTTCCCAACAGGGGGCTCTTTGCGTACCCAACCAATGAGCTGATCCGCGACCAGGGACGGCAAGTTCAAGAGTGGGCCCGCTCGTTTGCCGTGCCCCTTGAGGCGGAGACGGTTACCGGAGACGAATTGAGTGACTATCAGGAGCGCGAAGGCATCTCCCGCTTCGAAGCGTTTCTGGACAAGTTTCAGGGACGCCGGTGCCTGATCACTAACCCTGATCTCTTTCACCTGGTGCTGTCCTTTCACTACGTGGCACCAACGCAGAATCCCGCCACGCTTGTGCAGCGGCTGATCAACCGGTTCCGGTACCTCGTCTTCGACGAGTTCCACACCTACGATGCGGCGCAGGTGTCAACTCTCGTGAACGCGCTACTGCTAGCCAAGGCGCAAAGCGCTCAGTATCCCTTTAAGGCGCTCTTCCTATCGGCCACCCCCAGCCCCGACCTTCTCCAGGCTCTGGGGCGGGCGGGCCTTCGGGTCTCCAGCGTACAGGGTCGGTATATTCACGGCAGAGCAACTCCAGTGGCGCACCGTCTCATCCTCAGGCGCGCCCGGCTTGAAGTCCACCCCAACGACGGTGGCATTCTGACCTGGTGTAACAAAAACAAGGAACGCATTCGCCAGTTCTTTAAAGACCACCCGAGCTCACGCGGCCTGATTATCGTAAACTCGGTCTTCACGGCTCAGCAACTCGCCGAATCGCTTCGCGCATGGCTGCCGGAGCTGAAGATTGCGACCAACACCGGCTTAACGGGGCGGGTGATCCGTAAGGAGTCCGACGACGCTGATCTTGTGGTGGGCACATCATCGGTCGATGTTGGAGTTGACCTTCACATCAACCTGCTTGTCTTTGAGTCGTTGGATGCTGCCACCTTCCTGCAGCGTCTCGGCCGGTTGGGCCGGCACGACGGGTTCGACGAGTACCTCGCCATTGCCCTCTTGCCCACGTATCTGGTGGAGCGATTTGGGCTGCACTTTGCCGACGGTGCAGTCGTCAGCCGGTCGGAGCTCTACACAGCCGTCCACCCGGAGGCGGGGGGCATCTTTAACGCCACAAGTAGGTTCAGCGGGTTCCTGCCACGGTGGGGCACTATGCAGGCCATGCACAAGCTGTTTGTGCTTGGAAACAAGACGTTGCCTAATCATCGGCAGTACCGACAGCTAGCCACTGCGTACCAGTCCCTGGCGGAAAGCGTATTCGCCTTTACGAGAACCAATATGGAAAGAGCTAGGGACCTCTTCCTAACGGGTAAGGCTCCTGAGATCGCCAGGGAATTGCTGGCACTCCGAGGTTCGGGGGCGCTGGATGTCTGGGTCTACTACCCGCCCGAGCACGGCGTTGCTGCGGTTCCGCTGTTCCGACTCCTGCAGGGGACGGACTTTCGTCTCATCGATCCATCAGAAGCTGAGCGCATCTCTCGCAGCAAAGGACGGACATTTCACAAGTCAAGTCTGAACTTGTATGCTGTGGTCGATGGCTTCAGGGAGGAACGGTTGAACGTTGAGATCCGGTTTGAATGTGAATTGGGCGCACCTTTGGGCGTGGCGTGGGAGCGACAGGGGTTCACCTTGGCAGCAGACCACCCCGCGGTTCGAAAGATCCGGAATGCCCTCAAGCAGCATCCAGTGGTGACAACCGTGGTCCGCGAGTCGCCCGAGTTTCTGCGCCGCCGGTGGGACCTCCCCGCTCTCTTTGGCCTCTATCGCGTTACGGATTCCAGCAACACCGAGTTTACGGTGGCGTTCGGGCATGAGGCGTTGCTCCTGGATTCTCTGCTTAACGTGCCGCGGACATAGCGGACGGTGGGTAACTGGGTGATCCTTAGTTCATCTTGCAGGAGGGAGGGGCCTATGAGCGAGGACAAGCTCTCATTTGAGAACGACGGGTTGGTGGACTTTAGTGAGAGAGACCAGAAACCGGTGTTGCAAAAGCCGGCCATGGCAGCGGTGCTGAGTCAGGTGTCGTCTCAAAGCCATCCTGTCTTGGCACGTTGGGTCGACACGGTCGTGCCCCGGCTCATGACGCTGCTATCGGTGAAACCCGCCAAGGGGATGTCTGTGAGGGCGGCCCGCGACCTGGTGGCCAAGAGCCCAGGCGGCGACGTGGAACACCGGATGCGGCGCCTCACGCAGCTACGTGACCAGAGTATGGCCGTGCACATCATCAACGCGGCTTTGGGTGGCTGGACCATCGTTGAGCGTGCAGGGCTCAGCGATGAGGAACGGAAGATGTACCTGGCCGCGGTCACCCTGCATGATGTCAACAAACTGCATCCCGAAAGTGACATGGTTCTCACGCCGGACAGCCATGAAGCCTATGCCAAAGTGTTCCTCGACTGGGGAGCGCGACTTGGCGTCTGGGACTTTGTCGACCGGGGGCTGTGGCAGGACATAGCCTTCCTGGCGCAAAACGCGGAAAGCAAGCGGGGGGAAAACCGCACCCTAGGGAACTTCCAGAACCTCCGGCATTCGCCCGGCGATCTGGAGGACCTGGCGACCTACGTGCGCACTGCTGATCTCATGGCTTCGGTGTGCTATCACCCGGACGACGCACTCCAGCACGAGGGCACCAACCCACTGCGAGATGAGATTCGGCGGGCCCTGCAGCATCGGGGTCAATATGAACTCCGTTACCACAAGACCAGTGAAAACCGCGATCTTCTCACGCAACTCATCCACAACGCCTGCCTGGCGGAGGCGCAGCGGGCTGGATGGGTGCCCATTCTGTACTTCGCGGATGGCGTGACGTACCTGGTGAAGAAGGGGAGCCCTGAACCGACCACAACAGGGCTTCCCGGGCAGGTCAGGCGCGCCATCGTAGAGATTGCCCAGCGACATACGGGCGAGCTAATCGCGCGCGACGGGAAGGGGATCAAGTACAAGCCGGAGTTTCGGGAACTGCTGTATCCGGCAACAGCCGGGCGCCAGATCATCAGCCGTACCCTGGACATCATCGGCGACAAGAAGGCCTCAGTAGCTGCCGAGCGCCGGCGGAAGACGACGTTGCGGCCGGGGCAGAACGTGACCCTCGACCTTACTTACCCCGAAGGGCTTGCCGTCGACAGGCTTGCGGAGGCGATGTTCGCCCTGTCCAAACTGCTGCATGAGTACTACCCGAGCGCGGATGTGGATGAGCTTCTGGTCAGGTCCCTGGGGATGGAAGCACGCCTGCCGGAGTTCAGGGCCATCGCTGTGACGGGCGGCGTGGGCTACCACTGGTACTATGTTGCCGGGCATTACGTGGCGGGTCACCCTGGCCTTTCCGCAGCCGATCTGGAAGCCCTCATGGGAGCTGCACTCGACAAGTCACTGGAGCAGCTGGGACCGCTGTCGGAGGGCGAGGCCTTCGGATTCTTGGAGGGCTACATCGCCAAGGTCTTGACCTGGGGCGGGTCCTCCGGACCATGGGATTTCGCAGCCGAGTTGGAGAGGTATGAGACCACCAAGGCCCGTGGGGGCAGGCGTGTCTGCGCTATCTGCAACAGCCCCTTTGAGACACGGGAGGACTTCTCCATATACTCCAACAAGAAAGTGGCAAGTCCTCGGGTTGCATCTGGGCGCGGCATTTGTGACGTCTGCCGCACCCAGGAACTGCTCCGCCGCTTTGCGCTTGGGCGAACCGCTCAGCAAGGCGACAATACCAAATACCTGCATTTCTACCCGTCATACTATTTCACCCCCCTCACGGCGAAGGCCATGTCCGCCGCATATCGAGACTTGCAGGGCGTGGTCTTCCAGGACATCGCCAAGCCGCTAGGCGATTTGGGCGTGTCCCTCGAAACTCTGGCCTCCCTGGACGCATTCCACATCCTGGAGCTGCCGAACAGCAAGCGGATCGCTGACAAGGTGGAGTACAGCAGCCAGGAACTGCACGGTTACTACGTGGTAGGTTTGCCGCCTATGGGCCGCAAGCCCACAGACACGGAAAGCTGGTATATGCCGGCGCTTCTGGGTCTTCTGGCGCCCATCCTGTTCGGCGCGAAGGTGGTGGTAAGCGGCAGCCTGATGCCCGTGTATCGGTCGGGTGCAGAGTTCCCAGAGACCGTCATTCTTGACGGCCCCCATCCGTTCTGGCAACACTTCATGCGGCAAAACCGGTTCCGGCTGGACGAACTGGAACGTGCGCTTCCGGCTGCCATTGGCCTCTACAGCCTCACAGCTGAAGCCTACCGCGACGGTCAGGGGTTCCCGGTTTGGAACCAGCTGGGCTCGGTTTCCCGTAGCGTGGGAAGCGATCTGCTGGCGGTGTTTGGTTACGCGGATCGCATTCAGCACGCGGCCGCTGCCGCGGGAAAAAGCGGGAAAGGCAAGGCCGGGCGAGGCACAGCGCCTATGACGGCCACCGATGGCTTGACCCCGCGATTGGCTGAGCGCCTGCTGAGCTACTACCAGAGCTTAAAGGATTATGAGGATCAGATCGGGATAGGAGGGGAGGATACCATGTCGCTAGTGAAGGGGATTGTGGACCGGTATCTGAAGTTCTACAGGCCCGAAGGCCATGCGGCTTTCGCTCGCCTGCGCCCCCTGAGCGTTGCATTGGAGGTGATCTTGGACAGTGATCCGGCGGTGAACCGGGATGATCTTCAGCTTCAGATCGAAGGGGCTCTTCACGCCGTGCTCGACCGGGTACGCCAGGGCGGCGCACAGGGCTGGGTGCCGAAGGAGGCACGCAAGACCGAGGACGCCGTTCCGTTGGTGGAGGATTTTGCCCGCTTCATGCTGGACGAGGTCTTCGATCGGAAGTTCCTTGGGGACCGGGCCATCCTGCGGCGTCGGATGAACCGTTGGAAGGATGCGTGTGAGGCTTACTACGTGAAGCAGTGGTTTGCTCAGAAGACTGCATCCCAGGCAGAGAAGGAGTGATAGGTGTGTTCCAGAAGTACGCCAGACACTTTCATGAGGAGATCCCCACCAGGCCTTCCGGGAAATACGCCCATCTTGTTGTCCTTCGGCACACGGACTCCTACGGCGTGTTCAAGACCGACGGCGAACTGAACACCGCCCTGGTGGCGGCTGGCATTTCAGACACCAAGCCTATGACTCGTGTCACCATTTTCAAGCGCAAGCAGTCTACGGCTGAGCGCCTGACGGGACGGGAGCTGCTTCGCCGCCACGGGGTGATTGGAAACAACTGCCGCTACAACGAGGCGTTCTGCGGAGAGTGTCCGGACTGCATTCTCTATGGGTACGCCATCGGCGACACGGGCTCGGAGAAATCCAAGGTTTACACGGACACCTGCTACTCGGTCACCTCCTATGACGAGTCTCACGAGACCTTCACGCTGAACGCTCCGTTCGAGGATGGGACCATGACGCGCGGTGACCAGACCACCAACCGTTTCAGTGAGCAGGATCACGTGGTCCCGGGGGTTTTCTTCCCCTCGGTGGTTACCCTTCGCGATCCCACTCCTGAGGGGTTGGCGTACGTCATCAACAATATCCGCCGGACCAAGCTGTACGGAGCCCAGACGAGCCGTACTGGGCACATGGCGAACGAGGTCTTGGCCATGATCTTCGCCGATGGGGAAATCTTCAGCAACCTCCGCCTCACCCAAGGCGTGTACGACTGGCTGCGCAACAGTGCAAAGTACCAGACCCCTTTGCAGGAGGCCGAGGTCCGTAAGGCCACTCTGGCGGTTGCTGAGGAACTGGTGAAGCGCGACGGTGTGTCCTATGACTTCGTTTCTGGGGAGGCCCTCGAGGCGCTTCTGGAGGAAGTAGAAGGTGCAGTCACAGATGACGAACACCTGGGGTCTTTCCTCAAGGCGCTCGGTGCAGATACGGCTTCCTACGCAAAGCGCGCCGCTGAGAGCGAGGACAAGAAGAAGGGGAAGGCATGAATGTCTATGAACTGACAATCACGCTCTCTGACACAGCGTTCTTCGCCAGCCGCGAGGTTGCCAGGCTGTACCTAACAGAACCTTACCTCCATAACTACGCCCTCACGTATGCCTTGGGGCTGGCCACCAGTACGTACCACGACTCGGTCCACGTACCCCGATACGCCGAGCAGCTCCAGGCGGTCAACGACCTGGGGGTCTACGTTACGCCGGGGCAGCCCAAAAGGGTGGTCTTTTCTGCCCACACGTTCAAGTTCGCTGACGTGGGCTACCACGTGCAGATGGAACAGTCCTCGGTCAATGTCCCAACGTTTGGGCGAGCGAGGGAACTGGGGCCCGAGTCCGTGTTTCGGGCGTATGTGCTGAGCCAGCGCCCCATCGAGGAGGTCTACAGCCGCCTGGAGCGGCCCGTTCCCTCCTGGATCCGGCTTGGGAAGTGGATGAGCAAGGCTGCGGTGGAGTGGGAACCCGCTAAGGTGAGTGAAGGCAACACTTACTTCGAGGTGGAGCAGCCGCTCAACGCCCTGGACACTCCGCAGAGGCCGTTGATCTATGATCTGATAAACATGCCCCCTGTCTCCTTGATCAAGGGGGCGCGCTTTCACGGGCCGCACCTCAGTGTAGGGCCCGGGATGCAACTGCCTTTGGGAATGGCCTATCGGTTTCCGCTCAAGGCCTAAGCCACCTTGAGGCCCAAAGTTGCATCCCTGTGGCAGAGCCTGCCAGGCTTGGCATAGAAGTCCCTCCCCAGGGGAACACTGGACAGTGTAACCCTCGGGGAGGGATCTTTCTTGGACGTGGATGACGAACAGTACGTCCCCCTTTATGCCCTGAACGCCTACCTTTACTGTCCGCACCGCATGTACCGCGAGTACGTGCTGAACGAATGGGCGGACAATCACCTTACCGTGGACGCCCGCTACCGGCACGCGCGAGCCGACTCCCCCAGCAGGCGCACGGACGATGACCAGGTGCAGTCCACGCGGGTGTGGATCAAGAGCGAGGCGCTTCGCGTGGCAGGGATCGCCGACGTGGTGGAGGAGACGGCGGGGCTGCTCTACCCCGTCGAATACAAGCGGGGGCGGAGCGGCCTCTGGGACAACGATCGGGTGCAGCTGTGCGCCCAGGCGCTCTGCCTGGAGGAGCAACTGCATCGTAGCATCGACGCTGGGTACGTGTTCTACTTCACCGACCGGCGGCGGGAACAGATCCCATTCACCGCCGCCCTCAGGGAGAAGACTGTGCAAACCATTGAGCGCGTGCGGGCAGTCCTGGAAGGTCAGGTGGTGCCGCCGGCTGTCTACTCGGTGAAGTGCCGGGATTGCAGCATTCAGCCCGTATGCCTACCTCTCGAGACACAGCGCCTGAAGGAGTGGAGGGAGACGTCTTGAGCACCCTGTACGTCACAGACCGGGAGACCGAGCTGGTGCGGCGCGGGGAGAGGGTGCTGGTGCGCCGGCAGGGTAAGGTCGTGGCCGACGTACCCCTGGTGCAGGTCGACCAGGTGGTGATCTTCGGCAATAATAGCTTGTCCACGCCACTGATCAGCCTGTTCCTGGAGGCCCAGGTGCCGGTGAGTTTCCTGTCCTTCAACGGACGCTTCCGGGGGCGCCTGCAGCCCGCCTTTTCCAAACACGCTGTGCTGCGTCAGGCACAGCACCGAGCCAGTGCTAATCCCACCCAAACGCTGGAGCTGGCACGTCGGTTCGTCGTGGGCAAGATCCACAACCAGCGCGCCCGTCTACTCCGAGCGGAGCGCGCGGGCAACGCGTCTACCGCGGACGTGGCGCGTAGCCTGGCTCAGCTCATTCCTATCGCCGAGCGCGCCTCCGACCTGGATAGCCTGCGTGGCGCCGAGGGGCTTGCAGCGCGGGCGTACTTCTCCGTGATGCCGGAACTGGTTGGACGGCACGGCTTTTCCTTTGAGCGCCGCACCCGCCGTCCGCCGCGTGATCCGGTGAACGCGATGCTGAGTTTTTCATACAGCCTGCTGCAATCCACCGTGGACGCCGCGGTAAACGCCGTGGGTTTTGACCCTTACACCGGCTACCTTCACGGAACCCGGTACGGCAAGCCTTCGCTCGTTCTGGATCTGATGGAGGAGTTCCGGCCCGTCATTGCTGATGCTGTGGTTACAGCCCTCATCAACAAGCGCATGGTCGGTCCCAGCGATTTCGTGGAGCGGTTCGGAGCGGTGGAGATGGGGGATGCGGCCCGGCGGGCATTTCTTCAGGCGTATGAGGATAAGGTGAGGGACGAAATCAAGCACCCCATTTTCGGGTACAAGGTCAGCCTGAGGCGGTGTGTTGAGCTGCAGGCGCGGATTCTGGCTAAGACGTTGCTGGGCGAGTTGGAGCGCTACGAGCCCTTCCGCATCCGATAGCCATGCTCTACGTTGTTTCGTACGACATCAGCGACGACAAGCGCCGCACTCGCGTCTTTAACGTCCTCAAAGACTTCGGGATCTGGAAGCAGTTCAGCCTGTTCGAGTGTGAACTGTCCGCGACCGACCTGGTGCGGCTTCGCCACCGGCTGCGGTTGGCCATCAATGCTAAGGAGGACAACATCCGGATCTATCCGCTTTGCCAATCATGCCAGGCAGGTGTCGAGGAGATCGGCGTGCAGCATCCAGGGCCTCGCAGTGCACTCTTCTTTTGACACGAACCCAGCCGCAGCAAGCGGGAACACTATAGTTGCGGAATTCCGTGAAGGTCGCGCCGGGCTGCAACGCGGGTCCGAGCGCGGGCGAACCGGCGCTGGTGGAGGATAGGCGCACCCGGTGGCGAATGCTCCAGATAACGGCCAGTGGTAAGTTGACGTTTCCGGGGCCTTTTTCCAAGCGCTCGTTTCTCTAGCCGACTATCTGCGCGGCGTTGCTGTAGAATCCACGCCACGTCGATACCTCGGCGGGCAGGGCCGCAGCAGAGGCAAATCTCCGTGAGAGATTGAAACGATGAGCGAAGGCCGCGCTTGGCGGCTTGCTGGGCAACGCCGCAGCAGAGGCAAATCTCCGTGAGAGATTGAAACTCCGACTGCGCCTTGGGGAGGAGTGAGCTAAACCCTGCCGCAGCAGAGGCAAATCTCCGTGAGAGATTGAAACCGGCGCACTGTCCAGGAACTGAAGGGCGGGATTACGCCGCAGCAGAGGCAAATCTCCGTGAGAGATTGAAACTTGCTCCTCCAATACGTGGCAAGGGCTTTGCGTAAGGGGCCGCAGCAGAGGCAAATCTCCGTGAGAGATTGAAACAGCCAACCGCGTCAGTTGCGCCAGCAGCCATCGCAGCCGCAGCAGAGGCAAATCTCCGTGAGAGATTGAAACTAGCGATTGCGCCGTGACGCCATTTCGCCTCTGTTGACGGGCCGCAGCAGAGGCAAATCTCCGTGAGAGATTGAAACTCGGACGCATACAGCCACGACGAACGAAGCGCCTACCGCCGCAGCAGAGGCAAATCTCCGTGAGAGATTGAAACGTCATCATATGGAAACATTATGATCCAGGCCGTCAGCCGCAGCAGAGGCAAATCTCCGTGAGAGATTGAAACCCAGGCAAGACAGGCGTAGTAGTCGCTTCCGTCCGCCGCAGCAGAGGCAAATCTCCGTGAGAGATTGAAACCGATGAAGGCTGAATACAAGGGCGTCACCTTCGAGGGAGCCGCAGCAGAGGCAAATCTCCGTGAGAGATTGAAACATGTTTGACCTGGTCGTTGCCGGCCAGGAACCAGTGCCGCAGCAGAGGCAAATCTCCGTGAGAGATTGAAACCGGGCCACCCGTTCCCCTTTGCCAAGGGCCCGAATCCGCCGCAGCAGAGGCAAATCTCCGTGAGAGATTGAAACCCGGAGCCTGCCGGAGTTCGTCCGGTTTGCCCAGGCCGCAGCAGAGGCAAATCTCCGTGAGAGATTGAAACAACAGAGACGGAACGCCCATGCTCTGCGCCTGCGCCGCAGCAGAGGCAAATCTCCATGAGAGATTGAAACTCGCTAGTTGCCAGTAGGCCGCCGCCCCCCCCTGCTCCGCCGCAGCAGAGGCAAATCTCCGTGAGAGATTGAAACCTACTACGCCGGCGTGCGCGAGGTGGTAGGCCAGGGGGCCGCAGCAGAGGCAAATCTCCGTGAGAGATTGAAACTGGCACCTGATAGTCGTAGGCCAGGGCACCATTGACGCCGCAGCAGAGGCAAATCTCCGTGAGAGATTGAAACCTTCGGAGGCCGCCTCCAATTCGACGCCGACCTGGAGCCGCAGCAGAGGCAAATCTCCGTGAGAGATTGAAACACCTCTACCTGGGATGACGTGATCGCCGCGGTCACGAGCCGCAGCAGAGGCAAATCTCCGTGAGAGATTGAAACTGGAGGGCCTTCAGCGTGTCGCCGGCGACCGCCTTGGCGAAGCCGCAGCAGAGGCAAATCTCCGTGAGAGATTGAAACCGCGGACGTCCGCCAGCGGGTGAAGGGCTACCTCCGCCGCAGCAGAGGCAAATCTCCGTGAGAGATTGAAACCCGCCAGGCATCCAGTGGTTGGCCGTAGTCATCCTGGCCGAGCCGCAGCAGAGGCAAATCTCCGTGAGAGATTGAAACAGATAGCCATTTGGGACAGGTTTCACCCCGGCTCAGGCCGCAGCAGAGGCAAATCTCCGTGAGAGATTGAAACCCAACCCCTCCGCCGCCGCCCATCGCGACTGCGCCGGCGGGCCGCAGCAGAGGCAAATCTCCGTGAGAGATTGAAACAGAGGGTGGTAGGGTGCGGGTAGAACAACCGTTCGCAGAGCCGCAGCAGAGGCAAATCTCCGTGAGAGATTGAAACGAGCTGCACGCAGCCGGCCATGATACGGTCGGCCAGACGCCGCAGCAGAGGCAAATCTCCGTGAGAGATTGAAACTTTAGCAACGGGATTCAGCTTGTTGAATCCCTCGGCGCCGCAGCAGAGGCAAATCTCCGTGAGAGATTGAAACCGTTGGGCACATCTCGTGCGGGTCGTTGTGGTGATTGGCCGCAGCAGAGGCAAATCTCCGTGAGAGATTGAAACCCCGTGACCGCTACCCCATAGTCCACCATCACCGCGCCGCAGCAGAGGCAAATCTCCGTGAGAGATTGAAACAACGGTCAACCGCGACAGATGGACGTGCCTGCCAGGGGGGCCGCAGCAGAGGCAAATCTCCGTGAGAGATTGAAACCAGACTTTCCGCCTATGACCCAGTCACGGGCGCGGCCGCAGCAGAGGCAAATCTCCGTGAGAGATTGAAACCTGTGGTGGCACGCCGCGAGGTGGCTGCTGCGGCTGATCGCCGCAGCAGAGGCAAATCTCCGTGAGAGATTGAAACCCCGCCGGCAACAAGGAGACGCTCACCGGCACCGCCCGCCGCAGCAGAGGCAAATCTCCGTGAGAGATTGAAACAACGCCCAGGAACATCACGGCCGTGATGTCTTCCACCGCCGCAGCAGAGGCAAATCTCCGTGAGAGATTGAAACTGGCGATGTTCATGGCCAGCGCCGTCTTGCCCTGGGCCGCAGCAGAGGCGAATCTCCGTGAGAGATTGAAACCGCTTTACCCTAGCGCACGAGATCGGGCACATTCGGCCGCAGCAGAGGCAAATCTCCGTGAGAGATTGAAACCACCGGGTACAACTCCGTGGTTGGCCAGGCTACGTCAGCCGGCCGCAGCAGAGGCAAATCTCCGTGAGAGATTGAAACGAGGAGTCCAAGGCGGTCGCGGCATCGCTCCGCGGCCAGCCGCAGCAGAGGCAAATCTCCGTGAGAGATTGAAACCGAGCCCTTCTCGTACCACCACATGCCGTCGCTGCCCTTGGCCGCAGCAGAGGCAAATCTCCGTGAGAGATTGAAACAGGTCGGCGCACCGCCCCCGTGCAGAAAAACCCTCGCCGCAGCAGAGGCAAATCTCCGTGAGAGATTGAAACTACGGTCGGGCGATAGGAGAGGCCAACGAGCGGCAAGCCGCAGCAGAGACAAATCTCCGTGAGAGATTGAAACCCGCCAGAGCAGCGTCTGGCTGGCGTGCAAGCTGATGTAGGCCGCAGCAGAGGCAAATCTCCGTGAGAGATTGAAACGGCTGGGCGGCCAGCGCTGGGTTAGCCGCTACGATCTGAGCCGCAGCAGAGGCAAATCTCCGTGAGAGATTGAAACTCATCCAGGTCGGCTGGTGATCTGGCCAGGAGGATCACCGCCGCAGCAGAGGCAAATCTCCGTGAGAGATTGAAACCATCCCGAAGGCCGTGTCCAGCGACTCCTTGAAAGCGCCGCAGCAGAGGCAAATCTCCGTGAGAGATTGAAACGGGGGTGATGGGCTTGCTCTTGAGCCGTGGGGCCCGCGGGCCGCAGCAGAGGCAAATCTCCGTGAGAGATTGAAACCCTCTTCCGGCTCAAACACCGTCCGTGCCCGGTACGCCGCAGCAGAGGCAAATCTCCGTGAGAGATTGAAACCACGCCCTGCCGGTTGGCGATGGCGATGACCTCCGCGGGCCGCAGCAGAGGCAAATCTCCGTGAGAGATTGAAACCAATCGATCTCCGGACACCGGACGGTGAGGTGGTGTGCCGCAGCAGAGGCAAATCTCCGTGAGAGATTGAAACGGCGAACCAGCTCCTGACCTGTGACGTGTAGTCTGCGGCCGCAGCAGAGGCAAATCTCCGTGAGAGATTGAAACACGGGATGGAGTGTTGTGGAGGTGGCCCATCAGCTGCCGCAGCAGAGGCAAATCTCCGTGAGAGATTGAAACCCCAGCAGGCCGGGGGGCAGGACCCTGCTCACGGGCGCCGCAGCAGAGGCAAATCTCCGTGAGAGATTGAAACAGAACGCCATGAAGAGCGCATGGCTGATTCTCCAGCCGCAGCAGAGGCAAATCTCCGTGAGAGATTGAAACCGGGCCTGACGTCTGGCTGAGGTACTGCGCCATGCGCTCTGCCGCAGCAGAGGCAAATCTCCGTGAGAGATTGAAACCTCCTGGACCACCTTAGCCAGGTCGATACCGGCGCTCGGCCGCAGCAGAGGCAAATCTCCGTGAGAGATTGAAACCTAGCCTGCGCGGCCAGCGCCGGCAGTGGAGAGCGCCTGGCGGATAGCGCCGGAGTAGTTGCCTGCCGCGCATGTTAAAGGCGCCGGCCTACTCGGCGGCGCCTCGGTGTTGGGCGAAGCTGGAGTCATGCCCTTGGGCAGTTCGTCACGGACGATCGGCGGCCTGTTCACGGAGCACCTCCTCGATAGGGACGTGCGGCAGCTCCAGATCGATCTGCCGCATGACAGGCAACATCTCCTGCAGCTCGCGCAGGAGGGCCAGGTAACGCCGACGCTGCTCTTCGCTCATCGCGCCCGTCATGTATTGCTCATGAAGGAACGGGAGTTCGCCGGTCATGTCAGCGAACCATTCCAACTCCTGCGAAGCCCGCTCAGCCTGGTCGAGGTCGGGCCAGTCCACAGCCAGCTCACGGATGTCCGCAGCGCCGCCAAACAGCCAGTTGAGCGTACGGTCAATCTTCTCCGTCAACGGGGTCGGCTCAGCCATCGGATCACCCGCCCTTCGATTTCACGCATGGTGCTTGGCCTCGGCTGGTAGGCCGTAACGATGTGACCAAGGCCGGTGCGGTACTCCACCAACACCCATTCTTCGCCGTCCGGCCCGCGCAGGTCGTCGGAATGCCGCAGGAAACTCGCTTGCAGTGTGCCCTTGTACCTGGTAAGGGCTACCCATGTGGATTCGTCGAGCACCACCTGGCGAATGCTGCGCAAGTAATCCTCCAGAGTGGTGCCCTCCGGCCATTCCCGCCGGTGCACAGCATGCTCCAGGTAGTGCTTTTCCGCCGCGCTCAATCGGTCGCTGCCGCTGAGAGCGCGCCCCTGCCATTGGAGCCCTGCGACTCTGCCGCCAGCGGCCGATAGGGTCGGCGGAAAGCCGGCGGCCGCCGCGTGTTCCCGAATCTGACGCAGCTCAGCCGGCGCAACCTCACGCCCCGTGTTGGCAAGTTCCTGGATCAGGCGATCGACCGGGTGGACGCCGCCGGTGCCGCCCGAGCCTCCACCGCCTCCGCCACCGGCGAAGGAGAGCAGCGGCCGGGACATGAAGCGCTTCGCAGACCCAGTATACCACCGCTCGATGTCGGGCTGGGAGCCGGGCTTGTCCATCCACTGCCGCAACCGTTCGACAAACTGGTCGGGGGGCTCGTGGGCCGGAATGAGGATGCAACGGCACCAAGGATGTGGTTTGGCTGGCTCCTTGCCCTCCGACCAGTAGCCGTCGCCATTATGCCTGGCGTAGTCGTCGCAGATGTCCGGCATCGGGTGACTCTTGGAGAGCCGCCAGTAGACGCCGCGGTAGCTCGGGGCAGCCCGGTTCGCCAGAATGCTGCCTTCGTGGAACGCGTTCTGCATCTCGGTGACGGCCAGCCGCATGGCCTCCATGGAGATGTCCCGTGAGACCTTCAGCCGCCGGCGCGTCTCCGCTTTCAGGGCGGTGTGAACGCCGGGCCTCAGGTAGTGCTCCAGTTCGCGGGCCAGCCGCCGGGCGTCGAGTCCTCGGGCTACCCCGTCTCCCACCAGCCGCCGGACGGTATTGCGCCAAGGCCCAGATCGTCGGCGAGATGGCCAAGCTGTTTGGCCTGGCCGAGGGCGCCAAGCCGGCGGACGTTCTGGCCGCTGTGAGGGCGGCCCGGGACGTACAGCTGAAGGCTGCCACGGCCAACCGCGACAAGCTGGTTGACAAGGTCATCGGCGAGATGGTGGTGGCCGAGGCCGCCCGGCCCATCGTTCGGCGCATGGTGCAGGTCCCCGACGGGGCAGACGAGGCCAAGATCAAGCAGCTTGTCGGCGAATTGCTCCAGTCGGAAGACATCAAGAAGGCGCTCGCCGGCGTGTTCCACCAGGATGTGATCCGCACGCAGGATGCCACGCGGACTGACCAGCCCGCGGGCCTGCGCACGCGGCGCGTCTCGATCTAGGGGAGAGGGGAGGGCTGATCCATGGGTCGCAAGATCTCCGACGGCCGGTCCATCAAGGTGACCGTGCCCCAGAACACGACCGTCGACGCGGGTAAGTTCTACCGTCTCGACGGCTTTTTCGGCATGGCGGTCCAGAGTGTGGTCACCGGTGCCGGCCAGACGGCCGAGATCACGCTCAACATCGAGGAGGCGGAGTACGAGACCAGCCAGATCACCGTCGCCGACGCCTTCAACAAGGGCGACAAGGTCTACTGGAATGCCGGCACCAGCCTGCTCACGACGCAGCCGAACAACGACGCCAGCGGCAACCCGCAGGCAGCTGGAGGAGGAGAGGGCGCCGCAGCAGAGGCAAATCTCCGTGAGAGATTGAAACGCCACCTCGGAGTCGTTGCGCGGACTCAGCTCCTCCGCCGCAGCAGAGGCAAATCTCCGTGAGAGATTGAAACCAGACCATGTCCGATGCGGTAGACCAGGCCCCCGAGCCGCAGCAGAGGCAAATCTCCGTGAGAGATTGAAACGAAGAAGACCAGGCGCTGAAGGCGTAGGCGGACGCCGCCGCAGCAGAGGCAAATCTCCGTGAGAGATTGAAACTGCATACCTCCTCTTGATCTCTTCCAGATGATTGTGCCGCAGCAGAGGCAAGTCTCCGTGAGAGATTGAAACGCGGCGGGGTGCCAATCGGCGTCTTCCGGATACGGGGGAAGCCGCAGCAGAGGCAAATCTCCGTGAGAGATTGAAACGCGCCGCGAGGCCGCAGGGACCAACTGCCCTGGCAAGCCTGTTAGCGGCCATGCTAAAATCCTCAAAAATGGCCACGAAGAATTCCCCACCTGGATGACATAAAAGGCTCACCCCTCTGGAATGGCGAAGTTCGGGAATTGGCCAACCCAGAACGACCCAACCAGAGGAGTGAGCACAACGGATACGGGTGGGAGAAATCGTGGAGATTCAGCATCTGCATCGTCAAGGCCTGGGCCCCAGCCAGATTGCGAGGCGCGTGGGCCTTGACCGCAAGACAGTAGCCAAGTACCTGAAAAGACCGGTA
>JBLNCQ010000168.1:0-10947 GCA_050260815.1 Bacillota bacterium
GACGAGGTGGCCCGTGTCCTGACCGACGAACTGGCGCGCCTCATGAACCTGGGGCCGGACGACCTGGTTCTGGTGGTGGGCCTGGGCAACTGGAACGCCACGCCCGACGCCCTGGGCCCCAGGGTGGTGGCCAACCTGCTGGTGACGCGCCACCTCCGCCAGTATCTGCCGCAGGAGTTGGTGGGGCACCTGCGCGGCGTGGCCGCCGTGGCCCCCGGCGTGCTGGGCCTGACCGGCATTGAGACCAGCGACATCGTCCGGGGTATCGTCTCCCAGGTACATCCGCGGGCCGTCATTGTCATCGACGCTCTGGCGGCGCGCTCCCTGGAGAGGGTGGGCACCTCCATTCAGATCGCCGACACCGGCATCAACCCGGGCTCCGGCGTGGGCAACCACCGTGCCGGCATCACCGAGGAGTCCCTGGGCGTCCCGGTGTTCGCCATCGGCGTGCCCACTGTGGTGTACGCCACCACCATCGCCAACGATACCCTGGACCTGCTGGTGAGCCAGCTGCGCCAGCAGCACAAGCTGCTGGACATTGTGAGCCAGATGGACGCCGCCGACCGCCAGGCCCTGGTGAACGAGGTGCTGCAGCCCAGCGTAGGCGATCTGGTGGTCACGCCCAAGGACGTGGACGTGATGATTACTGACCTCTCCCGCATCCTGGCCGGCGCCATGAACGCGGCCCTGCACCCGGGCGTGAGCAAGGAAGAGATGGCGCAGTACCTGAACTGAAGCCCGCCTGTGGCGGCGGCGAGCGTCAGCGACCCAGCGCCGCCAGCTGTTCAAAGAAGCCGGGGAAGGATACCTCCACGCACTCGGCGCCGCTGATCGTCACCGGCGCGGCGGCCAGCAGCCCGGCCACCGCCAGGCTCATGGCCAGGCGATGGTCGCCGTGGCTCTCCACGCGGCCCCCGGTGAAGCACCCTCCGGGCAGGGATGAGCGGCCCGGGATCACCATGCCGTCAGGGCGCTCCTCCACGGAGGCTCCCAGGCGCCGCAACTCGGCGGCCAGCGTGGCGATGCGGTCGCTCTCCTTGACCCGCAGTTCGGAGGCGTCGCGGATTATGGTGGGTCCCTCCGCCAGGCAGGCGGCAACGGCCAGGACAGGCAGTTCGTCGATGGCGCGCGGGATGAGGTCACCTTCCAGTGTGGCGCCACAAAGCGGGCCGCCGCGCACCAGCAGGTCGCCGACCGGCTCGCCGCAGACCTCCGACAGCCGCACCACTTGGATATCGGCGCCCATGGAGCGGAGGGCGTCAATGACCCCCGTCCTCGTGGGGTTCAGGCCGATGTCTCGCACCAGAGCCTCTGCCCCCGGGGTGGCCGCGGCAGCGGCCAGGAAGAAGGCCGCCGAGGAGATGTCGCCGGGCACTGCGACGGCCTGTCCCGTAAGCCTGACCGCACCGCCACGGACGGAGACGCGAGGCCCCTCCACCTCCACCGCCGCACCAAAGGCCCGAAGCATGCGCTCGGTGTGATCCCGGGAGCGCGAGGGCTCGGCGACGGTGGTGACGCCTTCCGCCCTCAGGCCGGCCAGCAGCAGGGCCGATTTCACCTGGGCCGAGGCCACCGGGAGCGTGATCGGGCGGGCCGAAAGCGTCCCGCCGTGAAAGGTCAGCGGTGCCAGGCGACCGCCCTCGCGGCCGGTGATGGCCGCGCCCATGGTCCGCAGAGGTTCCACCACCCGTGCCATCGGGCGGCGGCGAAGCGACGCGTCGCCGGTCACAATGGCTGTAAAGGGACGCCCCGCCAGGACACCGGCAAGCAGTCGCAGCGTCGTGCCCGAGTTCCCGGCGTCCAGGACGTCCTCCGGCTCGCGCAGGCCGTTCAGTCCCAGGCCGTGCACCACAACGTGACCCGGCTCCGGCACTTCCACGGGGACCCCCAGGCCCCGCAAGCAGGCCAGGGTGCTAAGGCAGTCCGCGCCCATCAGGTAGCCGCGGATGTCCGTGTCGCCCTCGGCCAGCGCGCCCAGCAGGGCCGCCCGGTGAGAAATGGACTTGTCGCCGGGGACCGTCAGGTCAGCCTGCCAGGCGTCTCGCGGGTGCACGGTCACGTCCATGGGGAATCACCTCTCGAGTGGTACGCGTCCTGAGCCGGGCGCACAGGTCACGGAAACAGCGCCAGTCGGGCCGCACGGGCCCGGGCGAACAGGCCCTCCAGGGCATCGCCGTCCCCCGCCTCCAACGCTTTGCTGACTTCAGCCAGTTCTGCCTGCAGGCGCCGCAGCCCGTCGGTCAGGTGGTCGCGGTTGAACAGGGCCAGGTCGCGCCAGAGCCGGGCGGGGCTGGCAGCCAGGCGCGTCGTGTCGCGCAGGCCGGGTCCGGCCATCCGGCGGGCCAGGTCCAGGCCGGCGGGCGCTCCAGAACCGGTGGGGCCAGAATCGGCCCCTGCCGCTACGGCGAGCGCCAGGGCATAGGCCGCAAGCTGCGGCAGGTGCGAGATGCCCGCCGCCAGTCGGTCGTGCTCGTCGGCGTCCAGGACGATGGGGTCCGCCCCAACCGTGCGGGCGAGGCAGGTGACCGTCTCCACGGCCTGGGGTTGGGCGGGCCCGGACAGCACGGCCCCCGGCAGGGAGGACGGGCCCGGTACCACGGCCCAGGCGCGGCCCAGGAAGAGGTCGCCGTGTGCCGCCGCCACGCCGGAGTGTTCCCGGCCCGCCAGGGGGTGCCCGCCCACAAAGCGCTCGGGGCGGGGCAAGGCTGCTGCGGCGTCCAGCACGGGCCGCTTGACGCTGCCCAGGTCCGTCACCACCGCGGTGGATCTGAGGTGCGGGCCGATCTGTCTGAGAAGGCCGGCCAGGACGGGCACGGGGGTTGCCAGAACCACCAGGTCCGCCTGGGAGACGACAGCCTCAAGGGCGCCACCCTGGTCAATGGCACCCAGGCGCGCTGCGTCGCGCAGCGCGGCGGGGTCCGCGTCGGCACCGAGAACGCGCCTGGCCCGGCGCCGTTCCCGCAGGGCCATCCCCAGCGAACCGCCCATCAGCCCCAGGCCAACAATGGCCACGGTGCCGAAAAGCTCCGTGTCCTCCATCAGCAGCCCGCCCTGCCGGCCAGGGACTTGTCCGCGGCGCCCAGCGCGGCGTCATGGGTGCGGGCCATGGTGCGGTCCACGGCCTCGGCCACCGGGCGCAGACGGCGCATCAGGTCGGCGAACTGCTCGGTGGTCAGGGCCTGCGGCCCGTCGCAGAGAGCCAGGCGCGGGTTGTAGTGGACCTCCACCAGCAGGGCGTCGGCGCCGGCCGCCACGGCCGCCAGCGACATGGGCGTCACCAGCTTGTTCTTGCCCGTGCCCTGGGTGGGATCAACCAGTACCGGCAGGTGCGACAGCGACTTCACCAGGGCCACCGCCGACAGGTCCAGCGTGTTGCGGGTGGCGGTCTCAAAGGTGCGGATGCCGCGCTCGCCCAGGATCACCTGGTGGTTGCCGCTGGCCATCACGTATTCGGCGCACAGCAGCCATTCCTCAATGGTGGTGTTCATGCCGCGCTTGACCAGCACGGGCTTGCCGGCCCGGCCCAGCTCCTTCAGGAGCGCAAAGTTCTGCGCGTTGCGGGCGCCTAGCTGCAGGATGTCGGCGTAGTAGGCCACGCGCTCCACGTCGCGGGTGTCCATCACTTCGGTGATCACCGGCAGGCCTGTGGCCTCGCGGGCTTCGGCCAGCAGCTTCAGCCCTTCCTCGCCCAGCCCCTGAAAGGCGTAGGGTGAAGTCCGCGGCTTGAAGGCGCCGCCGCGCAGCATCCGCGCCCCCGCCGCCTTGACCGCCCAGGCGGTCTCCAGCAACTGCTCCCGGCTCTCCACGGCACAGGGGCCGGCCATCATGATGACCTCGCGGCCGCCAACCTCCACGTCGCGCACCTGGATGACGGTGTCATCCGGGTGGAAGTGGCGGCTGGCCAGCTTGTACGGCTCCATCACCGGCACCACCCGGTCCACGCCGGGCAGCGTCTGCAGGTCGTCGGGCTCCACCGCCCGGCGGTCGCCCACGGCCCCGATGACCGTTTTCTCCACGCCGCGTGAGACATGTACGCCGAAGCCCAACTTCGTCAAGCGCTCCACTACCTGGTTCACCTCGGCCTCGCCGGCTCCCTGCTGCATCACTACGATCACGGGCCTCACCCCTCTGCCTTGTGGCTGGAATATAAAAACTCCCGTCCCCTGAGGGACGGGAGTTGCTCCCGCGTTACCACCCTTGTTCCCCGCCGGCGGCGGGACTCTCGACAGCGCACCAACATGCGCCCTTCCGGCTAACGGTGGAAGTTCCGTCGGCGCCTACTTGCCCGGCACCAGAGCGGTCTTCAGACCGCCATGGACGGGGCGTTTGGGCCGCGCTCGCGGACGTATTCGACATGGCCCCCGGCACCGGCTTGCACCAACCGCCGGCTCTCTTCGCCCGAAGGACAGGCCTACTCTTTCCGCTCATCGCTTTGACTATTGGCCTTATGCTAACAAGGCCGGACCTCCACGTCAAGAGTGAATTTCTGGCCAGGGCAGCGGCCCGGGGTGGCCCTCAGGATTTCTTAACCAACCAGGCAGGCAATGTTATGAACTCGGGTTCAACCTTTAATTCCTATTCTCTGTTCGGCTCGGATTGCCTGCTGGATGCCTTCCTTCAGCTCCGCGGCCATCCGCCGCAGCGTGGCGGGCAGTTGCTCCAGCGTCCCCGCCTGAACCGCCGTCTCCACCTCACGGACCAGCGCCGACCCCACGATGACCGCGTCCGCCGCTGACGCCACCCGTGCCGCCTGCTCCGGCGTGGAGATGCCGAAGCCAACGGCCACGGGCAGGTCCGTGTGGGCCTTGACCCGCGCCACCAGGTCGCTCAGGCCCGGCGGCAGGTCGTGCCGCACACCCGTCACGCCAGTGAGGGAAACGCAGTAGACGAAGCCGCCAATGGCGCCATTCAGGCGAGCCAGGCGCTCATCCGTTGTCGTCGGCGCGGCGAAGGGGACCAGATGCACGCCGGCCCGCTTTGCCTCCTCCGCCAGGCTGGTGCCGTTGAAATCGGACTCCGCCTCCTCTGCCGGCAGGTCGGGGATGACCAGCGCGTCGATGCCGGCCTCCGCAGCCTTGTCCAGGAAGCGCCGCAGGCCGCGGCGCAGCACGGGGTTGACGTAGGTCAGCAGGGCCAGCGGCGTGTCGCAGGAGTCCCGCAGGGAGCGGGCCAGAGCTAGCACGTCATCCACGCTGGTCCCGGCCTGAAGCGCCCGGACCGCCGCCTGCTGGTTGACGGGACCGTCGGCCAGGGGGTCGGAGAAGGGCAGGCCGATCTCCAGCACATCGGCGCCGCCCTCGGCCAGGGCCTGGAACAGGGCCAGCGAAGTCCCGGGGTTCGGGTCGCCTGCGGTCAGATAGGCAATCAGAGCCTTCTCGCCCCGTGCCGCCAGGCGCGCGAAAGTATCGTCCAGTCGGTTGGGTCTCATCGCGCGGTCACCTCCAGCAGGCGTGCCACCTGCTCCACGTCCTTATCGCCCCTGCCGGACAACGAAACCAGGAGGATCTGGTCCGGCCGCATACGTGGTGCTTCTTTGATCACCTGGGCCACGGCGTGGGCGCTCTCCAGGGCGGGGATGATGCCCTCCAGCCGGGCCAGCGTCTGGAATGCCTCCAGGGCCTCGGCGTCCGTCACGCTGACATACTCCGCGCGACCCGTGTCGCGCAGGTAAGCGTGTTCCGGCCCCACGCCGGGATAGTCCAGGCCGGCGGACACCGAGTGGGCCGGCAGCACCTGGCCGTCCTGGTCCTGCAGCAGGTAGCTGTAGGCGCCGTGCAGGACGCCTGCCAGGCCCCGCGTCAGCGTGGCGGCGTGGCGGCCGGTGTCCAGCCCCTCGCCCGCGGCTTCCACACCCAGCAGGCGGACGTCCCGGTCCTCGCGGAACGCGTGGAAGATGCCCATGGCGTTGCTGCCGCCGCCCACGCAGGCTACCACCAGGTTGGGCAGGCGGCCCTCCAGATCCAACATCTGCTGCCGGGCCTCCCGGCCGATGACGGACTGAAAGTCGCGCACCATCAGCGGGTAGGGGTGCGGCCCCACCACGGAACCGATGATGTAGTAGGTGTCCTCCACGTGGGTCACCCAGTGGCGGATGGCCTCGTTGGTGGCGTCCTTCAGGGTGCGGCTGCCGGAGGCGACGGGCACCACCTCCGCCCCCAGGAGGCGCATCCGAAACACGTTGAGGGCCTGGCGGGCCACGTCCTCCTCACCCATGAACACGGTGCACTCCAGGCCAAAGAGGGCGGCCGCCGTGGCCGCGGCCACGCCGTGCTGGCCCGCGCCGGTCTCGGCCAGGAGGCGCTTTTTGCCCATGCGCCGCGCCAGCAGCGCCTGTCCCAGCGTGTTGTTGATCTTGTGGGCGCCGGTGTGGTTCAGGTCCTCTCGCTTCAGGTAGATGCGGGCGCCGCCCAGGGCCGCCGTCAGCCGGTCGGCGCGGGTAAGCGGTGTGGCCCGCCCCACGTAGTCCTTCAGGTAGCCGTTCAGCTCCGCCTGGAAGGCCGGGTCTGCCGCGGCTTCCCGGTAGGCGGCCTCCAGTTCCTCCAGGGCCGGCATCAGCGTCTCCGGCACAAACTGGCCGCCAAAGGGGCCATAGTGCCCGCGGCGCAGACCTGGCGCCGGGTCCTGCACCACCGGCGCGGCAGTCTGAGCCGCGGTCGGTTCACCATTCGCGATCTGTACTTCTGCCAACTTTATCTGCTCCTCCCTTGGCTCACCCAATCGTGGGCCTTGGCTCACCCGATCGTGCCCTGAGCTCATCAGACCGCACTGCGGGCTACCAGGCACTCCGCGCGGCCTCCAGAAACGCCCGAATGCGGGCCGGATCCTTCACGCCGTTCGTCTCCACGCCGCTGCTTACGTCCACCCCGTCGGCCCCGCTCTGCCGCAGGGCCTCCGCCGCGTTCTCGGGAGTGAGCCCGCCCGCCAGGTAGAGCGGGACACGCGAACCCAGGACCCGTCTTGCCTCCGCTGCCAGGGTCCAGTCGAAGCTCCGACCCGTGCCACCGAGCACACCGGGCACGGCCGTGTCCAGCAAGATGGCGTCGGCGCCGGCCTCAGCCAGGGCCGGCAAGCCGGTCATGTGGTCGGGCCCGCCCACCGGCACGGCGGCGATGACCCGGATGCCGTGCGGCAGAGCGCCGCGAACCCGCGCCACCGGCTCCGGCCCCCGGCAGCCGTGAAGCTGCACTCCAGTGAGACCCGCTTGTCGGACGGTCTCCGCCAGAGCCCCAGGCCCGCCGGCGGCGGCGGCAGGCCCGGCGACCTCGTCGCCGGCGAAAACGCCAACGCGCTCGACCCACGGCGGCAAGTCCTGGCTCAGGTTCCGCGCCTCCTCCGGCGTCACCCGCCGGCGTGAGGGAGCGAAGACAAACCCCACCGCGGCCGCGCCTGCGGCCACCGCCGCCAGGACGGACTCCCGGCCGGTGTGGCCGCAGACCTTGACCCACGGTTGAGCGGGCTCCGGCATGGCTTGCTCCCAGCCCAGCAGCGAGGCGGCGGCCGCCGTCACATCGCCCTGACGCATCAGCGATTCGCCCACCAGGGCGGCGCCGGCGCCCGCCTCGGCCACCCGAAGAAGGTCCTGGCGCGTGTGGATGCCGCTCTCGCTGACCACCAGGATACCGGGCGGCACCAGCGGCGCCAGTGCTTCGGTCACCTGAAGGTCGGTGTGGAAGGTCCGCAGGTCCCGATTGTTGATACCAAGCAGTGATGCCCCCGCCTCCAGGGCCCGCTCCAGTTCGCTCCGGTCGTGGACCTCCACCAGGGCGTCCAGTCCCAGGTCGCGAGACAGGCGCAGCATTTCGCCCAGGCGGCCGCCCTCCAGCGCGGCGACGATCAGCAGTACGGCGTCGGCCCCCGTGGCCCGGGCTTCGTACACCTGGTAGGGATCGATCAGGAAGTCCTTGCGCAAGGCCGGCAGGCCCGACGCCTCTCGGGCCAGGGCCAGATACTCCGGCCTGCCCTGGAAGAAGGGCTCGTCGGTCAGGACCGACAGGGCCGACACCCCGCCGCATCTGTAGGCCGCGGCCACGCCGGCAGGATCAAACTCGGGACGGATGAGGCCGCGGCTGGGCGACGCCTTCTTGAGCTCACCGATGAGCGCCGGGCTCTCCCGCCCGTCCGCTCCCCGGCGGCGCCCGCGCCGCAGGGCCGCGATGAACCCGCGTGCGGGCGGGGCGGCGTCGGCCGCCCGCGCCACTTCGGAGAGCGGCCGGCGGGCCATGGCTTCCGTCAGGTCCAGCCGCTTCCGCGCCAAAATGGTGTCCAGGAAACTGGCCACCATCACCGGGCCACCGCCTCGGCCGGGCCGGTCGATTCTCCGCCCTCGGCACCGGCGGCGGACGCGGATGCGGCGTGGGTGAAGAGCCGCAGTGCGTCCAGCCTGGCCTGGGCCCGGCCGGAGTCGATGGACTCCTGAGCCAGCCGCACCCCCTCGCGGATGGACGCCGCGGTTCCGGCGGCGTACAGCGCCGCCCCGGCGTTCATGCAGACCACGTCCCGCGCCGGGCCCGTTTCTCCCCGCAGCACACCCTGCACGATGGCGGCGTTGTGCTCCGGTGTGGCGCCCGCCAGGGCTTCCGCCGGCGCCGGCGTCAGGCCCACGTCCTCCGGCCGCACCTCGTAGCGGCGGATGTGACCGTCTCGGACCTCCGCCACCTGGGAGGGGCCGGAGAGGGAGAGTTCGTCCAGACCGCCGTCGCCGTGCACCACCAGTGTGGTGCGGGTGCCCAGCCGGGCCATGGCCGCGGCCACCTTGCCCACCAGGTCCTCACGGAAGACGCCGATGACCTGTACCTGGGGCCGGGCCGGGTTGGCCAGGGGTCCGAGGCAGTTGAAGATGGTGTCGATGCCCAGTTCGCGGCGGGGCACCGCAGCGTACTTCATGGCCACGTGCAGGGCGGGGGCGAAGAGGAAGCCGATGCCCAGGAGTTCCAGGGCCTCGCCCACCCGCTCCGGTGTCAGGTCCAGGTTGACCCCCAGGGCCTCCAAAACGTCGGCGGAACCGCACTGCGTGGTGAAGGAGCGGTTGCCGTGCTTGGCCACGGGCACACCGGCCCCGGCCACCACAAAGGCGGCCGCCGTCGAGATGTTGAACGTCTTGGTCCGACCGCCGCCGGTGCCGCAGGTGTCGACCACCAGCGGCAGGCTGTGGGGCACCGGGACCGCCTTTTCACGCATGACCCTGGCGGCGCCGGCAATCTCCTCCGGCGTCTCGCCCTTCATGCGGAGGGCAATCAGGTACGCCGCAATCTGCGACGGCGTTGCCTGGCCCGTCATGATTTCCTCCATGGCCCGGGCCGACTCGAACTCGGTCAGGTCCTTCCCCGCGGCAGCCTTGGCCATCAACTCGCGAATGTCCACGCTCAGAACCTCCCCAGCAGAAAGTTGTGCAGCAGGGTCTTGCCGTCGGGCGTCAGGAACGACTCCGGGTGAAACTGGACGCCCGCCACCGGATGCCATCGGTGCCGGAGGCCCATGATGGTCCCGTCAGCCGCGGCGGACGTCACCTCCAGGCAGTCCGGCAGGCCGTCGCGGTCCACCACCAGCGAGTGGTAGCGGCCCGCGGTCAGCGGCTGCGGCAGGCCCTCGTAGAGGCCGGTCCCGTCGTGGTAGACCTGAGAGGCCTTGCCGTGCACCGGCTCCCGGGCCCGCACCACCCGCGCCCCGTAGGCCTGACCGATGCTCTGATGGCCCAGACAGACGCCCAGGATGGGCGTTGTGGGACCCAGCCTGCGGATGACCTCCAGGCTGACGCCGGCCTCATTCGGCGTGCAGGGCCCCGGCGAGATTACCACCTGGTCCGGCTGCAGCCCCGCAATCTCGTCCACGGTCATCCGGTCGTTGCGGACCACCCGCGTCTCGGCGCCCAGTTCGCCCAGAGCCTGCGCCAGGTTGTAGGTGAAGGAGTCATAGTTGTCAATCAGCAGCAGCAACGGGCTCCCCCCTCTCTGCGGCCATGGCTGCAGGGTCCACCAGAGCGCCGCCCCAAGCATCACCTTCCACTTCAGCGTTGGCCTGCTCCACAGCCCGAAGCAGGGCAGCGGCCTTGTTGCGGCATTCCTCGTATTCACGCTGGGGCTGTGAATCGGCGACGATGCCCGCCCCGGCCTGGATGTAGGCGATGCCTCCCTGCACCACCGCCGCACGGATGGCGATACAGGCGTCCAGGCTGCCGGCGAACCCCAGGTAGCCCACCGCGCCGCCGTAGGGTCCGCGGCGCACGGGTTCCAGCTCGTCGATGATCTGCATGGCCCGGACTTTGGGAGCCCCCGTCAGGGTGCCCGCCGGGAAACAGGCCGCCAGAGCGTCCACGGCGTCCAGGCCGGGCGCCAGCTCGCCCGTCACTTCGGAGACCAGGTGCATGACGTGGGAGTACCGCTCCACCTGCATCGCCTGGGCCACCTTCACGGTGCCATAGGCGCTGACGCGGCCCACGTCGTTGCGGCCCAGGTCCAGCAGCATGGCGTGCTCCGCCAGCTCCTTCTGGTCGACCAGCAGGTCCCGCTCCAGGGCCTGGTCCTCTGCGGGCGTTGAGCCGCGCGGCCGCGTGCCGGCGATGGGCCGGGTGGTCACGCGCCCGCCCTCCACCCGCACCAGCATCTCGGGGGAGGCGCCGGCCAACTGGGTCGTGCCGAAGTTCAGGTAGAACATGTAGGGCGACGGGTTGAGCCGCCGCAGAGCCCGGTACAGGCTGAAGGGATGCGCTTGAAGCGGGACGCGCAGGCGCTGCGACAGCACCACCTGGAAGGCGTCGCCGTCCCGGATGTACTCCTGGATGCGGCCCGCAGCCGCCAGGTAGGCGTCACGCGGAAAGTCGGCGGCGGCCTCCGCCGGGTGGGACGCGGCCGTCGCCGACCGGCGGGTCGCGAGTGCAGCGGCGGCTGCGGCGGCCGGCACCGTCCGCCGCAGGTTCGCGTCCGACAGCGGACGCTGCAGCCGGGCCACGGT
>JBLNCQ010000169.1:0-6788 GCA_050260815.1 Bacillota bacterium
CGCCGCCGGCGCCCGCGGGGGCCGAGCCGCTGGTGCCCCGACCTCCAGGGTGGCCGCAGCCTCGGAAGCGGTGATCCCCGGCGTGGTGGAGGCCAGGCTGGGCGCATCCTGCGCCCGCGCCAGCAGGGCGACGGCCAGGGACTGGGGGTCGAGCCCAAGGGCCCGCGCCTGGGCCAGGGTCTCCTCCAGGAATTGCGATACGTCCGGCCCCCGCCGCCTGACGGGGGGGCGGTCTGCGACGTAGATGCCCTTGCCGCGATGGGTGCGGACAAAGCCGTCCCGTTCGAGATCCTCGATGAGCTTGGCCACCGTGTTGCGGTTGATGCCCAGACCGGCAGCCAGGTCGCGCACGCTGGGAAGCTGTTCGCCCGGCGCCAGGGTCCCTCTGGCAATCAGGTGCTTGATCTGCTCGCCCAGTTGGGCCGTCACCGGGACAAAGCTGCCCAGGTCCACCTTCAGCAGTTCCTCCAGCAACGCCGCACCTCCACTGTCCCAGGCTACAAGGACAGCCTATACCATTTATTTCCAGGAGTCAAGGCGCCGGACGGGTACTCGGACACAGAAGCACCTCCCATGCAGTCCTGAGAGGTGCTTCGCTGCTGTCAGACTATTGCCCTGCCGCGTCCGGTCCAACGATGCGTCCGTCCAGCATCTCCACCACGCGGTCCGCCGCTATCCCCACAGCCGGATCATGGGTGACCAGCAGGAAGGTCTGGCCGCGGCTCCGGTTGAGCTGCCGCATGACGTGGACGATGTGGCGGGCCGTCTGCGAATCCAGCTCACCGGTGGGCTCGTCGGCCAGAAGCAGGTCCGGCTGGTTGACCAGGGCCCGGGCCAGGGCCACCCGCTGCTGCTCGCCGCCGGACAGTTCCGATGGCAGATGGTCGGCGCGGTCGGCCAGACCTACTTCGGCCAGCAGGGCCAGGGCGCGGTGTCGGGCCTGCCCCGGCGGCACCCGGCTGTAGCGCAGCGGCAGCATGACGTTGCCCAGTGCTGTCAGGGACGGGAGCAGGTTGTGGTGCTGAAAGACAAAGCCGACCTTGCTGCGGCGCAGCGCCGGCAGGTCGTGCGCCGGCAGTTGGGTCACGTCAAGGCCGCCCAGGCGCAACCGGCCGGAGGTGGGTCGGTCGAGACAGCCCAGGATATGGAGCAGCGTCGACTTACCGCTGCCGGAACGCCCCATCACAGCCACAAATTCGCCCGGCCGCAAGGCAAAGCTTATGCCGCGCAGCGCTGCATAGGGCTGGCGCCCCGTTCGGTAGACCTTATGTATGTCCAGCGCTTCCACGAGGGGCTGCAACGTCGTCCTCCCTTTCGCGGCCGGGACGCCGCCCGTCTCAGCGCTCGCGCAGGGCCTCGATGGGGTCCAGCCGGGCAGCACGCAGGGCCGGTACCATGCCGGCGCCCACGCCCAACAGGGCCGAGAAGGCCAGCGATCCCAGGGCCAGCCGGGGTGTGATGGTGAAGATGGTGGTTCCCCCCGGCGCCGTGAAGTAGTTGACGCCGGCAACTAGGGTCCCTCCCGCGAGGAGCCCGGTCAGCCCGCCCACCAGGCCGATCACCAGGGACTCGGCCAGGAACTCCTTGAGGATGTCGCCGTCGCCGGCCCCCAGGGCTTTCTTCAGGCCGATCTCGCGGATTCGCTCCGACACGGACACAACCATGGTGTTCATGATGGACAGCCCGCCAACCAGCAGGGCCACCAGGGCGCTGCCCAGGATGACCAGGTTGAAGACGGCGGAGAAGCCGGCAATCTGCCTGCGCGCCTCAGACGGGGAATAGACCTTGTTGGCGGGTAGGCGTTCCTGGATGGCCTGGGCCACCCGGTCCGGGTCCTGGCCCTGGGCCGGAATGGCGTAGAGGCTGCCCACCAGAGTGTTCACGTCCAGAGCCCGGAAGATGGGATGTGAGTCATGAAGAATGGCGCGTGCGTCGGCGATGGGTACAAAGGCCATCTTGTCCGGGCCGGTCATCATGCGCTGCAGGATGCCCACAACGGTGAAGGACCTGCCCCGGCTCTGCAGCGTGGAGCCCAGACGCAGCCCGTACTCCTGCGCAATGTCGGCTCCCACCACCGCCCTGAGGCGCTCCCCGGACCTCCACCAGCCGCCCTGGGCAAACTTGAAGTCACTGGGTCCCGCCGCCTGGGTGGTGAGGCGGGCGACCTCTTCCACGTTGACGCCCTCCAGGATGTCGGGCATACCAAACGTGAATCCCTGGTCGTCCTTCAGCATGAGTGACACGGCGGACTCCACCAGCGCTACGCCGGGGACCCTGCGCACGTCGTTGGCCAGGCCGGCGGGCAGGGTACCGCTGCCGAAGAGGCCGCCGCCGCCCTTCTCGCCAATGACAATGCGGTCCGCCAGAAAGCGGGTGGCGCCGGTGAGCATCATGTTGACCTTCTCCGCCATGGCTCCCATGACCACCAGGGCAAAGACGCCAATGACGATCCCCAGAAGGGTGAGGCTCACACGCCCCCGCCTGAGCCACAAACTCTGCAGTATCTCCACGTTTTCCACCTCCCGCAATCGGTACTATCTCCGCCCTGCGGGGGCCGCATGCGGGGGAAGGGGCGGTTGACGGACGGGCCGTCCCCTGCTATGCTTAGAACAGACGTTCGATGAACGGCCGGGGGGCAGCGCCCGGCGAAGAGAGGTTTGCGATGCTGGAGCACGATGAGACGATCATCTACCGGGCCGATGTCGCCACTCCCCTGGGAATGTTCCGCCTGGCCGCAACGGACCGCGGCCTGTGCGCCCTGCTTCTGCCACGGTCGTCGGATGAGGGCTGGCTGAGGCACATGGGTCCCCACCGCGTCCTGGAGGGCGCAGTACACCCGGCGCTGAAGCAGGCGGAGACGGAACTGAAGGCCTACCTGCAGGGTGAGCTGCAGCAGTTCAACGTACCCCTTGACCTGCGGGGGACGCCGTTCCAACTCCAGGTCTGGGGTGCCCTGCAGCAGATTCCCTACGGCGAAACCCGCACCTATGGCCAGATTGCGGCCATGGTCGGCAACCCGCGCGGGGTGCGGGCCGTAGGCATGGCCAACAACCGCAACCCTGTGGCCATCATCGTTCCCTGCCACCGGGTCATTGGGGCAAACGGCTCCCTGGTCGGCTATGGCGGCGGTCTGCCGCTCAAGGAGCACCTGCTGGCGCTGGAACGCTCCGGCATGGCCCAGGCCGCCGGGCAGTAAGCGCAGACGGACAGGATTTTGGCGGGTCCCGACGAATCGTATTGCGGTGACCGGGACGGGCCACGTGCGTGGCCCGCTTTCCTTACTGCCGCCGGAAGGGTGAGAGGGCATCAAGAGGGGCGGGGCGGGGTCCCGGCAGGACCTGATGGCGATCTACAACCGTCTGTATGGGTGGCTGGGGGAGCGGCACTGGTGGCCGGCGGAGACGCCCTTTGAGGTCATGGTCGGCGCCATCCTGACGCAGAATGTCACCTGGCGCAACGCGGAGAAGGGTATAGCCAACCTGCGCGCGGCCGGCCTGCTGGATCCGGCTGCGCTGCACCGGGCGGCGGAAGAAGAGCTTTATCCGCTGATTCGGCCCACCGGCTACTACCGCGCCAAGGCCCGCAAACTGAAGGCGCTGTGCGCCTACCTGTTTGAGCGCTACGGCGGTTCGCTGGAGGCTTGATCGACGGGCTGGCCAACCGCCTCTGCCTGAAGCAGGACCCGCTTTGCGGCGGCTGCCCCCTCCTGGACCTCTGTCCCAGCGGGCAGGCCAACACCAAGGCATGGGAGGCTCTTCCTTGACCCTGCCGGTTCGCGTGGTGTTCAAGAACAAGAAGAACTCGTCCGGCTGGATCAAGGACGGGGAGATCATCCTGGCCATCTCCAGTCGACTGAACTATCGGGACCAGCAGACGCATATCACTACCCTGGCGCGCCGGCTGCAGGCCATGGCGGCGCGGCAGGCGCAGCGCAGCCCGCTGGACATGCCGCCGGGTCCCATCACGGACGACAGGCAGCTCGCCGAGCTGGCCGCCGCAATCAACCGGGAACACTACGGCTTTGCGCTGGACCGCATCCGCTTCTGGCGGCAGAAGAGCCGCTGGGGAAGCTGCATGGTGCACAAGCGGGAAATACACATTTCCCACAGGCTGAAGGGTGCGCCGCTGCCGCTATTGGAATATGTGGTCGTTCATGAACTCTGCCACCTTAAGGAGGCCAACCACGGACGCCGCTTCTGGCGTCTGGTGGAACAGGCTTGCTTCGATTATCGGGAGCGCCGCCGCCTCCTCGCCGTCTATGGTGAGGCCGGACTGGCCGCCAACGCGCCGGCCCGAGCCGCGGCCGCAAAGGAGGAGTCGATGTCTTGATTTATCGCACAAGACGTACGGGCCAAATCCTCGCCCTTGCCGTCATGCTTGCCGTTGCCACGACGCTGCTCACCGGCTGCGGCAGACCCGCCGCCACGCGTCCTGCTCCCGAGCCGCAACCGCAGCCGCAGCCGCCGGCTCAGGCGAACCCTGAGAATCAGCCCTATTTCGTTGTGGAGCCTGGGTGGGTTTACACGTTCCAGGTTCCAGGGGGCGCTGAGAGCCGCCTGGAGATCAAGGGCCAGACGATAGTCCGTGATCCGGCCTCCGACCGCCAGGCCACGGGCTTTCAAATGGTCTGGGATGGGGACGCCATCATCACCGCCATCGACCAGGACTGGGTCGTGGAACTGGGCGACACCGGGGAGGGCGGGACCCTGATCTATCGGGCTCCCAAGCGCCGGTTCCCTCTGTATCCTGAGGAGGGCCAGACCTGGGTGGAGTCCTTTGAGGAAGACATTGAGGGCGGCGGCACCTTTACCTATAAGGTGACGGGATTTGAGACGGTGGAGACTCCCGCCGGCCGATTTGAGCGTGCGGCCAGAGTGGAGGTCTCCCGCGATGCGGCCAGCGGCTCCCACAAGTGGACCGAATGGTATGCGCCCGGAGTCGGGCTGGTAAAGCAGTCGGATGGGCCGGAGCTGGTCAAACTGGAGAAGCCCGCCAAATAGGAAGCAGGCGGTCGCCTGAGGACCAGGCGGCCGCCCACAGGGACGGCCCCGGTACCACCCCATGCCAGACAAACAGAACAGGGAGCCGGCAGAGACCCTCAGGGCCTCGCCGGCTCCCTTTCCTGTGCCCCGAAGGGCCAGGAGCGACCGGAGGAGCGACTGTCGACACGCAGCGTTGCACGTGGTCAGACGTGCGGTATGGGTGCCTCGCCGCGGTCCTCCGGTCGCACCATTATAGTGTCCGGGCGGCTTTGATGTGATGAATGGGAAACCGCGGTTACGCGGCTATTTTGAGCCGGTTTCCACAAGATGTGGGGCCGCCCTGAAAGGCATCCTGCAGCGGCGTCGCTCATACGCTAGGGAAAGAAAAACGCCCTGGCGGGCGTTCCGTTGTGAGGAGGCAAAGGGTGCACCCACACTGGCGCAAGCTTACGATGAAGGCCGCCATCTGGCTCCTGACCGCACTTGCTGTGCTGGCCCTTCCAGCCGGGGCCCGGGCCCAGCCGGGAGGCCCGGCCACCATTCAGTTGGACGGGCTGAACCTGTACACGGACACACCGGCGGAGAGCAAAGACGGCCGGACGTTTGTGCCCATCCGCTTTCTGGCTGAAGCCATGGGGCTTCAGGTGGACTGGCTGCAGGACCAGCGTACCGTTGTCGTCCGCCCGTGGGCCGGCGACCCGCTCCCCGTGCCCGCCGCCGCCGACCTGCCGGCGGGGGCCCCGCAGGGCCAGGAGATCAAGGTGCTGGTGGGCAGCCGCTGGATTCATCCCGACGTGGCGCCCTACGCCCTCAACGGCCGGGTGCTGGTGCCGGTGCGCTTTGTGGCCGAGGCGCTGGGACTCGCCGTCGACTGGGACCAGGAGACGCGCACCGTCCTGCTGCATTCCTCCGCGCCCGACGACTCGTACCGCCAGGCCCTGGGTGAACGAACCCCGCAGCAGGCCTGGCTGGCGGACGTAAATGGCGACAGCCGCAAGGACGTGGTGGCCGTTTACGCCCCGGATCCGTTCGGCGCGGCCAGCGTCGCCCTGGCCCTCCGGTCGGAGACCGGCTGGACCGCGGGCGCCGCTCTGGACCTGAATGGCTTCGGCGTCCCCCGCCGGGTGGACCTGGTGCGGGTGGCCGGCCGGCTGGGACCGCAGGTGCACCTCTGGGACGGTGCGCAGGACCGCCTGCTGCTCTACCGGCCGTCCAGCCGCGCCTGGATCCCGCTTTCCTGGTCCGTTTTTCGACCCGACCGGGACGTGCTGAGCGAGGCCCCAACGCCGCCGGCGGACGGGGAGAGCCGGGTCATCATCCTCAAGAGCAGAAACCTGCTCTACCTGTACCTGAAGGGCGAGCTGTCCCGGGTCTTCCCCATTGCCAGCGGCCGCTCCACCAGCCTGACGCCGGTGGGCGTCTTCCCCGTGGTGATCAAGGCGGTGGACCCGGCGTGGAAGAGCCCCGAGGGCAAGATCTACCCGGGCGGCATCCCGGAGAACCCCCTGGGGAGCCGCTGGCTGGGCATCTCCGTGGAAGGCGACGACGGCCTTCACTACGGGCTGCACGGCACCAACGCCCCGCTCTCCATCGGCACCTACGCCAGTTCCGGCTGCGTGCGCATGATCAACGAGCAAGCGGAGGAGCTGTACGACCTGGTGCCCCTCGGCACCGCCGTTGAGATCAGGCCGTGATCGTGGAAACTACCCGATGCGGTCGCCCGGGTCGACCTCGTGGTCGGGCTTCAGCAGCACCACACCGCCCCTCTGGTCGTAGACGCCCAGGACCAGGACCTGGGACTGAAAC
>JBLNCQ010000170.1:0-4559 GCA_050260815.1 Bacillota bacterium
CCACATCACCTTTGACATTTCGCTGATCACGCCGATCGCCATGGAGGAGGGCCTGCGCTTCGCCATCCGCGAGGGCGGCCGCACCGTGGGCGCCGGCGTTGTGACCAGCATCACCGAGTAGTTTGACTGGACAGCGGACCCGCGGGGCGGCACGGCCCCGGCTCGAGGCCGGGGCATCGCCCCGCGGGGCTCGCTTGCTACTTGAGGGAGGGTGACCCCATGCCAGGACAGAAGATTCGCATCCGGCTGCGGGCCTTTGATCATAAGCTCCTCGATCAGTCGGCGGAGAAGATTGTTGAGACCGCCAAGCGCACCGGCGCCGAAGTTTCGGGCCCCGTGCCGCTTCCCACGGAGAAGCAAATCTTCACCATTCTCACCGCTCCCAACGGCGAGAAGGACATCCGCGAGCAGTTCGAGCAGCGGACGCACAAGCGCCTGATCGACATCGAGGACCCCAGCAACAAAACCGTGGACGCCCTGATGCGGCTGGACCTGCCGGCGGGCGTGGATATCGAGATCAAGCTATAAGCTGCCGGAACCAGGCGCCGTCTGGCGCAGCTACCACGTTTTGACGCCCCCTTGGGAAACGCTCGGGCCCGTGGTAGAATGAGTGAGGCAGCAGCAACTTGCGCCTGCCGGGCCGGTCCTACGGCCTTGGGCAGGCTCAAGCAATGCAGGAGGTGCAGGCCTTGAAGAAGGCGATTTTGGGCAAGAAGCTGGGCATGACCCAGATCTTTGACGACCAGGGCCGTCAGATTCCCGTGACCGTTGTGGAAGCCGGGCCCTGCGTTGTGGTGCAGAAGAAGACCAGAGAGACCGACGGCTATGAGGCCCTGCAGGTGGCCTTTGGCGATATCAAGCCCCAGCACGTGACGAAGCCGACTCAGGGCCACTTCGCCCGGGCCGGGGTTCCGGCCCGCAAGTGGGTGCGCGAGCTGCGGCTGGAGAGCCAGGATGGCTTTGAGGTGGGCAGCGAGATCAAGGCCGACGTGTTCAGCGCCGGCGAGCTGGTGGACGTGAGCGGCATCTCCCGCGGCAAGGGCTTTGCCGGCGGCATCAAGCGCTGGAACTTCCACCGCGGCCCCATGGCCCACGGCTCCAAGTACCATCGCGGCCCCGGTTCGCTGGGCATGCGCATCTCGGGCGGCGGCGGCAAGGTCATCAAGGGCCGCCGGATGCCCGGCCGCCTTGGCGGTGAGCGGGTTACCATTCAGGGCCTGCGCGTCGTCCGGGTGGACCCGGATCGCAACCTGATCCTCATCAAGGGCGCTGTTCCCGGTTCGGAAGGCTCCCTCGTCACCATCAAGAACTCGGTCAAGGCCCGCTAGGAGGGAAACAGCATGCCTAAGGTGACTGTTTACAACATGGAGGGTCAGACCGTTGGTGAGATGGAACTGAACGACGCCGTGTTCGGCGCCGAAGTCAACGAGTCTCTCCTCCACGACGCCGTGGTCCGCTACCTGGCCAACCAGCGCCAGGGTACGTCAGACACCAAGACCCGTTCCGAAGTCGCCGGCGGCGGCCGCAAGCCCTGGCGCCAGAAGGGCACCGGCCGGGCCCGCCAGGGCAGCACGCGGTCGCCCCAGTGGCGGCATGGCGGCGTGGTCTTTGGGCCGCACCCCCGCGACTTCCGGCTGGAGATGCCCCGCCAGAAGCGGCGCGCAGCGCTCCGGTCGGCTCTGTCGGCCAAGGTGGCCGCAGGCGACCTGGTCATTTTGGACCAGCTTGCCTTGAGCGAACCCAAGACCAAGTCAGTGGTGCAGCTTCTTGGCAATCTGCAGCTGGGCGGCAAGACGCTGATCGTCACGTCCGGCCCGGACGCCACCGTCTACAAGTCGGCACGGAACCTGCCCCAGGTGGGCACCTCCCAGGCCGGCAGCCTGAACGTCTATGAGGTCCTGGCCCACGGCAAGTTGGTCATGACCAAGGACGCCGCTCTCGCGGTTGAGGAGGTGCTGGCGTAATGGCGAGCAATCCCCGGGACGTCATTGGGGCCCCGATTGTTACCGAGCGCAGCATGGGCCAGATGGCCGACGGCAAGTACACCTTCCGGGTGCGCATCAACGCCAACAAGACCGAGATCAAGGACGCCGTGGAGCAGATCTTCAAGGTCAAGGTGGTCTCGGTAAACACCATGCGCAACCACGGCAAGACGCGCCGCATGGGCAAGTTCGTCGGCCAGCTTCCGGACTGGAAGAAGGCCATCGTCACGCTGGCCGAGGGTCAGCGCATCAAGGAATTCGAAGGGATGGGGGGCTAAAGAGCGATGGGAATTAAGAAGTTTAAGCCGACTTCGGCCGGCCGTCGCCAGATGACCGTTCCCACCTTCGAGGAAGTCACCAAGACGAGGCCTGAGAAGTCCCTGGTCGAGCGCCTCAAGAAGAACGCCGGCCGCAACAGCTATGGCCGCATCACCACGCGGCATCAGGGCGGAGGACACAAGCGCCTGTACCGCGTTATCGACTTCAAGCGCGAGAAGGACGGCGTCCCGGGCAAGGTCGTCTCCATTGAGTACGATCCCAACCGCACCGCCCGCATCGCCCTCATCAACTACGCGGACGGCGAGAAGCGCTACATCCTGGCGCCCCTGGGCCTGGCCGTGGGCGACACCGTGGTGTCCGGGCCTGAGGCCGACATCAAGCCCGGCAACGCCCTGCCGCTGCAGAACATCCCGGTCGGCACCGTGGTCCACAACGTGGAACTGGTTCCCGGCCGCGGCGCGCAGCTGGTCAGGACCGCCGGCGCCTCCGCCCAGATCATGGCCAAGGAAGGCGGATTCGCCCTGCTGCGCCTGCCTTCTACCGAGCAGCGCCAGGTGCCCATCGGCTGCCGCGCCACCATTGGCCAGGTGGGCAACGTGGAGCATGAGAACGTGACCATCGGCAAGGCCGGCCGTACCCGCTGGCTGGGCATCCGGCCCACCGTCCGTGGTTCGGTCATGAACCCGGTGGACCACCCGCACGGCGGCGGCGAGGGCAAGGCTCCCATTGGTCGCAGCACTCCTGTGACTCCTTGGGGCAAGCCCACCATGGGCCACAAGACGCGGAAGCAGGACAAGGCTTCCAACAAGTATATCGTCAAGCGCCGCTCCAAGTAGGCGCGCCCCCGCTACGCTACCCTGCGGTCTGGAAGGAGTGTGCGATTCTTTGAGCCGTTCTCTTAAGAAGGGACCTTACATCGACGAGAGCCTTCTGAAGAAGGTCGTCGACATGAACCGGAAGAACGAGAAGAAGGTCGTCAAGACCTGGGCGCGCGCCAGCACCATCAGCCCCGAGTTCGTGGGCCACACGGTTGCCGTGTACGATGGCCGCAAGCACGTTCCCATCTACATCTCCGAGGAGATGGTCGGCCACAAGCTGGGTGAGTTCGCCCCAACCCGCACCTACCGCGGGCACGGCGGCCACACCGAGCGGTCGACCGCTCTGAAGTAAGGAGAGAAACCATGGAAGCCAAAGCTACCGCACGTGACATTCGAATTGCCCCCCGCAAGGCGCGGATCGTGATCGACCAGATCCGGGGCAAGAGCGTGGGCGAGGCCCTCTCCCTTCTTCAGTTCATTCCCAAGCGTGCCTCCAAGGTGATTGAGAAGGTCGTCAAGTCTGCGGCCGCCAACGCCGAGCACAACCTGGAGCTGAACCGCGACACGCTCTACGTGTCCGAGGCCTATGTGGACCAGGGCCCAACGTTGAAGCGGTTCCACCCGCACCAGCGCGGCCAGGCCTTCCCCATCTTGAAGCGCACCAGCCACATCACTGTTGTGGTGCGCGAGAAGGAGGACAAGTAATGGGCCAGAAAGTCCACCCCAAGGGCCTTCGGATTGGCATTATCCGGGATTGGGACGCTCGCTGGTACGCCAAGAAGCAGGAGTTTGTTGACCTGCTGCACGAGGACGTCAAGCTGCGCCGCCTCCTGAAGAAGAAGCTGTACAGCACCGGTCTCTCGCGCGTGGAGATTGAGCGCGCCACCGGCCGCGTCCGCGTGACGCTGCACGTTGCCAAGCCGGGCATGGTCATTGGCAAGGGCGGCGCCGGCGTGGAGGACCTCCGCAAGGAGCTGGAGGCCTTTACCGGCAAGCAGGTCGCCATCAATATCGTGGAAGTCAAGATGCCTGAACTGGACGCCACCCTGGTGGCCGAGAACATCGCCCAGCAGTTGGAGCGCCGGATTTCCTTCCGCCGCGCCATGAAGCAGGCGGTGACCCGGGCCATGCGGCTGGGCGCCCGGGGTGTTCGCGTGGTCGTCTCCGGCCGCCTGGGCGGCGCCGAGATTGCCCGCCGCGAGCGCGACTGGGAAGGCACCGTGCCGCTGCACACCCTCCGCGCCGACATCGACTACGGCACGGCCGAGGCCGATACGACCTACGGCAAGATCGGCGTCAAGGTCTGGATCTACCGCGGCGAGGTCATCCCCGGCCAGGCGCCCGAGCGGCGCGAACGGCCCGAGCGCGGTGAGCGCCGTGGCGGCGACCGCCGCGGCCCCGGCGGCCCCAGGCAGGGCGGCCAGGGCGACCGTCGCGGCCCCCGGCCCCCGGTTGGCCGTCCCGGCCCCATCGGCGGTCC
>JBLNCQ010000171.1:0-15607 GCA_050260815.1 Bacillota bacterium
GCGCACAAGTAAAGCAGCGAGCCCTCCTCGCCGTTGAGGACGGCCCGCTCCAGCTCACCCAGGACCTCTTCGCGCGCGCCGCTCAGGGCGCCCAGCGTGACCAGCTCCAGCACGCAAAACCCTCCCGGAGTTAATCCAGGAGGGTAGTTCGACGAGGGAACATCCGTTTCCTACCGGGACTGCCGTTAGCTGGTTTCCTTTTGCCGCATGGACTCCAGCACCTCCAGCAGGCGCTTCAGATCCCGCTGCTGGGCTTCCGGCATGTCCACCCAGATGGCGCCGACCTCCAGCAGGCCGCGCAGGTTCTGATCGATGCGGCGCACTTCCACGGGGAGGGGCCCCAGCCCCTGGATGCCCAGGCCGGCCTCCTTGAGGCCGCGCCCATGCCCGCGGATGAAGAGAGTGAGGCGCTCTCCGGGCTGCGGCGGAACCCCGGCAATCAGGCCCACACCGCCCTCGCTGAGGTTGATCACCCGCGCCCGCCGGGAGGAGCCGTCGTCATAATGCAGGTCGGCGTCCAGGTGGCAGGGCACGCGGACGAAGGAGCGGCGCTGCAGGCGAAAGATCTCAGGGGGAACGCCCAGGCGGAGGAAGTACTCACCCTCGTCCCCGCCCATCTGGCGGAGCTGGCAGTGCGCCTCGTACACGCCGCCGTCCGTGGGGATGCGAAGCAGCACCGAAACCCCGGCGCCGCGTCCCGCCAGCTGCGGTGCGGCCAGCACCGGGAAGGTGACGCTGACCTCCTCTGCGGTCACGGTCAGCAGGGTGCCGCGGATGTCCCGATCCGCGGCGTAAAGCCCGCCGGCGGCCTCATCGTCGGCGCCGGGGTCGTCGCCGGGACCCAGCGGCCGGAACCAGACCCGCCGGCCGATCATGGGGCGAAGGACGACGGCCGGGTCATCCGGCGACTCCGAGCCAACCAGAACGGCGCCAGGAGACCCGCTCGTCCGGACCGGCCGGGAAGCCGGCGCCACCGAGCGGAAAAGACGCTGCCACACCCGGCGTGCACCTCCCCCAAGGCGTTTGTGGGAGTAGATTTCGACACCAGGCGCAATTTTCCTACCGATTGGCTGGGAAGTCTATCCAGGCAGGCTGCGTCTCTCGGCCAGGACCAGGCGTGGGCCGAAGGCCCCGACCTGCGACGAAGTCCCGCAGCGCCGCCACCTCGCCGGGGAAGAAGCCCGGATCGACCACCAGGGCCTCTCCGCCGCTGCAGAGCACGGCGCTGTTCATCTGCCAGACGGAGCTGGGGAAGAGAAAGAGGCCCGGCGCCAGCTCCGCTGGGCCCGGGCCATCTGCGCGTCTCATGTAAGGTCCACCGGGTCCCTGAAGAACTGCGTCAACACGGACACCGCGCCCTCCAGGTCCTCCAGGTCCACCACTTCCGTGGGGCCAAAGCGGTAGCGGGTGGGGATGGCCAGGCCGGAGGCGGGAACGCCGCCGTGACTCAACTGCACCACGCCCAGCTCGCTGCCGGCGGACTCCAGAACCTCATACTGGACGGGCTTTCCCGACTTCTCCGCGGCGGCAGCCAGCGCCTGCCGCACGGCCGGGTGGGCCATGCCGGACTGGTCCTGCACCTTGATGGCGGGGCCCTTGCCCAGCGAGACCTCCATCCGCCTGGCCTCCGGCGCGTCGCCGGTGGCGGTGGCATCCAGCACCAGGGCCAGGTCGGGGTCCAGACCGAACGCGGCGGGCCGCGCTCCGCGGCTGCCCACTTCCTTCTGCACCGTGAACGCCACCAGCAGTTGGTGCGGGGTGGCCCGCAGGCCCTTGAGGGTCTGCAGCAGAACGGCCACCGCCCCGCGCGAACCCACCGCCCTGCCGGTCACCCGGCGGCCGAGGGCGGCCGGGGCGCGGTCGAAGCAGGCCATATCGCCCAGGCGCACCGCCTTGCGGGCCTCCTCCTCAGAGGCGGCGCCAATGTCAAGGAAGAGCTTGTCCATCTTCAGGTCGCCCGGCTTCTCCACCGGCTCCGCGCCAATGACGCCCAGAACCCCGCTGGTGAAGCGCACCCGCTGCCCCAGGCAGAGGTGGGGGTCCAGCCGCCCCATGGGGCTGAACCGCAGGAAACCGCTCTTCTCCACGTTGGTGACCACCAGGCCGACCTCGTCCAGATGGGCCATCAGGAGCACCTTGCGGCCTCCCTTTGAGGCGCGGCCCTTCGGCCGCACTGTGGCAAGCAGGTTGCCCATGGCGTCCAGGCGCACGTCCTCCGCCACGCCGGCGAGTTCCTTCTGCACCATCTCGCGGACGGCGTCCTCGCTGCCCGACGGTCCGGCGGCTTCAGCAAGCTTCAGCAGCAGGTCCTTCATATGGTCAGGTCTCCCTTCGCCAGATGGTCAAGGATGAGCGAGAGCAGGGCCTGGGCGTTGGCGTAATCGTCCAGGCTGATCAGTTGGGCGGGTGCGTGGATGTAGCGGGTCGGCAGCGAGATGGCCAGCGTGGGGATGCCTGTCCGGCTCTTGTGGATGGAGCCCGCGTCGTTGCCGCCCAGGGTTACGCGCTTGAACTGGAAGGGGACCTTGTGCTTCTCGGCCAGGTCGGCCACCTGCCGCACCAGTTTGATGGGCGCGATGGTCGAAGCGTCCACCAGCGTCAGTGCCGGCCCCCGGCCCATCCAGGTGGACTGGCCGTGCAGCGGGTTGAAGGGCATGTCGTTGCACGATGTGCTCTCCAGCACGATGGCCAGGTCCGGGTCCACGGCGTGGGCAGCGACGCGCGCCCCTCGCAGCCCGACCTCCTCCTGCACCGTAAAGGCTCCCACCACTTCCAGGCCGTAGCGCCCTACCAGGGACTCCGCCAGGATGGCGCAGCCGGCCCGGTCGTCAAAGGACTTGGCCTTGGCGGCGCTGCGACCGATCTCCTCATAGCGGGTGGCGAAGATGGCCCGGTCGCCGACCTTGACGTGGCGCTCGGCCTCGGCCCGCGAGGTGGCGCCGATGTCGATGTACATCTCATCGTTGGGGATGGGCTTTTCCCAGTCCCCGCGCTCCTGGAGGTGGATGGGCTTGGCGCCGATCACGCCGGGCAGGCGCTTCTCGCCCACAAAGACCGCCTTGGAGGGCAGGACGCGGTCATCAATGCCGCCCACCTTGCCGAAGTAGAGCAGCCCGTCCTTGGCGATGCGGCGTACCATCAGGCCGCACTCGTCGGTGTGGGCCGCCAGCATCACCCGCAAGGGGCGTTCGCCGTCCGGCCCCTTCACGGTCCGCACCCTGCCGCGGCGGGGCGCCTGCTGCGTGGCAAAAAGGTTGCCGATGGTGTCCGACCGGATGTCGTCCGCCAGGCCCTCGACGGCCTCCCGCACAACGCGGCGGATCTCCACCTCGTCGCCGGACACGCCGGCCGCCTCCGTGAATCGCTGCAGGACCGGCCTGGTCACAGCCGGTCTCGGTGCCGCCGGTTGTGTCAAGCCCACACCAGTCCTTTCACAAAGTCCTCGTCCACCCGGGTGATGAACCGCGCCAGCAGGCGGGCGGCCCGGGACACGTTCTCCAGTGAGAGCGTCTCTACCGAGGTATGCATGTACTTGATGGGCACGGAGACCAGGGCGGTGGGCACCCCCGCCGCCACCACCTGCATGGACCAGGCGTCCGTTCCCGTATGGTCGGGCGCCGCCTCAATCTGAACCTCCATGTCCAATTCCCGGGCGGCCTCACGGAGAGCCTCAAAGACGCGGGGGCTGATGTTCGGCCCCATGGTGAGGACCGGCCCCTTGGACGGGTCCCAGGTCTCGTCCTCTTCCGTCCCGGGCTGCTCGGCAAAGGTCACGTCCACGGCAATGGCAGCATCGGGGGCCTGCTCAAAGGTAACGGTCTCCGCGCCGGCCGACGTGATCTCCTCGGCCGTGGTGGCCACCGCCAGCACCTCCGCCTGGAACCGCGCGTGCTCCAGCTCCTGCAGGCACTCGTAAAGAACGGCCACGCAGGCGCGGTCGTCCATGGCCTTGCCGGCCAGATGCCCCTCCAGCATCTCCAGGGGTTCCCGCCGAACAGTGACCACGTCGCCCACCTGGACCAGGCGGCGCACCTCTTCCTCCGGCAGGGCCAGGTCGATGTAGAGGTCTTTCAGTTGGGGGGCCTTCTTGGCCTCGTCCGGCGGGGTCAGGTGCGGCGGCTTGGCGCCGACGATGCCGGGCAGCGTCTGGCGGCCGTGCACCAGGACCTCCTGGGCCAGGATGGTGCGGGGGTCCACGCCGCCGACATGGGTGACGCGAAGGAAGCCGCCCTCGTCCACCTGCGTCACCATCAGGCCGACCTCGTCCATGTGGGCTGCCAGGAGGATGCGGGGCCGCCGTCCGGTCGGCCTGGCGCCGCGGCGGACGCCGATGACGTCGCCCAGCCTTCCGCGCCTCACCTCATCACAAAGGGGGGCAAAGGCCCTGGCGATGCGCTCTCCCACGTCGGACTCATGGCCGGAAACGCCCGTGGCGGCCGACAGGCTTGTCAGGAAGTCGCGGGTGCTCAACCGCCCTGTGCTCAATCCGGGGCTCACCTCACCTGCTCAGCGAACTCCGGGGAGCCGCTGGATTGTCGGGGGAATGGAAAGCGGTTTAGCCTTCTCTCCATTAGTACAAAACTCCTGCGCCGCAGGCCTCGCCCTCCGTTTGGCCGGACGGACCCGCCTGACGTCGGCTGGACAGGCCGGGCCATCCTGGGTAGTCTAGGGACGAAGGGGGGCGTTCCATCTGCGCGCCCGGCTGATTTGGGAAGAACTGCGTCATGCGGTGGGAATCGTCCTGGGGTCGGTGTTGGTGGCTCTGGGGCTGTCCGCCTTTATCGTTCCCAACAAGATCGTGGACGGCGGCGTAACCGGCCTGTCCATCCTGATTCACTACCTGACGGGAATTCCCATCGGGTGGCTGATCCTGACCATCAACATCCCCATCTTCCTGATGGGCATCCGCTATGTGGGCTGGCGCTTTGGCCTCCGCAGCCTGCTGGGCGTGGTGGCCATCTCCCTGGCCGTGGAGGTCACGGCCCGCGTGCCGGCGGTCACCCATGACCTGCTGCTGGCCTCCGTCTTCGGCGGCCTGGTTGGAGGGATCGGGATGGGGCTGGTGCTGCGGTCCCAGGGCTCGCTGGGCGGCACCGACATTCTAGCCGTAGTCTTCAGCCATCTGATGGGCTTTACCGTGGGTGAGCTGCTGTTGGGCATTGACGTCCTCATCCTCGCCACCGCTGCTATCGTCTTCGACGTGGAGCGGGCCATGTACGCCCTCATCACCATCTTTGTGGCCAGCCGTCTGGTGGACGCGGTGCAGGAGGGCCTCAACCACACGAAAACCGTGCTGATCATCTCCGACCAGGCGGAAGCCATCGCCGGCCGCATCCTGACCGAGCTGGAGCGGGGCGTGACCTATCTGAACGGCCAGGGTGCCTACTCCGGAGAGGCCAAGCGGGTCATCTACACGGTCATCACCCGCGCCGAGATCGCCCGGGTCAGGGCCATCGTCTGGGAACTGGACAGGGACGCGTTCGTTACCGTCTCCGACGCCCACGAGGTGCTGGGCGAGGGCTTCAAGCGGCCGAGCCGCATCGGGCCCATCCGGCCTTGACCCAGGCCGTCTGCGGAAGAGGGGCGCCCGGCCGTCTGGCTAGCGGGCGCCCCTCTCCATGTGTACCCTGACGCCTCCGGAGGCCACGTCCAGCGGCGCCGCCTCCGGCCACTCCCCCTCCAGCCCCGTCAGCGCTCTGTTCACGTATTCAGGCTGGTTCAGAACCAGCCGGTCCAGCCTGACCCGCCCTTGTGCGGGGTCCAGTACGGAACAGTACAGGACGCCCACCGCCCGGCCATCCAGGGTCAGGGGCAGGGCATAGGTCCCGGGCTGCCAGGGCAGATTGGCTCCCCGGGCCTCGCCGGCCAGGTGCCCTCCCATCTCGACGGTCAGGCTCACAATCCGCTGCGGCCCGGCCGCCGCCGGGCGCGGAGGCTCCGTCGGCCCGATGGAGAAGGGGCCGACAGCGGGCGGGCTGGCAGGGCCGGTCAAAATACGCCGCCAGTTGAGGGTGCGCTTCGTGGCACCGTCCCACCATGACGTATCAGCCAATTCGGCCTGCAGGATGCCGTCCGCCTCAAACCGCAGCCACCAGGGCGCCTGGTCCGACCAGACCTGGGTCTGGCCGGGGGCCGGGTCAAGGGCTTCGGCCTTCAGGATGCGCCCGTTCTTGCTTTCCTCCAGCGGCCGCCCTGGGGCGGTCCGGTCCAGGCGCGGCAGGTCCACGGGAAGGGGCAGGTAGGCTGAGGCCTCCGGCCAGTCCAGAACCAGGCCTCCGGGCCCGAAGTAGCGGCCGCCAACCAGCGACAGCCGCTCCCGGGTGTAGTAGAGCGTGGCCAGTGCCTGAGGGGCGCCATCCGCCATCACGAGATCCAGCCGGACCTGCCAGCAGTCCTGGCCGCCCCGGCGTTCGGCCCCGACAACCGTGAAGCGGTAGGTGGCGCCGGGCAGCCAGCCGGAGGGGGTTCGCCGCAGGTGAGCGGCAGGCGCCCGGGTGGCGACCAGCCACCAGTCCCCCGCCTGCCAGCCCGAGGAACGTTCCGCTTTCTGTGGGGTGCCTCGGAGGGCCAGGTAGCCCGCCAGAACCAGGGGCAGAAGCAGGAAGGCCCAGTAGCGGCGGTTCATGGCAGTGCCCTCGCGGCCCAAGGGCGGGCCGTGGCCGATGAGGACACAGCCACAGGTGGCGCGACCGCGAATGCCATGGCCGCAGGCGCGACGGCCGAGGGCGCCGCAGCGGCGGACGCTGCGGCGGCGGCGGTCGCACCCGACGGGTGGCCCGTGATCAGCCTCAGAGTGGCGTAGTCCATGCCCGGTGGCGTCAGGGGCGGGATGTAGCGCCAGGTGGGGTCCGGATACCAGACCAGGCTGGGCCTGTCAAGGGTGCCGGGGCCGGCGCTGGGGCCCTCCCACCCTGCCCCCGTCGGCCGGGACACGTCGCCCGTCAGGCGGTAGGTGTAGGTGATGCCCTGCTCCCCGGGCCACAGGGTCGTCCCGACAAAGTCCGCCGGCACAGCGTCCGAGGCCAGCCAGACAGTGGCGGCCACATGCGTCACACCGGGCTGGGCCGCGTCCGGCGTGTAGGCCAGACGGGCCTGCACCAGCGGATAGTTCCAAACCTGGTACTCGTTGCCCTGGACGTTGTAGGCGTTGATGATGATGGGCGTCCCGCGCTCCACCACCCAGTCCTGGACGGCGCGGTGAAAGAGCAGAGCGGAGAGTCCCTCCGGACCACCTAACTGAAACTTGACGCCCACCCCCTGGTACCAGGACGAGAGGAGCCCCTTCTGGTCGGCGACGGAGAAGGCGATGCCGCCCACCTCACGGGGCTTTGTGGGCTCCGGCTCCAGGATGGCGGCGACGGCCCAGCCGTTGCAGTGGCCCCACCAGGTGTTCTTGGGGTCCGAGGTGCGCATGTTGGCTAGCGACCAGGAGAGCGTGCCGGGGTTGGGGCGGCCCTGCGATACCACCAGCGCATCGTACTTGGCCAGGGGTCCGCCCGGGTCATAGAGGTGCGGGCCGGTGCCCGGCCCGTCGTACATGGGCCACCACCAGCCCGACCAGGCCCGGGGTGAGACCTGGATGACCTGCGGCGGGCTGGGAAGCGGCGGCTCGGCCGTGGCCGCCATGGCTCGCGGTCGCGGGAGGAGGCTTGAGGCAGCTAGGGAGATGAGGAGCATTGCCGCCAATGCGGATGCTCCGGCACACGTGGCCCAGCGGCGCACATGCACCACTCCCCGCTGGGGCCTACCTTCCCCATTCAACATATGGTCCGTGCCGATCACCCCCACCTTCTCCATCGAGGGCGGCCACGCGCGAGCCGCATCCGTTCCATCCTATGCCCGCGGAGGGACGAGCAGAACCGCCCGGTGATAGCACCGGCCACCGGCGGCCTCATGTCGAACGCTGTCGATAGATTCTTCAGGCAATTGGGGGGAATGCGGCGAAGGACGCCGAATGGTGTTTTCTGCTAGATCATCAAGCCGGGTAATACCTCGGGATGCCAATCGACAAAGGCCACTCCAGGCGAAAGCCTGGAGGCGCAAAGCGCTGGATCTACAGCCCTAACGGGCTACGATGGCCAGGCTTCCGAAGGGCGGGACACCGATTAGACGAGCCCATCCGCCTTGCGGGCGGATGGGCTTTTGGCATGCCGCGGAGACCCCGGGCTCAGCGGAGGGATTCCCATGACTCGGAAACTCAGGTTTATCAGTTCTGTAGTGCTGGTGACGTATGTCCTGAGTGTGGCTCTGCTGCCGGCCCGGGCAGCGGCGGCTCCCGCGGTGGGACGCGTGAGTCTCGCGGAGACGGGCGCCGTTCTCGACCCCCTGGCTGGACTCACGGACCCGGCCCCTGCCGCGGCGGACCCACTCGCTCCTGTGATCACCCAGTTTCAGGCGGCTCGCCCGGACGCCGTGACGGCCCTGAACCTGGCCGGACGGCTTGCCTCCGGCCCGGCCGGTTTGCAGCCGCCGGCGCCTCCTTCGCCGGACCGCGTGGATACGCCGGCCCCGCCCGAATCGGCCTACGACCCGGTCGATGCGTCGATCCGGCGACGGGGCAACTGAGCATCGCGGAGACGGACCTCTCGGTTCCGGCGGTGGGCCGGAACCTGGACGCGCTCCGCCGCTACGACCCGGCCCAGCAGGACGGTCCCTTCGGCCCCGGCTGGCAGTTGGGCGAGGACAACCTGCTGAAGATGTACGCCGGCTTCGACATCACGGAACTGCGGGGAGACGGCGGCCGCACCGACCCCCTGGGTCAGGCCTGGACCCGGGCCTACGACCTGGCCGGCGACCTCGCCTCCGTGACAGACGCGGGCGGGCACACCACCCTGCGGCAATACGACGTGCTGGGCCGCCTCATCTCGGAAGCTGATCCCACGGGCGCAGAGACCCGGTATGCCTATGACGCGGCGGACCGGCTGTCTGCGGTCACCGACGGCGAGGGCCGTGTCACCCGATACACCTATGACCCGGCCGGTCGCCTGCAAGAGGTGGCCCGGCCGAACCAGACGCGCACATCCTACGCCCGCGACGCCGCCGGCCGCATCCTGGAACTGGCGAACTACGGGCCGTCCGGACTGGCGTCGTCACTCACCTACACCTATGACGCCAACGGCAACCGCCTCTCCCAGGTGGAGGAGGACGGCGCCACCACCCGTTACGCCTACGACGCGCTGGACCGCCTCGTCGCCGCCCCTTGCCGCCGCGTGCTACCTCGGCGCCATCCGAATCGCGCCGTCCAGGCGGATCACCTCGCCGTTCAGCATGTCGTTCTCGATGATGTGCCGGGCCAGGGCTGCATACTCGGCGGGCCGGCCCAGCCGTTTCGGGAACGGCACCTGCTGTCCCAACGACTGACGGGCCGGTTCCGGCAGCGCAGCCAGCATGGGCGTGTCAAAGATGCCGGGAGCGATGGTCGCCACGCGAATGCCGTGGGCAGACAGTTCCCGGGCGATGGGTAGTGTCATGCCCACAACGCCGCCCTTGGAAGCGGAGTAGGCGGCCTGCCCAATCTGCCCGTCGAACGCCGCCACGGACGCTGTGTTGATGAAGACGCCCCGGCGGCCTTCCTCATCCACCGGCAGGTCGACCATGGCCGCCGCCGCCAGCCGGATCACGTTGAAAGTGCCCAGCAGGTTCACCTGCAGGGCCAGGCTGAAGTGCTCCAGGAGGTGCGGCCCCTGCTTGGTCAGCACCTTCTCCGCGATGCCCACGCCGGCGCAGTTGACGGCGCCGTGCAGGCCGCCGAAGGCCTCCAGGGCCGTGGTAACCAGGTTCTTGACGTCGGCCTCGTCCGCCACGTTGGTCTTCACGAACCGGGCGTGGCCGCCGATTTCACCGGCGACCAACGCGCCCCTCTCCTCGTTGATGTCGGCAATCACCACGTTGGCCCCGGACTCCGCCAGCAGCCGCGCCGTCGCCTCTCCCAGCCCAGACCCGCCGCCTGTGACGATAAACGTCTTCCCGATGATTTCCATGGAGGGCTCCTCTCCCTAGATGAACGGCCTACAGCCGCTCGATAATCGTGGCCGTGGCCATGCCGTGGCCGATGCACATGACCTGCAGGCCGAACTGTCCGCTCGTTGCCTCCAGGCCGGCCAGCATCTTGGCCATCAGGCCGGCGCCGGTGGCTCCCAGCGGGTGCCCATGGGCAACGGCGCCGCCCCAGGGGTTAACCTTCGCCATGTCCGGCTTGAACTCGCGTGCCCAGGCCAGGACCACGGTGGCAAAGGCCTCGTTGATCTCGATCCAGTCCAGATCGCCGATGGTCAGGCCCGCCCGCTCCAGGGCCCTGGCCGTGGCCGGAATCACGCCCATGAGCTGGAGCGTGGGGTCGTCGCCCACCACCACCCGGGCCCGGAACCGCGCCCGCGGCCGGAATCCCTCGGCTACGGCCTTCTCGCGGTTGGCCACCAGGACGGCGGCGGCGCCATCCGAGATCTGGCTGGAGTTGGCCGCCGTCACCACCCCGTTGCCCTCTGGGCGGAAGGCGGTGGGCAACTGGGCCATGCGACCAATGTCCACACTGTCGCGAATGCCCTCGTCCCGGGCCAATTCCATGGCGTCACCGGATGCATCCACGCCGGGCGTGGGCAGAATCTCCCGGTTGCGGCCTGCTCTCGCGGCCTCGCTGGCTCGCCGGTGGCTCTCCGCCGAAAAGGCGTCGACCTCCTCGCGGGCCAGGCCCCACCGGTCCGCCACGCGCTCCGCGCTCTCGCCCTGGTGGATGATCTCGTACTTCGACAGCAGGTCCGGGTTGAGGGCCTCAAAGCCGCTGCCCAGGTCGCTGAACATGGGCACCCGGGTCATGCTCTCCACGCCGGTGCCAACCGCATAATCGATGTCTCCGGCAGCAATCGCCTGAGCCGCAAAGTGCACTGCCTGCTGGCTGGAGCCACACATGCGGTTCAGGCTGACGGCGGGCACCGTCACCGGGAAGCCGGCCAGCATCACCGCCAGTCGGCCGATGTTGGCCCCCTGTTCGGCCGTCTGGGTGACGCAGCCTGTGACCACGTCCTCCAGCTTGCCGGCGTCGATTCCCGCCCGCTCCACCAGCCCGGTCAGGGCGTGGGCCAGCAGGGCGTCCGGACGGGTGCTGCGCAGCGCACCACCGCGCTTGCCGAACGGGGTCCGCACCGCCTCCAGGATCACCGCTTCCGACATGGTTCTCCTCCCCTGGTTGATGACGTCAGCCGCCTAGCCGGCCGCCGGCGGCTGGTAGTTGCGGAACTTCTCCCGCAGCGCGGACTTCAGGAACTTGCCCGCGGCGGTACGGGGGATCTCCGGGATGAACTCGATGGCCTCGGGCACCCACCAGGAGGCGAAGCGATCGGCCAGCCAGCGGCGAAGTTCCTCCACCGTGGCTGACTGGCTCTCCTTCAGCACCACCAGGCCCAGCGGTCGCTCCTGCCACTTCTCGTCCGGGATGGCGATGACCGCCGCCTCCGCCACGGCGGGGTGGCCCATCAGGGCATTCTCCAGAGCCACGGAACTGATCCACTCGCCGCCCGACTTGATCAGGTCCTTGGTGCGGTCCTGGATCTCCATGTAGCCCAGCGGGTCGATGGTCACCACGTCGCCGGTGCGGAACCAGCCGTCCTCCGTGAAGCGGTCGGCGCTCTCCGGGTTATTGTAGTAAGCCCCGGCAATCCAGGGGCCGCGGACCTCCAGCTCGCCAAAGGTCTGCCCATCCCAGGGGACGAGGCCGTCCGCGCCGCGGGCCCGGATCTCCACCAGGGGCACTGGTGTGCCCTGCTTGGCCCGGTACTTGTAGCGAGTGTGCTCCGGCGCCGACTCCAGGCTGCTCCAGAGTCCGGCCACCGTCCCCAGAGGGGTGGTCTCCGTCATGCCCCAGGCATGCAGGACCGTGAGGCCGTGCCGCTCCTCGAAGCCGCGGATCATGCCCTCCGGCGCCGCCGCCCCGCCGACGACCAGCGCTCGCATGTGCGACAGGTCATAGGCCCCCGGATTCTTGTCGAGCACCTGCAGCAGCCCCAGCCAGATGGTGGGCACGCCGGCGGTGATGGTCACCCGCTCTTGCTGGTAGTTCTCCAGGAGCGATACGGGGTCCAGGTGTGGACCGGGGAAAACCTGCGTGGCCCCCACCATGGTGGCGGTGAACGGCAGGCCCCAGCCGTTGGCGTGGAACATGGGCACCACCGGCAGGACCACGTCCGCCTCCTGGATGCCCAGGCTGCCCGCCATGGCCGAGGCCAGCGAGTGCAGCACAAGGGCCCGGTGGGAGTAGAGCACGCCCTTGGGCCGCCCCGTGGTGCCCGAGGTATAGCACATGGCGGCAGCGTCGTCCTCGTTCAGGTGGGGCTCCTGGAACGCCGTCTCGTTTGCATCGGCCAGCAGAGCCTGGTAGCTCAGCGTTCCTTCCGGCGCCTCGCCCGCCTCATCGACCACAATGACATGCTCCACCTTGATGCGATTGCGGAAGCGCTCAAACAGCGGCAGCAGCACCCTGTCCACCAGAAGGACCCGGTCCCCGGCGTGGCCGATGATAAACGTGAGGTCGTCGGGATGAAGGCGGAGGTTGAGGGTGTGAACCACGGCGCCCATCATGGGCACGCCGAAGTAGGCCTCCAGGTGTTGATGGTGGTTCCAGCAGAACGTGGCCACGCGGTCGCCGGGCCTTACCCCCAGGCCCATCAGGGCCACGGCAAGCTTCCTGGCTCGCCGCGCAAAGTCCCGGTAGGTATAGCGGTGGAAGCTCTTGTCCGGTAGTCGGGTGACGACCTCCTTGGCGCCGAAGAGGGTCTCGGCGCGCCTCACAATGGACGGCAGGGTCAGCTGGTAATCCATCATCAAACCCCTCATCAGTGGCCCTCCTCTTTCCTTCTAGCTCTCGCTCAAGATCAAAGGTCCTCCTCCCATGGGCTCAGGGCTCTGTTCGTGCGAGGCCTCACCCCTTATTCAGATGTCTTCAGCTTGCTGCAACCAAGGCAATGGGCAGACCCCTTTCGGCCGCCCACATCTCCCAATCCTCAGCCGTCCGGGTGGCGAAGACCGCGGCCAGGCTCTCGCGGCTCACCTGCATGAGGTCCAGTTCCTCCTGCAGCCGCTGCAGGAAGTGAGGCTCCAGAACGGCAACGGCAACCCATCCTCCGCCCGCCGCCTGATACAGGCCGTAGCCGGGGTGCCCGCCGCCCAGGACGCCCCCCGGCACCGTCAGACCATATTGCAGGGGCGCCGCAAGGACCGCCGCCGCCCCCGCCAGGGCGATCTGCCTGTACCCCGCGCCGCCGCCGCGCTCCCGCGCCAGCAGCAAGGCGAGGGCGGCGCTGACGGCCTGCTCGGCCCCCGCCAGGTCGGCCAGCAGCGTCCGCGGCAGGTCGGGCGGACGGAGCAGGCCCAGCCCGGCCTGATACGTCAGGTCGTGCCCGGCGCGGTTCTCTTCCGGCGAGGGGTAGCCAACAATGGCCACCTGACAGAGGTGCGGGTAAACGGGGTGCAGCGAGGGCCAGTCCAGCCCCAGCCGCCGCAGGGAGTCCGGCCGGGTGGACGTGAGAAGCAGGTCGGCACTGTGCAGAAGCTCGTCCAGCCTGGCGCGGCCGGTGGGCTCCTTGAGGTTCAGGCGCACCACGTCCTGCCCTTCCGTCAGGGCCTGGTACCAGGCCGGGCTGCCGGTGGCCAGCGGGTCGCCCTCCGGCGGCTCCACCTTGGCAACGGCGGCGCCCATCTCCCGCAGGCGCGCTGCCGCCACGGGTCCCGGCACGTTCACGGCCAGCGACACCAGCCGGAATCCCTTCAGAGGTGCGATGCCGTCAGGCTCCACGCGGCCCGTCACCGGACAAGCTCCTTGACCACGATGCTCCGCTGAATCTCGCTGGTACCCTCATAGATCTGAAGCAGTTTGGCATCGCGCAGGAGCTTCTCCACTGGGTACTCCGTGCTGTAGCCCATGCCGCCGAAGACCTGGACGGCCTCGGTGGCGGCCCACATGGCCGAATCCGCCGCGAACGCCTTGGCGGCGGAGGCCGGAAGGGTGTTGCGCCGGCCGTCGTCCAGCAGCCAGGCGGCCTGGTAGGTAAGCAGCCGGGCCGCCTGCAGGCGGATGCTCATCTCCGCAATCTTGTGGCCCACGGCCTGGTGCAGGATGATGGGCATGCCCATGCTGACCCGGGTCTGGCTGTAGGCCAGGGACTCGTCCAGGCAGCGCTGAATGAGCCCCACGGCCATGGCGGCGACCATGGGCCGGGAGCGATCGAACACCTTCATGGCCAGCCGGAAGCCCTGGCCCTCCTCGCCCAACAGCGACTCCGCCGGCACGGGGACATCCGTCAGGAAGACCTCCGCCGCGGGAGCCGCCTTCTGCCCCATCTTGCCGAGCTTCTTGCCTACCTCAAGACCCGGCGCGTCCCGTTCCACCAGAAAGGCGGACAGGCCCTTGTGACCGGCCTGCGGGTCCGTCTTGGCGAAGACCAGGAACAGGCCGGCTTCAGTCGCGTTGGAGATCCAGGTCTTGGTCCCGTTGAGGATGTAGCGGTCCCCCTGGCGGCGGGCAGTCGTCTGCAGGGCCGCCACATCTGAACCGGCGGACGGCTCCGTCACCGCGTATCCGGCCATCTCACCGCCGGTGAGACGGGGCAGGTAGCGGCGCTTCTGCTCCTCCGTACCGGCCAGAACCAGGGCGTCCGCCACCAGTCCGTTCAGGCTGATGGCCGCGGTAATGCCCACGCAGGCGCGCGCCAGTTGCTCGGTCACGACGGCCACTTCCACGGCCCCCAGCCCGGCACCGCCGTGTTCCTCCGGTACGGTGAGGTTGAGCAGTCCCTGCGCTCTCGCCCGGTCAAAGACCTGACGGGGGAATCTCTCCTCTCGGTCGTGGAGGGCTGCCACCGGCTCGATCTCTCGCCGAGCGAAGTCGCGTGCCATGTCCCGCAGCAGGCGCTGCTCTACCGTGAGTTCAAAGTCCATGCCTCTTCTGCCCCCTGGCCAAGCCTTACGTCAACCTACCGATCGGTCGATGTGCTCAAAATCTACCATCAATTCGTGGTATTTACAACACCCTATGACCAACTCGTCCCAAGAATGACGTGAACGGTTGCAGACAAAAAAGCAGGGCTCCAGGGCCCTGCTGGCTGCAGTGCATTCTGCCTTTGCTGCTATGTGGTAACGCCGGGCGGAACCTAACGCCCCCTGAACTGTGGGGCCCGCTTCCCGAAGAAGGCTGCCAGCCCCTCCCGGAAATCCTCTGTCTCTGCTGCCGCCATGATACTCCGGCGCTCCAACTCCAGCTGCTCCTCCAGGCCTGAGAACAGGGAGCGGTTCAGCAGGGCATGGCTCGTGCAAACGCCGCGCTCGGCCCAGCCGCCAGACGAGACGCCACCCTCGCCGTCTCCCGCGCCAGTTCGTCTGCTGCCACCACGCGGTTCACCAATCCCAGAGCGAGTGCCTTCTGCACGTCAAGCACCGGGTCCAACAGGACCATCTCCGCTGCCCGGGCGTAGCCTACCTGACGGGCGACGAACGGGCTCCAGCCACCGTCCGGCGTAAGGCCCACCGAGGTGTAGGCCTGCTTGAACCTGGCCGTATCGGCGGCAAGGCTCAGATCGCAGGCCATGGCCAGGCTCACCCCGGCGCCGCCGGCGGCGCCGTT